>DATNEN010000030.1:0-2987 GCA_035552975.1 Steroidobacteraceae bacterium
GCAGGCACATCCTACAACTCCTGCTCGGCGAGTACACGGAACTCGTCCGGAACGCTGCGTGACAATCCCAACACGACCGATCCATATCCAATGGCTTCCCATCCGAAGCGGTCACGGATCCGGTCGACGGCCCGGTCCGCCGACCAGCGCGCCAGCCCTCTGCGGCTGCCGGGACGGCGCGCGTCATCCTTGGCGCCCAACGGCAGGTCCAGCTGCAGCTCCGAGTCTTTCGCGAGGTGCGACACCGAGATGCCCAGCAGTGAGATCTTGGACTCACGCGGGTACCGCGCAAGCACGGCACGCACGAGATCCTCTGCAATCTCCGCCAACGTGGCCGTCGCCGAAATCGGTGCGTCAAGGGTGACGGCATGGGTTACAGAGTGCAGATCGGCAAAGCGAACACGGATGGTGATCGTGCGCCCGGCCAGGGACTTGGCTCGAAGGCGCGTACCGATCCGGTCCGCGAGATGTCGCAGCGTCGGCCGGAACACGCTCGCCTGCGCCGGTTTCTTCCCGAGGGCAGACTGAGCTCCTGCCGAACGGGCCCGCCGATGGGTCTTGATTTCCCGAGGATCGCGATTCCACGCCAGCGCAGCCAGCTTGTTGCCCGCTGCCGGGCCCAGCAACTGCTCGAGCGAGCCTCCTGGCGTATTCGCCAGTTGACCGATGGTCCGCACGCCCCGCTCGGCCAGTCGTGCCTGAGTGGCAGGGCCCACACCCCACATCAGCTCGACCGGCAGCGCGTGGAGGAAGTCGAGCTCCCTGGCAGGATCAACGACGACCAGCCCGTCGGGCTTAGCGACCTGGGAGGCGATTTTCGCAAGATGCTTGGTCCGCGCGACGCCGACCGAGATCGGCAGGCCGAGCTCTGCCCTCACCCGCTGTCGGATCGTGCGTGCAATCTCCGCCGGCGAGCCAAACAGACCGGTGCATCCCGCGACATCGGCAAAGGCCTCGTCGATGGAAATTCGCTCGACCAGGGGCGTGTAGTCGGCGATGACATCGATCGCCGCATCCCCGAGACGCTGATACTCGCTGAAATGGCCGCTGACAAAAGTGAGACTCGGGCAGAGCTGCCGCGCACGCCATCCCGACATGCCACTCTGCACGCCGAAGGCCTTCGCTTCGTAGGACGCCGCCAGCACCACTCCGCCACCGACAGCGATCGGCTTGCCGCGCAACGAAGCGTCGAGCAACTGCTCGACCGAGGCATAGAAAGCGTCGAGGTCCGCATGGAGAATCGTGGCTTCCATCGCGACGCGCGCTCAGCCGGATACTGTCTATATTTACAGTATGCTCCGGCATCCGCCTGCTGCGCAAGGCACAGGCGATTAGCGGGCTTTTTCCCGCGAGAACCTGAACTCGACCTTCGGCACTTCCTGACCGCTGTCATCGAAGCCCAGGATGGTCACTACGTGCTGATTGGGGCTCACTCGTTTCAGCAGCACTTTATAGGGCCGGTGCAGGACACCGCTGGTGTACTCATCGAGCTCCCCGAAGAGCATGGTGACGGGCCGGTCGGGCTGCAGCGCCGCTCCGCGCGACAGCAGCATCGAGTTGTCGACCGATTCGACGGCGACCTCGACGGTGTTTCTGGCGTAGCTGTCGTAGCCCAGGATGGTGAACTGCTCATAGGGAGCGCCGAGCATCTCCCCTGTCAAATGACAGCCCAGCCATCGCCCTTTCACCACCCAGGAGTAATCCGCCTTGCCTTTGGAGTGTTGGGCTGGAGTTGCCCCGTTGGACAAGACGATCTCCACATCCCAGCGACCCAGCAGTTGTGCCTGCTGCGGCCCGAGCGCCATGGCCTGCATCGCTGCAGAAGGCGGAGGTGCCGTGGTCGGCGGGGCTTGCGCTCGAACGCAGTCCCCGCTGAGTAACAGGCCGATGCACAAAGCAATTGTCCGTGAGCGGCAGAACCGCCTCATCTGATTTCTCCCCAGGCGAGCGATGACGGCGCACGAGGCGCGTTGCGGCCACGCGCTCCACTTGAGCTCTCATACTGCCGGTAGCCTAGAGAACGGCGCGGTCGGCTGCTTGACGTTTATTGCGCTCGCACCGGACGGAGCGCGCCTTCAGTACCTGCAACGCCGCGCGATGAGGCTCTCCGCAAGCTCCTGCCGCCCCGATCGGGGTGCGGGGTCCAGGCCTTTCTCGGTGGCCAGGTCCGCGAGCTGCTCCAGGCTCAACTCACCCTTGACGATGCGCTGGCCCAGATCGCTCTCCCAACCGCGATAGCGCTCCTGTTTGAGGCGCGCCAGCTCCCCGCTGCTCACCACATCCGCTGCCGCGAGCAGCGCGCGTGCCAGTGTGTCGATGCCGCCGATGTGCGCCAGATACAGGTCGGCCGGCTCGACCGACTGGCGCCGCAGCTTCGCGTCGAAATTGAAGCCACCGCCGGCAAAGCCGCCGTCCTCCACGATCTGCGCCATGGCCGGCACCAGCTCCTGCGCATTGTTCGGGAACTGGTCGGTGTCCCAGCCATTGCGCGGATCGCCGCGATTCATGTCGATGGAGCCGAAGATGCCGTAGGCGCGCGCCGCGGCGACCTCGTGCTCGAAATCCAACCCCGCGAGGGTGGCATGGTTGACTTCGATGTTGACCTTCACTTCCTTCGTCAGCCCGTAGCGCTGCAGGAATGCGTACACGGCGGCCACGTCACGATCGTACTGGTGCTTGGTCGGCTCGAAGGGCTTGGGCTCGATCAGAATGGCGCCCTTGAATCCGATGCGATGCTTGTGCTCCACGACCATCGACAGGAACCGGCCGTATTGATCGAGCTCCCGCCGCAGGTCCGTGTTCAGCAGCGAGTCGTAGCCTTCGCGACCGCCCCACAACACGTAGTTCTCCCCGCCTAGCCGCTGAGTCGTCTCCAGGCAGGCGCGCACCTGCGCGGCCGCCCATGCATACACCTCTGGATCCGGGCTGGTGGCCGCACCTCCGGCATAGCGCGGGTGACTGAACAGGTTGGCCGTACCCCACAGGAG
>DATNEN010000031.1:0-28061 GCA_035552975.1 Steroidobacteraceae bacterium
TGAAGCTACTGCACATCGATTCCAGCATCCTGGGAGCCGGCTCTGCCAGCCGGCAGAAGGCCTGGATCGACCGGGTCACCGTGGCGGGCAAGACGTTCCGCTACACCGAGTCGGGGCCGCAGGGACTGGCGGGCGGGAAGAAGGTTATCGTGGCGATCTCGCGCGGTGGCGTGTACGCGCCGAATGCGCCGGGCGAGTTCGCCGAGTCGTACCTGAAGTTCCTGTTCGGCTTCCTGGGCATCGACTCCGTGACGTTCGTGCGGGCCGAGGGTCTGGCGTTATCGCCGCAACACCGCCGCACCGGAATCAACTCGGCGCTGGCTGCGATCGGCGAGGCACTGAGCCTGCCGCGCGCGGCGTAGCGCTCACTATGAGGTTACAGAGATGAATACGGCAACGGCACTGAAGCAGATAACGCGTGGCGTGGAGCGCATGGTGCGAGGCATGCCCGCTTCGGACGGAGCCGGCGTGAAGCTGACACGTGTCATCGGACAGCCGCGCATGCCGGATCTGGATCCGTTCCTGATGCTCGATGAGTTCGGCACCGACCGGGCCGAGGACTACATCGCCGGCTTCCCGGACCATCCGCATCGGGGGTTCGAGACGGTCACTTACATGCTCGACGGTCGCATGCGCCACAAGGACAACCACGGCAACGAAGGCGTGCTGGTTCCCGGCAGCGTGCAGTGGATGACGGCGGGTCGGGGACTGGTGCATTCGGAAATGCCCGAGCAGCAGGAGGGTCGCATGCGCGGCTTTCAGCTGTGGCTGAACCTGCCTGCGCGCGACAAGATGACGGCTCCGCGATATCAGGAGTTTGGACCGGACCGGATTCCTGTCGTCACGCCGGTAAAAGGCGTGCGCGTGAAGGTCATTGCGGGCAAGGTGGGTAGCACGGAAGGGCCGATCTCCCAACCTGCGACCGACCCGACGTACCTCGATGTGGAGGTCGCGCCCGGCAGTGTGTTCACGCATCAGTTGCCTGAGGGTCACGCGGCTTTTCTCTACGTGTTCGAGGGCGCGGTGCGCGTCGGCGGGGAATCGGCGACGACGGTGAAGTCGCAGGAGCTCGCGGTTCTGAGCGAGGGGCCCGAAGTGCGCATCGAGGGCGTCACGCCGGGAGCGGAGGGCAGTGGGGCACGCGCGATTCTGGTCGCAGGCCGCCCGCTTCGCGAGCCGGTCGCCAAGTACGGGCCCTTCGTGATGAACACTCAGGAGGAGCTGATGCAGGCCTTCAAGGACTTCCAGAGCGGTCGGTTTTAGCTCTGACCTGGAGCTTGCGGCCGGCGGCCAGGAGCTCGGGCCCGGCGGCGCGGTGGATCGCACCATCCACACCTCCTCCGCCGAGCAACGAGGAGTTGGCCGCGTTGACGATGGCCTCGCTCTTGAGTTGGGTGATGTCTCCCTGGACTGCTCTGATGCTCACGGCGTGCCGCCTTCCTCTGTCTGGGCGCCCAAGCATACCTGCACCACCCCTGATAAGCTGAGGGTCGCAGCTTGAGCTGCGCCTGAAAGAACGTGCTATGCGGGTCGTGCTCGCAATCCTCGGGGCGGTGTTGGGCCTGGCGCTGTTTTCAGCCGATCGCACGTGGTTCAGCGTGCTGTTGGGTGCGGTGGCGGGGCTAGCTATCGCAGAAGGGATGCTCTTGCGCCAGAGGCTCAGCGAGACTGAGCGGGCGCTCGGCGGGTTGGCAAAGCTGGTTGCGCGGCTACGTCAGCAGCTGGACGAGCCGGAGCACGCACAACAACAGCGCGCGCAGCCCACCGGGCCCGCCGCGACTTCAGCCGCGCGCGCGACTCCGGGCGCGGCCGTGGCAGCGGAGCCCGCGCCTGGCGCTACGGCGCCCGCGCAGCCGACACCCGCGCAGGCCGCGCCGGGACCGGCGTGGTCGCCGACACTCGATCTGACTCCGCCTCCGCGCGTACCCGACATTCCCGAAGAGGCGCGCGGCGATTGGGGCCGACAGGCGCGTCCGGACGTGTTCGAAACCGCGTGGTGTCTCGTCCGCGACTATTTCACTGGTGGCAATACGCTGGTGCGCGTCGGCATCGTCGTTCTGTTTTTCGGCGTCGCCTTCCTGCTGCGCTATCTCGCGCAGCATTCCAAAATACCGATCGAGTTGCGCCTCTCGGCTGTCGCTGTCGGCGGAATCGTTCTGTTGGCGTTGGGTTGGAGACTGCGCGTGCGCCGACCCGGGTACGCGCTCGCGCTGCAGGGCGGCGGTGTCGGCATTCTGTACCTGAGCGTATTCGCGGGGCTGCGGCTGTACTCATTGTTGGCGCCGGGGGCCGCATTCGCGCTGCTGATCGTGATCGCCGTGCTGTCGGCGGCGCTGGCGATCCTGCAGGACTCGCAGGCATTTGCGCTGCTCGGCGCCACCGGTGGATTCCTGGCGCCCGTGCTCGCCTCCACCGGCGAGGGCAGTCACGTCGTTCTGTTCAGCTACTACGCCGTTCTGAGCTTCGGGCTCGTCCTGATTGCGTGGTTCAAGGCCTGGCGGCCGCTGAACGTCGTCGGTTTTCTCTTTACCTTCGTCATCGGCACAGCGTGGGGAGTGCTGCGGTATCGACCGGAGATGCTCGCCACCACTGAGCCGTTTCTGGTGCTGTTCTTCCTGTTCTACGTTGCGATCGCCGTGTTGTTTGCGCAACGTCAGCCTCCTGAGCTGCGCGGATACGTCGATGGCACGCTGGTATTCGGAACGCCGCTCGCTGCCTTCGGGCTGCAGTCGGCCCTGCTGTTCGAGCACCGCTTCGCGCTTGCCTACAGCGCGCTGGCCGTCAGCGCAATGTACCTGGCGCTTGCGTGGATGCTGCATCGTCGTGACTCTCAGCGTCTGCTGGCGGAAGCGTTCATGGCGCTCGGTGTGCTGTTCCTGACGCTCGCCGTACCGCTGGCGCTGGCCGGCCGTTGGAGCTCGGCGACCTGGTCGCTCGAGGGAGCCGCCCTCGTGTGGATCGGATGCCGCCAGAGCCGGCGGTTGCCGCGCGCGTTCGGTGCTTTGCTGCAGATCGCGGGTGGGGTGATCTTCTGGAGCGACCGCGACACGCTGCGTGAGGTACTGCCGATTCTCAACAGCGCCTGCCTGGGCGGAGCTCTGCTGAGCGCCGCCTCGGTGTTCTGTGCGGCCATCCTGGAGAAGTATCGCGAGCGCCTGTCGGACTATGAAGCTCCGCTCCCGACAGTCCTGTTCTTCTGGGGCCTGCTGTGGTGGTTGTTCAGCGGGCTCACGGAAATCCAGCGCAGCGTGCCGGACCGTTACGACGCGGGTGCCGGCCTGCTGTTCCTCACGGCAACGGCCCTGATCGCGAGCGAGCTGCATCGGCGGACGCAGCTGAGGGTCGCCCGGCTTGCGGCCCTGTGGCTCCTGCCGGGGATGATCCTCTATGCGCTGCTGGCTGTCGCTGAGGTTCATCATCCGCTGGCGGACGGGGGCTGGGTCTCGTGGCCCTGCGCGTTTGCTGTCTTCTATCTCCTGTGCAAGCGCCACGAAGGATCTCCGGGTGAGCGTCTCGCGAATACGCTGCATACCGGGGGAGCGTGGTTGTTGATCGCACTCGTGAGTTGGGAAGTCGCCTGGGCCATCGATCGAGGCGTGCAGGGAAGCGGCTCATGGCCGGCGATCGCCTGGGCACTCGTTCCTGCAGTGGCGATTGTGACCCTCGTGCATTTTGCGCGCCGCGACGGCTGGCCCATCGGTGTCCATCGCGGTGCCTACCTCTGGAAGGCCGGTGGCGGTCTCGCGCTATACCTTGCGCTCTGGAGCGTGCTCACCGATGTTTGGCGCAATGGCGACCCCGCTCCGCTGCCATTCGTGCCGTTGCTCAATCCCCTGGACCTGGCGCAGCTGTTCGTACTGCTGGTGCTGCTGCGCTACTGGATACACCTGCGGAGAGCGCAGTCTTCAGCGCGGATGCGCGATGCGGAGGCATTTGGAGCGCTCGCCGCACTGGGCTTCGTGTGGCTGAATGCCGCACTGCTGCGCACCTTGCACTATTGGGCCGGAATCCCGCTGCAGGCCGAGGCGCTGCTGCGATCGACACTCGTGCAGACCTCGGTGTCGATCTTCTGGGCCGTGCTGGCCCTGTCGAGTATGCTCCTCGCGACGCAGAAGAAGGCCAGGGTGGTCTGGCTGGTGGGCGCAGCTCTGCTGGCGGTCGTGATCCTGAAACTGTTCCTCATCGATCTGTCCCGGGTAGGGACCATCGAGCGCATCGTCTCGTTCGTCGTGGTAGGAGTGTTGATGCTGATCGTCGGGTATTTTTCTCCGCTGCCACCGCAGTCGTCCGCACGCGCGCCGGCGCGCCCCGAGACATGAAACGTTGGGCAACCTGGCTGCTGGCAGCAGCCGTCAGCGGCTCGGCGCTCGCCGCGGACCTGAAGCCTACGGACTTCGCCTACGGCTTGCTGGTCGAGACGGCAGGAGAGGACGCTGGGTATCGTGTGCCGCTGCCCGTCGCCGTGTATCAGACGGCTGTGCGCGCGGATCTGGGCGATCTGCGCGTGTTCAACAGCCAGGGCGAGGTCGTCCCGTACGCACTCGAGCGTCCGGATGCCGGCACCAGCGTCCGGCAAGCAGTGCCGCTAGCGCTCTTCCATCTCAAGGATACCTCTGCTGCCGCACTGGATGCCGTGCGGATCACGGTCGAATCGGGAAAGTCGGCCGTCAATGTGCAGACTCCGGGCAGCGCCTCGGTCGCCGCGGCTTCTTATCTCCTCGACGCGCGGGCGCTGAACACACCCGTTGCGGCGCTCATTCTGCAATGGCCGGACGATGCAGCGGACTTCGCCGGGAGAATGCAGGTCGAGGTCGGCGACACGCTGGGCCAGTGGCGCAGAATTGCATCCGCGGCGCCTGTAGCGAACCTGCACGCACGAGGCGAGCATCTGGTGGAGCGGCGTCTGGAGATCAGGCCGACGCAGGCGAAATTCTGGCGGCTGTCGTGGGTGGGGGCCGAGGCGCCCTTCGGATTGACCGGTGTGCTCGCAGAGCCCGCGCGCGAAACGCTGGAGGCCGCCCGTGCCAACGTGATGGTACCGGGCAAGGCGGTCTCCGGGCAGGCGCGCGAGTTCGAATTCGACCTGGGCGCGAGCCCTCCGATCGATCGCGTCAACCTGGAGCTTCCTGAGCTCAACACCACTGTCGCGGTGGACCTGCTGTCGCGCGCGGATCCCAAAGCCGCGTGGCGCCCGGTGGTACACGCCGGGTTGTATCGACTGAAGAGCGCAGGCACCGAGCTGCGCAACGGTCCGATTCATATCGCGCCGGACACCGACCGCTACTGGCTGGCCCGCATCGGCGCACGCGGCGGCAGCATTGGTAACGGCGTGCCGCGACTGAGTGCCGGTTGGGTTGCACAGAACGCGGTGTTCCTGGCCCGTGGATCGGGGCCGTATCTGATTGCCTACGGCAGCGCAACGGTTGGGCCCGCGGACATGTCGTTGGATTCGCTTCCCAAGGCGGTGGAGATCGGCAACGCAACGGCGGCGGCGCCTACTCTGTTGGGCGGGAGGGAACGGCTACGGCCTGCGACCTCCGTGCCCTGGAGGAACGGCCTCCTGTGGGTCATCCTGGTGGTGGCGGCCGGCATCCTCGCAGCGATGGTGGTGCGCCTGTCCAAAGAGATGGGCCGCCGATGAAGCTGTACTCGTGGAACGTCAACGGCATTCGGGCGGTGGTCAACAAGGGGTTCTTCGAGCCCTTTCTGCACAAGCATCGGCCGGACATCCTGTGCCTGCAGGAGACCAAGGCCGAGCGCGGCCAACTGCAGATCGAGCTGCCGGGCTATCACGAGCATTGGCACTCGGCGGTGAAGAAGGGCTACTCGGGTACCGCGATCCTCTCCCGGCAGAAGCCTCTGCACATCATCGACGGCTTTCCCAAATCGTTCGCGCGCAAGTATCGCTTCGCGGATGAGCTCGAGCGCGATGCGGCGGAGGAGGGCCGGCTGATCACCGCCGAGTTCGACCGCTTCTTCGTGGTCACCGTGTATACGCCGAACGCCAAGGACGACCTGAGTCGCCTGAAGCTGCGCTTCGAGCATTGGGATCCGGCGTTCCTCGCCTACTGCCGCCAGCTCGAGCGGCGCAAGCCGGTCATTTTCTGCGGCGATCTGAATGTGGCGCACACCGAGCTCGACCTCGCCAATCCCAAGCCGAATCGCGGCAAGAAAGGCTTCACGGACGAGGAGCGGCAGGGCTTTCAGAACTTCCTGGACGCGGGCTTCATCGACACCTTCCGTCTGTTCAAGAAGGGCAACGGACACTACAGCTGGTGGAGCGTGTTCACGAATGCGCGTGCGCGCAACGTCGGATGGAGAATCGACTATGTGGTCGTCTCCAGGGCGCTCGGCCGTGCGGTGCAACGCGCGCAGATCCACGCCGACGTGATGGGCAGCGACCATTGCCCCGTGAGCATCACACTGGGTTGATTGGACAAACGCGCTTGGCGCGTTTGTCGGACATCGCCTCCGTTTCCGCCGACAAAAAGCGTGGTTTTTGTCGGCTGCTCGTTAGCGCCCGTGCCCGCTCAGAACGGCGATGAAATTCGGGTAGGCCTGCGGCGCCGTCACGGCAACAAACACCAGTCCGGCGAGCGCTCCCCCGAGGTGGGCGTCGTGGTTGATGCGACCCCGGGAGCGCTTTGACCAGTAGTAGGTGAGGGCGAGGTAGCCGAGGGCGAACCACGGCGCGGGAATCGGCACCGGCAGGGGCAGGATGAACAGCCGCTGCTGCGGGAAATACAGGATCGAAGCGAACAGCACGGCGAGGATGGCCCCCGATGCGCCCAGAGAGGCGTAATTCGGATCCTCACGGTGCTTGAGCGTCGTGCCCACGTTGCTGACCAGCAGGCCGAACAGGTAGAGGATCACGAACCGGGTGCTCCCGATGACCCTCTCCAGGGGGAACCCGAAGGAGTAGAAGGTGATCAGGTTGAACAGCAGGTGACCCACATCGGCGTGCACGAAGCCGCTGGTGAGCAGGCCGATGCGATAGCGGGGCTCGCGGACGACCAGGTAGGGGCGCAGCAGCGCCCAGGCCTGGAAGCGGGCAGACAGCAGACCGACCAGGCTGACGGTGATAATCAGGATCAGGATCGTCTGCGCGGCCAATCAGGTCCTCTCGCGTGCAGGCCAAGTGTATTCTTAGCGCGGCGGCTTTGCCCAGAGCGGAGGTTGCATGTCCACCCAGATCGCCCATGCGGCAGAAGAGGACGACCGGAGGCGCAGAGTGACGACCGCGCGGCTGTCGGAGATGAAAGCGCGAGGCGAGAAGATCGCCATGCTCACGGGATACGACTTTTCCCTGGCGCGAATCCTCGACTCAGCCGGGATCGACGCCGTGCTGGTGGGCGACAGCGCTTCCAATGTCATCCACGGTCACGAGACGACGCTCCCGATCACACTCGATCAGATGATCGACCACGCGACCGCCGTGGTTCGCGGCGTCAAGCGGGCGCTGGTCGTGGTCGACATGCCCTTCGGCTCATACCAGGGCAACAGCAGGCTCGCCCTCGAGAGCGCCGTGCGCATCATGAAGGAATCCGGAGCGCATTGCGTGAAGATGGAGGGCGGCGAATTCGTTCTGGACAGCATCAAGCGGATTCTGACGGCAGGCATTCCCGTGATGGGCCACCTGGGCCTGACGCCGCAGTCGATCTACAAGTTCGGTACGTATGTGGTGCGCGCGACGGAAGAGGATGAGGCCGAACAACTGGTGCGCGATGCCATGGCGCTGCAGGAGTGCGGCTGCTTCGCCGTGGTGCTGGAAAAAATCCCGGCGCAGCTCGCCGAGCGCGTCGCCAATCAGCTGTCGATTCCGGTGATCGGCATCGGTGCCGGACCGGGCGTGGATGGGCAGGTACTGGTGATGCACGACATGCTGGGCATCAATCAGGACTTCTCGCCGCGGTTTCTGCGCCTGTACGCGCAGCTGCACGAGGTCATCGAGGGTGCGTTCAAGAAGTACATCGCGGAGGTCAAGTCGGGCGATTTCCCGAACGAGGATGAGAGCTACTGAACGCAGGACCGGTGGGGGGCGACGCGCAGCGCTCGGCCGCGCGCGCCCGCACCCGCAAGCTCAGGAACGCAGCAGCGCCTTGCTCGCCTTTTTCTCACGTTTCTCGGCGCGCTTCTCCCCGAAGGTCTTGGCAGGTTTCTTCTTCGTTTCCTTCTTTCTCTCCATACCCTTGCTCATACTCTCTCCTCGCGAAGCGCCCGGATGCGGGCGATGCGTCAACGATACTCGATACCGGAGGGTCACGCGATGTTGAGCGCCGTTCCTTATCTGTCGCTGATTCTGGCCGTGCTGCTTGCCTACTGGCCGCGCGCCGTTGTGGGACAGGCGATGAACGCAATGCCTGGCGGCTATGACAACCATCACCCTCGCGAGCAGCAGGCGCGGCTGGAGGGCAAGGGACGCCGCGCTCTGGCTGCGCACCTGAATGGCATGGAGGCGCTGCCGGTGTTCGGCATTGCCGTGCTGGCTGCGGCGCAGCGGCACGTGTCGATCGGGGTGCAGCTGGTGTGTTGCGCGATTTTCGTTCTCGCCAGAGGGGTCTATATCCTGGCGTATCTCAACGACAAGGCGTCGCTGCGCTCCGGGATGTTCGGATTGGGGATGCTGGTGTGCTTCGTTCTTCTCGGTTTTGCGGTGTTTGCCTGAGGGGGCATCAGCGCGGGGACACCAGCGGATATC
This sequence comes from Steroidobacteraceae bacterium, assembly GCA_035552975.1. GTDB lineage: Bacteria > Pseudomonadota > Gammaproteobacteria > Steroidobacterales > Steroidobacteraceae > 13-2-20CM-66-19. The sequence continues at coordinate 8,699 of DATNEN010000031.1, forward strand.
CGAGCGTGGTGCACAAGCGGCGGATCTCCTCCTGCAACGCCATGGCTACGGGGGAGAGCGTCGTGTCGGCGCGGCGCAGAAACCCGACCGGCCGCTCGACGGCCGCTACCGCTACGCCGGAGCGTTGCTCGGGCTGCAGCACCACCTCCACGAGCTTGCCGGCGATCACCGCATCCTCGACCGAGTCCATCGACAACATGCCCACGAAATCGCTTCCGATCAGCGTGCTGACCAGGTAGACCACCGAGTTGCTGTCGATGACGGTGCTGCGGGGCTCGACGCCCCGGCTGTGCGCGAGCGCGCTCAATGCCTCGCGCAGGGAAGCCGCATCGGCGGAGAACAGCCAGCAGTAGCGGGTGAGGTCTTCGATCGAGACGAACCCGCCATTCGCGAGCGGGTGGCGTGCGTCCACGAACAGCCCGCAGCGGTCGTGGAACAGAACCTCCTCGATGAGGTCGGTGTTGCCCGCCGGAGTGTCCAGTACCGCGACGGCGAAATCGACGTCGCCCAAGCGCAGGGCGCGCGCGAGCTCTTCCGCAACTCCGCTGACCACCGTCAGACGCACGGCATACCGGTTGCTCGAGAGCTTGGCGGTGGCGGCGGGCAGGACGCGCCCCAGGAACCCGGTCCCGCGCGCCACCCCGATCGTGACGTGCCCGGTGAGACCGTTGAAGAGCGCCGCGCGGTCGTTCTCCAAGTGATGCCACTCCGCGAGAATCTTCTTGGCCCGCAGATAAAGCGCCTCGCCGAACGCCGTCGGGGTCACCCCCTTCGGCCCCCGCTGCAGCAAAGCGGCCCCGAAGTCCGACTCCAGCTGGTGAATGCTCTTGCTCAGGCCCGGTTGGGAGATATTCAGGCCTTCGGCGGCCTTGCCGAGACTGCCGCCCTCGACCGTGGCAACGAAGCGCTTGAGCTGGCTGAGGTCCATCGAGGGGGATAACCAATGGCTATGGGTGAGGCCCCATGTGCTATTAGACAGTAAGGACACCCCCGAGAACAATCTCCGGCCGGCGTGGGTGGGTTTCTGCTTGGGGGTGGATATTGGCCACAGCGGCGCAAGGCCCGGTCGGGGCGGCTCTGATATTTGAGGGTCGCTGCTGGAAGTTCGGCGACAACATTCCGACGGACCTGATCACCCCGACCCATATCATGTTCAAGAGCGCCCGCGAGATGGCGGCGTTCGTTCTCGAGGGCCTCAATCCGGAGTTTCCGCGCAAGGTGCGCCCCGGGGACATCCTGGTGGCGGGGAGGAACTTCGGCTGCTCCTCCGGGCGGGCGCTGGCGGCCAAGGCGCTGCAGGCAACGGGCATCGGCGCGGTCGTCAGCGAGCTGTTCGCGCGCACCTTCTATCGCAACGGTCATGAGATCGGGCTGCCGCTGCTGGAGGCGGCCGGCATCCAGGATCTGGTGCACGATGGGGACATGCTGCGAGTGGACATCAGAGAGGGGGCGGTGACGAATCTGACCTCCGGCAAGGGGCTGCAGGGCAAAGTCCCCTCGCCATTCCTGTTGCACATGCTCGAAGCCGGCGGCCTGATCCCGCTGCTGCGTTCCGGCACTTTCTTCGCGGGCAACACCCGATGACGCTGTTGCTCAGCAACGCGGATGTGGAGAAGGCCCTGACGTATGCGGACGCCTTGCGGGCTACCGAGGCGATCCTGCGCGAGCTTGCCGAAGGCCGGGCGATCAACCGGCCGCGCAGCCAGACGTACATGCCGGTGGAGTCGAAGAACCATCCCGGCTTTCGCTACCGCTTCAAGTCTCAGGAAGGCGGCGGCGTCGGGAGCGGCGTGTGGGCCTTGCGAATCACCTCCGACATGGCGGGCTTCTCCTATACGGCGGGCGTGAAGCGGCGGCGCATTCTTCCGGCCGCCACCGGCAACCGCTGGTGCGGGCTGGTCATGTTGTTCGACCTGGAGAAGATCGAGCCGGTCGCCATCATGCCCGATGGGGTGATCCAGAAAATGCGCGTGGCCGCCATGAGCGCGGTAGGGGCGAAGTACCTGGCGCCGCGCCAGCCGCGAGTGCTCGCTCTGTTCGGCAGCGGTTGGCAGGCGGGCGCGCACCTGGAAGCACTCTGCGGCCTGTATCCGTTCGAGCGCGTCAAGGTCTTCAGCCCCAATCAGGAGCATTGCCGCGACTTCTGCCACACGATGAGCGCGAAGCTCGATCGGCCGATCGAACCGGCCGGATCCGCGCGCGCCGCGGTGGACGGCAGCGATTTCATCCAGGCGGCGACCGCCGCCTGGGACCCTGTGTTCGACGGTCACTGGATTGAGAAGGGCACCTACGTCGCCTCCATCGGAGGATCGGACGGCAGCAACAAGCGCCGTGAGATCGACGATGAGATCATCCGGCGCGCCGATCTGTACGTGGTGCACGCCAAGGATGTCGCGCAGCAGGATAAATCCCCCGATATCTGGGATGCGGCACAGAACGGAGTGATCCCCTGGGAGGCGATTCACGAGATCCAGCAGCTGTGCGCCGGCAAGGTTCAGGGCAGGACGCGCGCGGATCAGATCACCCTGTACAACAACAACACCGGTTCCGGAATCCAGTTCGCCGCCGTGGGCGGTGTGGTGCTGGAGCGCGCCCGCGCCCTCGGCCTGGGCCGGGAGCTTCCCACCGAGTGGTTCCTCGAATCCGTCTCTCCCTGACATGTTGAATCCGATCCGCAAGCAACAGTACCTGCAGCTGATGGCCGAGCGCGGCTGGGACCTGCTGCTGTTCTACGGGGACGGCTGGCGCAAGGATCTGTTCCGCTGCCTCATCAACGTGAACTTCTCCGGTCCGCAGGCGGTGGCGCTGCTGTCTCGCAGCGGGCAGATCCGTGCTCTCGTCACCGATCCCTGGGACGTGGAGCCCGTCGGCGCTGCGATCGAGGACGAGCCCATGCTCTCCTTGCGTCTCGCCGAAGGATTGCGTGCGGTGCTGGCTGCAGAGGCGCGCGCGATCGTGGCCGTCAATGGCCTGGAACAGATGGAGGCGCGGTTCGTCCGCGCCGTGCAGGAGATAGCAGGGGCGGTTCCGGTGTCAGCGACAGCGGATGTCGAAGAGATCAGGCGCGTGAAGACCGCCGAGGAGATCGAGTGGATCCGCCGGGCCGCGCAGCTCGCCGACCGGGGCTACGAGCACTTCGTGAAGGTCTGCGAGCCGGGGATGACGGAGTTCGAGCTGGTGGCCGAGGTCGAGTCGTTCGTCAAGGCCCATGGCGCGGAGGACAACTTCATGCTGGTGGCCTCCGGGGGTACGGAGGTGACGGGCATGAAACCTCCGACCGCCCGCCGCTTCCAGCCCGGCGACTCCGTGACTACGGAGCTGACACCGCAGGTCAATGGCTACTATGCGCAGATCTGCCGCACGCTGGTGATCGGCGAGCCGAGCGCCGCGCAGCTGCAAGCCTACTCGATTTTCGCCGCAGCGCAGCAGGCGGCGCAGACTTACCTGCGTCCCGGGGTGGATATCTCCGATGTCGCGCGTGTGCAGAACGATGTTTTCCGTGCGCGCGGTTACGGCGACTACACCGGCCCGCAGTACACGCGAGTTCGCGGCCATAACCTCGGCCTTTACCCGGACGAGCTGCCCCACGTGCTCGAGAATGTGCACTACATCTGCAAGCAGGACATGGTCCTGATCGCTCATCCCAACACGTACCTGCCGTTGTCGGGGTACATGGTGTTTGGGGACACGCTGCTGGTCACGGCCGAGGGCTGCGTCCCCTTGAACGACACCCCCCGAAAGCTGTTCCACTCATGAAGAGAGGCTTCATCGGCTGGGACACCCAGCAGCTTCCCCGGGCGGCGCTGGAGGCGCGGCTCGAGGAGCTGCAGCGGAACATCGCAGGCTTGGGCGTGCAGGTGCTCGTGGCGTTCTGCGACGTCTGGCGCTCGAACGATGTGCGCTACCTCTCGAACTACATGCCTTACTGGAACCGCGCGTTGACGGTGATCCCCTCAGGGGAGACGCCGATTCTGCTGTGCGCCCTGTCACCGAGGGTCTACCCCTGGATCCGCTCCGTGACGCTTCATGAAACGATCCTCCCGAGCCCCCAACTCATCGCGCAGCTGGTGCGTCTGTGCGCGGAGAGAGGCTGGACGAGAGTCGGTGTGCTGGATCACGAGGGATTGCCCTACGAGCTCTACAGGCAGCTGGCTGCGGAGAAGCTGGAGATCGTGGATGTACCGCGGCATCTGGTGCGACCGAAGGCCACCGAGGCTGAAGTCGCCATGCATCGACACGCGGCCCGGTTGGCGCGGGGCGTGCTCGAGAGGGAGGTCACCGGCGAGGCGCTGGGTCTGACGGACCACGAGCTGACGGGTCGCCTCGAGCGCGCCTTGCGTCGGGCGGGTGCTGAGGATTTGTTTGTGCTGGTGTCCGGGGGGTACACGCCTCCGCTGCCTGCGTGCGGAACTGTTCTCGGTGCGCACTCTTCCGTGACTCTCGCTCTGGAGTATTGCGGGCATTGGGTGAAGCTCTCCCGCAATGTGGCTGGGATGACGAGCCCGCTGCCACCAGGTCGCGGTGCGACGGTGCACCTCGAGACTCTTTCGCGCGCATCCGGGTGGGAAGGAATCGCCGAGGATGATCACGAGGCCGGGGCAGTCATCTCCCTCCAGGTGGAGATACCCGCAGATGGCAAGCGGCTCTACTACGGTGACACCTGCGTGCGAGAGGGCGGCGGGTTGGGGGTTCTATGAATGTCATCGAGAAAATACTGGCGAGCAAGAGCGACAAGAGTGCCGTAGAGCCCGATGACGTGGTCGTGTGCGATATCGACCTCATGGTGATGCACGACTTGAGCGCCAATTTCGTGATGAAAGTTTTCGAGAACGAGATGAAGGGGGCCTCCATCGCCGACCCGTCGCGCATCGTGTTTGCCTTCGATCACAATTTCGCGCCGGCAACACGCGAGGCGGCGGAGGCTCTGGCTGCGGTGCGCAGGTTCGCTGCGCGGCATCGAATCAGCAATCTCTTCGACAGCGGCTGCGGGAGCATCCACCATGTGATCATGGAAGCCGGTCTCGTGGCGCCCGGAATGGTCATTACGGGTTGCGACTCGCACACTCCGATCTACGGCGCGCTCGGTGCCTTCGCCACGGGCGTCGGCAACAACTCGATGGCGGCGCTGGGCTTCGCCCACTGCTCGGGCTGGTTCAAGGTTCCCGAGACGATCCGGATCGACCTGCACGGTCACACGCTCCCGGGCGTCGACGCACGGGATATCTCGCAATACGTGGTCGGATTTCTCGGGGAAGACGGTGCGATCTACAAGGCGATCGAGTACGCCGGCGACTACATCGAGCGTTTGAACGTCGCCGACCGTGGCCTGTTCCCCCTGCAGGCCATCGACGTCGGCGGCAAGTGCGGCTACATCAACCCGGACGACAAGACCGTCGAGTTCGCCAAGGCGCTGCGGCCGCAGGGGCGGTTCGACCTGTTCCGCAACGATCACGGCACGCGCTACGCCGAGGTCATCGATATCGACGTGAGCCGGATCGGGCCGCAGGTCGCCTGCCCGCCGACGGTCGGCAACGTGCATCCCATCGAAGCGGCCGTGGGAACTCCCATCAACGTGGCCGAGGCGGGCGGCAGCACGGGTGGAAGGCTCAGCGACATCCGCACGCTGGCGCGCTGCTTTGCCAACCGTAAGGTCCGTCCCGGTGTGCGGCTCCAGGTCGTGCCGGCTTCCCGCGGGATCTACCTTGCGGCTCTGCGCGAGGGCTTGTTCGAGACGCTGCATGCGGCCGGGGCCAACATCTTCCCGCCGAGCGCCGGCTCGAATCAGGCCTTCAACATGGGCGCCCTGGCGGAGGATGAGGTGATGGTCTCGACGCAGGCCCGCAATTTCCCCGGGCGCAACGGTCACCCGCACGCGCGGCACTACCTGGCCTCCGCGCTGACGGTCGCCGCTTCCGCCATCAACGGGGCCATCACCGATCCCAGATCGCTCCTGTAGATGGACAACAGCGCATGAGGGGCTAGCGCTATGGCACAGAACATCGATGTCACCCAGGTCGTCGACGGCCAGCGGGTCGGTGCGCTCCTGATCGGAGTGATGGCCGTCTGTATCCTGGTCACGCTCACGGATGGGTACAACATCTCCGTGGCGTCATTTGCTGCGCCGGGGATCGTCAAGGCGTTCCATATCGACCGGGCAGCCCTCGGCGGGCTGTTCAGCTCCAGCCTGATCGCCGGGCTCATCGGTCCCTTCGCCTTCGGGACGCTCGCCGATCGCATCGGGCGCCGCAACGGCATCATTCTCAGCACCGTGATGTTCGGCGTGTTCGGGCTCGTGTCGGGGCTGTGCACCTCGCTCGAGCCCTTGATCATCACCCGTTTCATCGCCGGTGTGGGCATGTCAGGTGCGCTGGCGGTCACCGTGGCGACGGTCAATGAGTTCGCACCGCGCCGGTTACGTGCCACGTGCGTGACGATCGTATTCTCCGGCACCACCATCGGCTCGGGACTTCCCGGTCTGGTTGCCCCGCCACTGGTCGCTCACTATGGCTGGCAGAGTCTGTTCTTCGTCGGCGGCGTCGTGCCGCTGGCACTGGCGGCGGCGGTGTATTTCCTCCTGCCGGAATCGCCGAAGTTCCTGTGCCTGCGCTCCGGCCGCCGCGAGCTGCTCGAGCGCGTGCTGCGACGCATGCAGCCGCAGCTCTCGCTGACGCCCGACAGCTCGTTGGTGCTCGGCGGGGAAGCCCCCGCGGAGCGCTCCTCGCACGCGCAGCTGTTCCAGGGCAGGCTCGCCGCGCTCACTCCGCTGCTGTGGCTCGGTGCGTTTCTGGCGATGATCGTCTTTCACTCTTTCAACAGCTGGTTGACGGTGCTGTTGCCCGATACGGGTATGTCGTATTCACAGGCGACGCACACGGTCGCCTTGTTCCAGTTCGTCGGCACCCTCGGCGGCTGGGTCATCATGCAGCCGCTCGACCGCTTCGGCATGCTGCCGTGCACGATTCTGTACGTGCTCGCCATCCCGCTGATCTTCGCGCTCGGGGCGCCAGGTCTGGTGGGCACCGACCTCATGCTGATGTGCGCGGCCGTCGGATTCTGCGTGCTCGGGCTGCACTTCGCGCAGGTCGCCTGCATCAGCAACGTCTATCCAACCTCGGTGCGAGGTCTGGGAGTGGGCTGGTTCATGCTGTTCGCCCGGGTGGGAGGGGCCGTCGGACCGTGGGTCGTGGGGCAGTTGGTCGCCCAGCACGTGCCGCTGCGACACCTGTTCCAGCTCGCTACGCTGCCGCTGATCGTCGGCACGGTGGCATCGATCGCCGTTACCGTGATTTATCAGGCGTACTACCAGAAGAAGTCGCCGCCGGCGGCACTGGCCGCTGTGCCCGGTAGCCTGGAGGGAGCGAAACCCGGATGGGAATGACCATCGCGGAAAAGATCCTGGCGAGCAAGTCGGGCGCCGCGCGCGTCGCCCCAGGCGAGATCGTCGACGCTTATCCGGACGTCGTGATGAGCCACACGGCGACGTGGAGGTCCGTGAGCGTCATGCGGCGCATCGGTGCCACGAAGCTCTATGACCCGGAGCGTCTGGCGATCGTGCTGGACCACATCTCTCCTGCGAAGACCGAGAAGTATGCGCAGGACCAGCAGACCTCGCGCAACTTCGCGCGCGAGTACGGCATCCGCAAGTTCTACGACGTGGATGCCGGGATTGCGCACCTGGTACTGATGGAGCACGGTCACATCAAACCCGGCGATCTCATCGTCGGCACCGACTCCCATTGCACCATTTACGGCGCCCTGGGCTCACTCGGCACGGGCATCGGCTACACCGAAGTGACTTCGGTGTGGGTGACGGGAAAGTTGTGGATGAAGGTGCCGACCACGCTGCGGTTCGTGTTGAACGGGCAGTTCGTCATCGGTGTCAGCGCCAAGGATCTGATGCTGCACCTGATCGGCCGCCTCGGCGCGGACGGCTGCGGCTATAAGTCTGCGGAGTTCTATGGGGATGCGCTGCCGCGAATGAGCATCTCCGAACGCATGACGATGGCCAATCTTGCGATGGAAATGGGCTCGAAATGCGTGTTCGTGCCGCCCGATGAGAAGACGGCCGAGTATCTGCGCCCGCGCCTGCAGGATCCGGCCACGCAATACCAGCCTGTCTACGCCGATGCCGACGCGCTCTACGAGCGGGAGATCCGAGTGGATCTGTCGCAGCTCGAGCCCATGGTGGCCTGTCCGCACCAGGTGGAGAACACCAAGCCTATCACCGAGGTGGTGGGCACGCGCATCGATCAGGCATTCCTCGGGTCCTGTGCGAACGGCAAGTACGAGGACCTGGCGGTCGCCGCGCAGATCCTGCGGGGCCGCAAGGTCGATCCGCGCGTGCGCCTGATCGTGACGCCCGGATCGCGTGAGATCCTGCTGCAGGCGATGCAGTCCGGCGTGCTGCAGACTCTGGTGGAGAGTGGCGCCCTGGTGACCAATCCGGGCTGCGGTGCGTGCGCGGGCGACGGCGGCACGATGGCGGACGGGGAAGTGTCCTTGTCGACGGCCAATCGCAACTTCATCGGCCGCATGGGCAGTCCGAAGTCCAGCATCTACCTGTCCAGCCCCGCCACCCTCGCGGCCTCGGCCGTGAAGGGCGCGATTGCCGATCCCCGTGAATTTCTCTGAAGGCTCGACGAGCGATGCCAGCGACACAGATCGAAGGCCGGGTGTTCAAGTTCGGCGACAACGTCAACTCGGACATCATCATTGCCGGGCGCTACCTGATCTACATCGACCCGAAGGAGCTGGCACAGCACGCCTTTGAGATGCTGGGAGAGGGCTTCCCGGCCAGGCTGACCCAATACGACATCCTGGTCGCCGGCCGCAATTTCGGCTGCGGGAGCGCACGCGAGCAGGCCTCGACCGCCATCAAGGGGCTCGGCATCAAGGCGGTCGTCGCGGCCTCGTTCGCGCGCACGTTCTACCGCAACGCGATCAACGATGGACTGACGATCGTGGAATGTCCGGAGCTCTACGCCGCGGTGGCGGAAGGTGATCGCATCGCCATCGAGCTGGCAAGCGGACGGATCACCCACCAGGGGCGCGAATATGCCTTCCCGCAGATGCCCGATTCGGTGCGCAGGATCCTGGAGCTGGGTGGGCTGGCCAACTACCTCAAGGCAAATCTGCCCGCCGGGAGCTGATCGTGCGGGTCGCTGCGCGGCGGCGCTGAGGCGTCCGCAGCAGAGGCGTCTACTCGCGCCCGGTGATCGCGCCCCGGGACTTCACGGAGTTCTGTCCCAGCCGCTGTAGTTTCTTGGAGCTGCTGCGCACGCGGCTGGTGTTGGGAGCTCGCTGCGCGGTCGCGACGGTCGGATCGATCTCGGGGAGCAGGGAGGTGATGCGAGGCGGCTGGGCGTCGCGCACCCAGGCGAAGGCGACGATGTGCTCGAACACTCTCTGGATGTAGGTCCGGGTCTCGCCATAGGGGATGTTCTCTATCCAGACATCCGCGGGCATCGACCTTGGAGGCAGCCACCTGGCAACCGGAATCGGTCCGGCGTTGTAGGCGGCAAGACTCACACCGAGCGCTCCTCCGTAACGGTCGAGGAGCTCTTTGAGGTAAGCGGCGCCGAGTGTGACGTCCGAGGTGGCGTCGAACGGCAGGCTGCGTTGCGGAGGCGGCAGATGCCAGCGCCGTTCGACGGCCTGTGCCGTGGAAGGTACCAGCTGCATCAGGCCCCGTGCCCCCGCGCGCGATACGGCATCACCGCGGAACAAGCTCTCCTGACGCATGACCGCGAGGATCCAATCCGGCGGCAGCTGAGTCAGTCGGGTCGCCTCGGTCACCGCCGACGAGTAGGGACGCGGATAGCGCAGGCGCACGTCATCGAGCTCTCCGACCTGGGCGAGGGTTTCGATGGACTGCGTGTACCAACCCCAACGGGCCGCCAGGTGTGCAGCCTGCACCTTTACTGCCGGCTCCGCGGTGGCGAGCGCCGCCGTCCATTCTGCGATGGCATCGTCGGTCATGGAGCAGTCGAACAGGGCATGCGCGCGTATCAGGCCGGGGGTGGCGGCCAACGCTTTCTGCTCCGCCTCCACGTTGGCGGAGGGGTGCGCGTTCAGCGCGTAGTCCTTGTGGAGGCGGTCGGCCGCGAGATAGCCATAGAAGTCGCGCAGTCCGGCGATCTCATTGAACAGGGGGGCTGCGGCTTCTGAGTTCTCGGTCGCTTCGATGGTGCGGGCACGCCAGTAGCGCCATCGCGGCTGGGTGGCGAGGCTGGCGGGCATCTCTTCAATCCAGGTGCGCGCTTTCGCGTAGTCTCCAGCCCACAGGGCCGCGCGTACGCGCCACTCCCGGACATCGCCGTCGACCGCATCCGCAGGCAACCGCTCGAATGCTGCGATGGCGCCCGGGTCACGGCCATAAGCCGCGCCGAGCGCCGCCATGCGCTGCAGCTTCGCGCGCAGCGCCGGTGTCATGTCAGATCGCGCCAGGAGTGAGGGCAGAAGGCTCAGTGCGTCCGCCGCATCCGTGCGCGAAAGTCTGCTGAACCCGGCTTCCAGCGCCGCGGGTTCCACCGGCATGGCGCCATTCTGCGCCAGCTCCGTCAGAGCGGCCTTGGGTGCTTCCAGCAGACGGGCCCATTCCAGCAGAGGGGGCAACGCCGCAGGAGGGACATCGTCGGCAAACTCGCGCGCGAGCCGTGGATTTTCCGCCGCAAGGGCTGCTCGCGTGCGGTTCTCGGCCAGCGCCGACGTCAGGAACCCCTGGCTCCGGAGCCAGGCGAACACGGGATTGCACTCCTCAGGCGGCCTTTGCGGCAGGCTCCAGCGAGCAAGTGCTTCTGTGGAGAGACCTTCCGTGTCGTTCGTCGCAAGGCGCCCAGCGAGGCGATCGCAGATGAGCTGCGAGGTGTTCAGATCGACGGCGCGAGGGAGGAACCAATCCCAGCGCTGTCGGGTGGCGAGGCTGGCCAGCCACTCGTTCCGCAGAGCACGCGAGACAGGCTGGCCCGCGTGGGCGTGAAGGAAGGCGTCGACCCTGGTGTCGAGGTCGTCGCTGGAGCTGCTGACCAGATCGCGCCGCAGTCGCGCTGCCAGCAGGTAGTCGTAGATGACGTAGTGCTGCAGCGCTGGCGAGTCGGGTTGATCGGCGACGTGCTGGCGCACGCGCTGCATGGCCGCCACGAATTCGTCGCGAACCGGGCTCGAAGCCTGATCCGAAGCCGCTGGAGCGGTCAGAGCCGGGCTGCTGAGCAAAAGCGCGAGGACCCCGACCGGGCCCCCCCAAAAACGTATCCCCATCCGCCCATTCTAGACGGCATGAGCCGAGGCGTCGCGCCCCGTTCCGCAGCGCCTGTTCCGGTCGCTCCCGAGCTTCAGCTTATAATGAACGCAAGGCCGCCAGAGGCGCGGCAAAAGAGGTCTGCATGAGCTGGTGGGGATGGACGGTCGCCGGCGCGATACTCCTCGGCGCGGAGCTGACCTTCGTCAACGCACACTTCTACCTCGTATTCGTTGGCAGCGCTGCGATCGTCGTCGGTCTCATGACGGCCCTGACACCCGCACTCGCCGATTGGGCCCAGTGGGTGGCCTTCGCGCTGCTGGCCATCGTCTCGATGCTCCTGTTCCGCAGCCGCATCTATCGCAGGCTGCACGCCCAGGCGCCCCCGGTACGGACCGGACCCGTCGGAGGGACGATCACCTTGCCCGTGCCGCTCGCTCCCGGTGAGAGCTGCCAGGCGGAGCACGGCGGCACTTATTGGACCGTCCTGAACGACAGCACGACCCCGATTCCCTCAGGAGCGCTCGCGCGGATTGCGAGCGTACAGGGCCTGACGCTGCTCGTGCGGCCCGCTCCCTAGGCATTTTGCACGAAGGGTGTCTCATGCATACCTCGTACGCGTTCATCGTTATTGCCCTGATCGTCGTGATCGCGATCTGGCGGACCGCGACCGTAGTGCCGCAGCAGAGCGCCTACGTCGTGGAGAGCCTGGGCAAGTACAACCGCACTTTGCAGGCGGGCTTCCACTTGCTCATTCCGTTCATGGAACGGGTTGCCTACCGCCACAGCCTGAAGGAACAGGCACTGGATGTGGCAGAGCAGATCTGCATCACGCGCGACAATGTGCAGGTGGGCGTCGATGCGGTGCTGTACATGCAGGTCCTGGACCCGCATCTGGCCTCCTACGGCATCACCAACTATGCGTTTGCGATCTCGCAGCTGGCACAGACGACGCTGCGCAGCGAGATCGGCAAGATCGAGCTCGATCGAACCTTCGAGGCGCGCGGCACCATCAATGCGAACGTCGTCTCCGAGCTGGACAAGGCCTCCGGCGCCTGGGGCGTGAAAGTCATGCGCTACGAGATCAAGAACATCGCCCCGCCCAAGGATGTGCTCTCGGCCATGGAGAAGCAGATGCGCGCCGAGCGGGAGAAGCGCGCCGTGGTGCTGGCCTCCGAGGGTGAGCGGGATGCCAAGATCAACCAGGCGGAAGGGGACAAGCAGCGCGTGATCAAGGCTTCCGAGGCGAGCAAGCAGCAGCAGATCAACGAAGCCGAAGGCCAGGCCGCCGCGATTCTGGCCGTCGCCAACGCCACGGCCGAGGGTTTGCGCACGGTCGGCTTGGCCCTGAGCGAGCGGGGAGGGCTCGAGGCCATGCAGTTGCGCATCGGCGAGGAGTACGTTCGCCAGTTCGGCAAGCTGGCGAAGGAGAGTACGACTCTCGTGGTTCCCGGAGATCTCAGCGATCTCGCCTCCGTCGTCACGATGGCGACCAGCATCCTGCGCAAGCCTCAGCAGTCGGCCCCGGGCACGCGATGACTTCGCGGAAGACGATCTCGCAGCTGTGGCGGCCGTTGAGTCCGGCGCGCGCCCGTGGTCCGGTACCCGCGGATGACAATCCTGCACTACAGGCCATCTGGCACGTGGTCTGCGCGATCCCGCGAGGAAACGCGGCAACCTACGGCACGGTGGCGCGAGCTGCGGGACTGCCCGGGCGTGCTCGCCAGGCCGGGTTTGCATTGCGCGTGGCGCCCAGGGAACTGAACCTGCCCTGGCACCGTGTCGTGGGTGCCGGTGGACGCATCGCGTTTCCGCAGGCCACGCGGCAGCACAAAGAGCAGGCGCGCAGGCTGCGTGCAGAAGGCGTACTGGTGAAGAACGGGCGCGTCGAGGCATCCGCATTGACCGGTCTCGATGAGCTGTAGCCTGCGGACGTGCTCGTTACTCTCAAGACGGTGCTGCACACTCTCCTTCTGCCTCCCGGAGGAGTGCTCCTCGTCGCCATTGCCGGGATTCTGCTGCTGCGGCGCCATCGCCGGGCGGGCATGGCGCTGCTGATCGCCGCCGTGGGCACCCTTTGGCTGCTCAGTACTCCGATCATCGCCAACGAGTTGACGCTGGCGGCCGAGAGATTCCCTCCCTTGGATCTGACGAAGCCGGTGGGCGCGCAGGCGATAGTGATTCTGGGAGGCGGCGGGTTCCGTTCCAGGGCACCGGAATACGGCGGGGCACCGGCGGCGGAGCTGGAACAGCTCGATCGCCTGGCCTATGGCGCTTACGTCGCGCGTAAGACTTCCCTCCCGGTGCTCGTAACCGGGGCGACAGATGAAGCGATTGCGATGAGCGCCACGCTGACTCGCAGCTTCGGTGTGACGCCACGTTGGGTGGAGAATCAATCACGCGACACGTTCGACAATGCGCGCTATTCCGCGCGCCTGCTGTTCGCTGAGCACATCAGGCACATTGTCCTTGTGACCAGCTCCACGCATCTGTGGCGCGCAACGCAAGAGTTCCAGAGCGCGGGCTTCGATGTTGTGCCAGCGCCAGCTGACGTGTCCGCACCACGTGAGGAGGCCGAGTTTCGCTTTGTACCCGGGCCTCAAGCGCTGTTGCGCTCGCGAGACGCGATATACGAGCTGCTGGGTGAGCGAGTCAGGGTCATTCTCGCGGCGCTCCACTTGCGTCGACAGAGCTCCGCAAGGCTGTAAAGCCGACTGCCACGCGGTCCGGATCGTCCCATCGGCCGCGGATACACAAGGCCTTGCGTCCCGCTGAGACGTAGTTACTGGTGGCGGGTTTGGATTCTCGGTGCAATCGCGCCGCTTCGTTCAAACGCGCGCCATCGGCACCCTGCTCCTGTGTGCCGGCGTGGTCATTATGGTCAATGGCATTTGGAAAAAGGATCTCAGACGATGAGCCGCACAAAGTCGTTCTTTGCAACCGCTGTGATGGGATGCCTGAGCCTCGCCGGCATCGCCTTTGCGGACGCCCCCGTGACGGATTCGCAGATCACCGACCGGGTGATGGGCAAGCTGACGGTGGACGATCCGGCAGTCGCCAAGCGCGTGCAGGTCGCCACCAAGGATGGCATCGTGACCCTGACCGGGTTTGCGAACACCGGCATGGAGGCTCAGCGCGTACTGCGTGAGGCGGAAAGCGTCTCCGGCGTAGTCAAGGTGCAGAACAAACTCGCCGTCCGCCAGTGATGGTCTGACAGCCACGGGGACCGGCCTGCCGTCCCCGTGGCCGATCCTCGCCCGCGCGCGTATGCTGCGCCCCCTTTGCCTCGAGCTTGGGATCGGGTCGCAGCATGGATCTGGGGTTGCGCGCGGAACGCGTGCTCAAGGATGTCTTCGGATATCCGACGTTTCGCGGTGAGCAGCGCGAGATCGTCACGCACGTCGCCTCCGGAAATGACGCCCTCGTGCTCATGCCGACGGGCGGCGGAAAATCCCTCTGCTATCAGATTCCGGCGCTGCTGCGCACGGGCCTCGGTGTCGTCGTCTCCCCTCTGATTGCGTTGATGCAGGATCAGGTGGCGGCACTGGAGGAGGCGGGAGTCCGGGCCGCCACCCTCAACTCCAGCATGACCTGGCCCCAGGTGCAGGCCGTCGAGCACAAGGTACGCAGCGGCGAGCTCGACCTGCTGTACGTCGCCCCCGAACGGCTGCTGACCCAGCGGTGCCTGGACTTGCTCGAGGCGACTTCCCTGGCCTTGTTCGCCATCGACGAGGCGCACTGCGTGTCTCAATGGGGACACGACTTCCGCCCGGAGTACATTCGTCTGGCCGTACTGGCAGAGCGCTTCCCGGACGTTCCGCGCATCGCGCTGACAGCCACCGCAGATGTGACGACACGCAAGGAGATCGTCGAGCGGCTGCACCTGCGGGACGCGCGGACATTCCTCTCGAGCTTCGACCGGCCCAATATCCGCTATCGGATCACCGACAAGGTCAGCCCCAGGAAGCAGTTGCTCGAGTTCATCCGCGCCGAGCATGCGGGCGATGCCGGCATCGTCTATTGCCTGGCGCGTGCAACCGTGGATGAGACTGCGGATTTTCTCACTCGCCAAGGCGTGAATGCACTGCCGTATCACGCCGGTCTGGACGCTGTTACCCGTGAGCAGAACCAGAGCCGGTTCATTCGCGAGGACGGCGTGGTCGTGGTGGCGACCATCGCTTTCGGCATGGGCATCGACAAGCCCGACGTGCGCTTCGTGGCGCACCTGGACTTGCCCAGGAGCATCGAAGGCTACTACCAGGAAACCGGTCGCGCCGGGCGCGACGGACTGCCTGCCGATGCCTGGATGGTCTATGGTCTCGCCGACGTGGTGCAACAGCGCCGGATGATCGAGCAGTCCGAGGCGGACGCCGATTTCAAGCGCATCGCCACGGCGAAACTCGACTCTATACTGGGCTTGTGCGAGAGCAGCACGTGCCGACGCACTTGTTTGCTGGAGTATTTTGGGGAGGCCAGCCGCGGCTGCGGCAATTGCGACAACTGCCTGGTCCCGCCGCAGGAGTGGGACGGGACGGACGCTGCGCGCAAGCTCATGTCGTGCATCTTCAGGTGCGGCCAGGCGAGCGGATTTGCCTTCGGCGCGCAGCAGATCATCGACGTGCTCTGCGGCAAGAGCACGGCCAAGGTCAGGCAGTTCGGGCACGAGCGGCTGAGCACGTTCGGCATCGGAACCGAGCTGGATGCCTCGCAGTGGCGTTCCGTGTTGCGTCAGCTCGTCATGCTCAGGCTCGTGCGAGTCGATCACGAGCGCTTCAACACTCTGCACCTCACCGATGCCAGTCGTGAGGTTCTGCGCGGGGAGCGCCGCCTGCAGTTGCGCAAGCAGGCGGAGCGGCCGGCACTGAAACGAGGCGAGAGGAGGCCGGTCGACAAGGCGAGGGTCGGGGAGGGGGCGGGCGCGCAGAACGATGACGTGTTCGAGGCTCTGCGAGCCTGGCGTCGGGAGGTCGCGAAGGAGCACGGCATCCCCGCGTACACCGTCTTTCACGACAGCACCTTGCGTGAGCTCAGCGGCGCCTTGCCCCAGTCGCTGGAGGCTCTGCGGGGGATCTCCGGAGTCGGAGCCAAGAAGATCGAGCGCTACGGGGCTGCGCTGTTGAGCGTCATAGAACGCGCCGGCAAGTAAAGTGGGGTATAAACGCCTCTGGCGCATCAACGAAGGGGATGTGAGCCATGGGCGTCCGCGTCTCGAGGCGTGAGGTTCTGCGCAGCGCCGTGGCGAGCGGCGTTGGAATGACCCTGCTGCCCCACCTCTGGGCGGCAGATGCGGCGCAGCTTCCGCTGATTACCAAATCGATTCCCTCGACAGGGGAGAAGCTGCCCGCCGTGGGGCTGGGCACGGACAAGTTTCGCGACAGCGACCGCGACGCTATCCGCCTGGAAATCCAGCGCATGCAGCAAATGGGCGGTACCGTGATCGATACCGCCGCGGCCTACGGTGATAGCGAAGGGATCATCGGCGACGCGCTGGCGGCCTTGAACATTCGTAACGACATGTTTGTCGCCACCAAGTTGACGGCCGGCGGTGCGGGACTGTTCGGCGCAGGCGTCGGCGGCGGCGCGAGCCTGGAGAGGTCCCTGCAACGGCTGAAAACGCAGCGTGTGGACCTGCTGCAGGTTCACAACCTCGATGGGGTCGATTCGCTCATGCCGCTGCTGCAGCAGTGGAAGACGGCGGGCCGGATCCGCTACATCGGCATCACGACCTCGCGCGTCTCGCAGCATAACGAGATGCTCGGGTACATGCGCAAGTACCCGTTGGATTTCATCCAGGTCGACTACTCGCTCGCCAACCGGGACGCGGCGACCGGCATCCTGCCTTTGGCGATGCAGCGCCGCGTGGCGGTGTTGGCCAACATCCCATTCGGATTCGGCTCGGTGATTCGCAGCGCGCAGACGCGCAAGCTCCCCTCGTGGGCAGCTGACATCGACGTGAGCACCTGGGGTCAGTTCCTGTTGAAGTACGTGATCTCGCATCCGGCGGTCACGGTCGCCATCCCGGGCTCCACCCAGGTGGCGCACCTGGAGGACAACCAGCGCGCGGCACGCGGCAGGCTGCCCGACGAGGCAATGCGCAGGAAGATGGAGCAGTTCTGGGACGCCGGTTAGTCCCGCACTGCCTTGCGGCGACAGGCGGGGCCGAGCCGCGCCATGCGGGTGAGTCGTGGAGCAGCGATGCCTCGTGCGGCGGTGCTGCCTGTCGCGGGCGCGAGGCTTGCAGCGGCGACCTATTCCTTGGTCTTGAGGCGCTCGTTATTGGCTTCGATGAACGCCTTGATGTCCTCGCCCATGGCGAGCAGCCTCAGCCACTGCTCCTTGTAGAGCGTCACCGGGAAGCGGCCCATGCCATAGACCGACAGGGCACCTTTCTCGCTGACCTTCATCGCCAGGTTGCTGCGGCCGGACTTCTTGAGACGCTCGTTCTCCGCGCGCAGGCGCTCCAGCTCGGCTTGCAGGTCATCGGTCACGGCGGCCTCCGGAAACGGCAGGTGGGGTGCGAATTATACGAGAAAGAGGGTGGGGCCCTGCGCCAATGCGCCGGCAGAACGGTGCTGTGGGCTGACCGGGGCGGCGGCGATGCTACTCGCCCGGTCCCGTCGCGCGGATCGCTGTCTTCAGGTCGCTGACGTACACGGCTTTGCAGTAGGTGAGATCGCTGCCTTCCTGACACACGTACGGCAGTGCCAGGAGATCCGCACGCTCCCGAGCCGAAATCCTGTCCACGGACTCGAACCTGATGGGTCGGATGGGCCTCAGCAGCGGCCGCAGATCAACCGTCCAGGGCGCCAACGACAGCGAGGGCTGCTGCGGTACGAACGCCTGTTGACCCGGTGCGACTTCGATCAGCCGGTAGGTCTCAAAGCGAGACAGGCCGGTTTGCGGGTTGACGCCGGCGGTCACGACCAGCACAGGATCGGAAGTCTTGCCGACGAACACCGGCCGGCACCACTCCCCGAGCACCGAGCGTAACCGGACGACCGGAGCGGGGACGCTTCCGGCAATGGGCTCGAGCACGCGCAGGCGCGCGTCCGACCAGCCGCAGGCATTGGATACGCAGATCCGCTCCATTCCGGCGGGGGCGGGTGGGCTGCGGGCTTGCCCCTGGCGGCAGAGCTCACCGGGCTCCGCGAGGCTCAAGGTCTCCGACTGCAGTTTTCCCACGAACAGGGCCCGGCTGGGCGCGGGCGCAGAGCAGCCGCTGCCCACAACGAGCAGCAGGCCTGCAACCGGGATCACTTTGCTCACGGGCCCTCCGCTTGCCGCGGTGCGCGCGGTGCATTTTAGCTCCTTGAGCGGATGAGCCGGCGATTCGAGGCTAACCCCGTTTGGGCGCCGGCTCCGCTTGCACGGATAGGACCGAACGCTGGAGCCGCGAATGCGATATGTAAGCTGGTTTGCGCTGTGGGCTGCGCTGCTCGGGAGCGCCCCCGTGCTGGCTGGATTGGCAGACGTCGCGGTCGTAGACCGTGACACCGGAGCAACCCTCACGCCGCACTACTTTCACGGGGAGTATTGGATCGCCGGCACGCCGGGAGCGCGTTATGCGATCGAGATTCGCAACCGAGTCGCTGGCCGCCTGCTTGCGGTCACATCCGTCGACGGCGTCAACGTCGTCACCGGGGAGACCGCCGGTTGGGGGCAGAACGGCTACGTGCTCTCTTCCGGGCAGCACTGCCAGATCATCGGCTGGCGCAAGAGCGATGCCGAAGTAGCGGCATTCACCTTCACAGCGCTGCCGGATTCCTATGCGGCTCTGACGGGGCGGCCCGCCAGCGTCGGTGTGATCGGGGTGGCGCTGTTTCGGGAATGTGGCAGACAATCGTGGCACTACACCTCTGCAAGCGGCCAAGGCGGCGAACGCAGTGGCAATCGTCGCTTCCTTGGAGCGGAAGGGCGCCAAGTAACTGGGGCGCGCGAGTGGGCGCAAACGGCCAGCCGCGCGCGTCTACCCGCGCCGCCGGCTTCAGGCGCGCGAGGTGCTTCCGCGTGATTCGGCGCTGCGCTAACGTAGCGCCACCCCGCTTCTGCGGCGCAAGACCTAACCAAAAGACTGGGAGACCTCTCGATGAAGCTCGTCCCTGCACTGGCCGTGGCCGTCGCACTCTG
>DATNEN010000032.1:0-2615 GCA_035552975.1 Steroidobacteraceae bacterium
CACCTGCCCGCTGGAGATCTCCTCGGCACAGTGACGGCGAAATGCGGCGCACATGCGCGGCTCGACATCGTATGCCGCGACCTGCAAGCCTTTCCCGGCATAGAACTTCGCGTCTATGCCGGGGCCGGCGCCGAAGTCGAAAATGTGACCGCCGGGGGCGGCAACCTTCATGACCGTGCTCTGGAAGGCCCGGCGCGCATTGCGGTCCGATTCCCGGGAGCGGATGGCTTCGAGATACTCCTCGCCAGTCGATATCGTCGAGCCCATGCGGGAATGATAACAGCGCGCGGCGCCTCGTTGGCCGTGCGCGCTCGCCCCCTGCGTTCCCGCAAATTCACGCGACCGGACCCGAGGCTCCCGTGAGCAGCGCGGCACGCTCCAGGGCGCAGCTCGGGACGGAGAAGTACCCGGCTCTGACGGGAGTGCGGGCTCTGGGTGCAAGCGTGGTGTTCTTCGACCACTACTCTCCATGGCCGGACTCTCACATCATCATCAACGTCCTGGCGTTCTTTTACGTGCTCAGCGGTTTCCTCATCACGAGAATCTACTACGAGCAGGTGCAGCTGCAGCGCGCATGGCTCTGGAAGTACTTCGTGAACCGCTTCGCGCGCATCTATCCGATATACTTCCTGATCCTGAGCGTCGTCGTCCTGTTGGGTCAGCATGCCGATCCCTTGACGCTGGTCAGGAACTACACCCTGACCCATGCGCTGTTCCACGGCACGCCGCTGCTCATTCCTCCCAGCTGGTCGTTGACGGTCGAAGAGTGCTTCTACTTCCTCGCCCCGGCCTTCCTGCTGCTGGCGCGCCGCCGCGGGCTGGCGTGGTCATTCGCTTTGGCTTGCGTGCTCGCCGCGGTGGCGCTGGGCATCTCCCGTCGCCAGTTCGAGCTGCTGCACACGCCAATGTTCGTCCTGACGACCACGTTCTTCGGGCACTTTGTCGAGTTCTTCGCCGGAGTCTGGTTGGCGCTCTGGGTTCTGCGGCTCGAGAAGGCCGGGGCGGTCACGAGGGGACGCTGGCGTACCGCCGCCGGGGCAGCGGGCGTGGCGCTGCTCATCCTCGCCATGGCTTGCGTTTACCACCGTCCGCAACTGAATGTATATGCCATCCTCTTGATCAACAATGTGTTGATTCCGGCGCCGATCGCTCTGCTGTACCTGGGACTGATCCGCGAGAGCACTCTGGTGTCGAGAATTCTGTCGGGCCGGGTCGCCGGGCTGATGGGTCGCGGTTCCTACTCTTTCTACCTGCTGCACGTGCCGATCATCGGCTATGTCAGCACCCGCATTGCCGGTGTCATGAGCGTGCGCCCGCTGTATGTCGTGGCGACATTCGTGGGCACGTGGCTGGTCGCGGTCGCCCTGTTCCTCCTGTACGAGGAGCCTCTCAATCGCCTCATCCGTGGGCGATCCAGATCGAAGGACCGCGCGGTCGGCATGTCGGGTACGTTATTTCGCCCGGCGCCAGAGGCTGCCCCCTGCGTGCCGGCAGTGCCGTCTCAGCGTCTGCGCAGGATGATCATAAAATGATCGCCGAGCGAGCGCACGACGGGCCAGGCGGCAAGCCGCTGGTCGATTCGCCACAACGCCCCATCCACCTTTGGATATCGTTCGTGGAGCCAGGTCAGATAGGGAGGCGGAGAAAGGATGCACAGTCCGCGAACCTGACTCACGGAGAACTCGCCCGAGAACGCGCGCCCGAACTCCCGCGGCCAGTAGTAGTGCGTCCAGATAGTGTGCCCGTTCATGCTGACAGGCGTGAATCCTCGCGCGAACCGCACTTTGGCCCGAGCCCAGCGGCCGCGTATGCCGTAGTGCAGGAGTTCCCACGGGCACAGCCTGCCGATCACCGTAAAGACGAGGGCGCCGCCGGGCTTGATCAGGCGCGCGCACTGAGCCGACATCCCCGCCAGGTCCGGCACGCAATTCAACGGGCCCAGATCGGAGTACGCTCCGTCGTAGACCCCATTGCCCTCGAGGCGCTCGAGCTCGTGACCCCCGATCACCACAGATCGAACGCGGTCGCAGAGCTGCTCGCGCTCAGCCCGCTCTCTCGTCCGTTGCACCATGCGGGGCGACCAGTCGATCGCCGTCACGTGATGACCGAGACGGGCCATGCGGATTGCATCGAGGCCCGTGCCACAGCCGACATCGATGAGGCGGCTGGCGGCGCTGAACGTCGAATCGAGCCAGTGCCACATCCGGGCGCGCATTCGCTGAATCAGCGCATTGTTGCCCCGCGGTCCGTCATAATCGCCGGCCACGCTGTCGAATGCGTCCTGAGTATCCCGCAGTCGTGCCGCAGGCGCCTCGGGGCGCGACGCCGAATCGTTGAATGCCTTGCTCATGCTCCGGCCTCATCGACATGACCCGCGCCCGTCCTGACATCGCCGCTGCAATCCTTCGCGACCCCTTCGGTGAGGACGGAGCCGCACTCACGCGCCCCCCGTTGCACTTGTTGGGCGGCGAGTTCCGTTTCGAGAGCAACAGCGAAGAGCTGCTGCGCCTGGTGGACGTTGCCTATGCCGGGCTGCCCGCGCATCGATTGGGCAAGCCGGTGCCGCGCATGCGCGTGAGGCTCGAGTTGGCTCCCGCAGGCGAGCCACATCGCCG
>DATNEN010000033.1:0-12898 GCA_035552975.1 Steroidobacteraceae bacterium
ATGAGCTTGACGGTCAGCAGCTCGCGGCTCAAAGGACCTGCCTCGACGCGATGATGCAAGGTCGGCCGCGAAACTTTGCGCCGCGCGTGCCGTGCGTTTGCCATTCGTCCCCCGTACCCCGTGACTTTTTTGCTGCAGGCAAGATAGCAATGTTTGCGTTCTCTTTTCATGTTTTCACGCAAAAACAGCCACTTGGGAACACTCTCGCGACCGCGATCCTGACCCTATTTGACATACGCAAAAAACCCACACAAGCTAGCGATGTCGATGAAAGATCAATGGGCTTGCGAACGAGGCACGAGCGCGGAGACGCCCAGGCTTCGCTCTCAAATGGGCGTCGGTTCGCCTTCGCAGTAAAGGGGAGTCCATGAAAGAAAGGCTGCAGCCGCACCGGGTGCCGCGTCAGACGCGCGCCAGGGTGCTCCATCGATTTGCCGTGATGAGTGCCGTGCTGTGGGGAATCAGCCACATGGCGGTTGCCCAGGACGCCGGACAGCCGCCAGCCTCAGGGAGCGGTTCAGCCGACAACCAGCTCTCCGAGGTGGTCGTCACGGGCTCGCGCGTCGCGCGCTCGACGTTCACGACCCCCAATCCCGTCACCGTGCTGAACTCCAAGGACATCGAGAATCTCGGCCTGGTCAACGTGGGCGACGTCCTGGCCGAGCTTCCGCAGAACTCCAACTTCTTTGCGGCCAACAACGTCGGCCTGGGCAACTTCAACGTGGGCGCCCAGCTCGCCAACCTGCGCGGCCTGAATCCGTTCTTCGGCACACGCACCCTGACCCTGGTCGACACCGAGCGCGTCGTACCGCAAGCGACCGGCGGCGGTGTGGACGTCACACTGATCCCCTCGATGCTCGTCGCCAGAACCGAAGTAGTCACCGGCGGTGCCTCCGCGGTCTACGGATCTGACGCCGTCGCCGGTGTCGTGAACATCATTCTCGACAAGAAGCTGACCGGGCTCAAATTCCAGGCCGACTACGGCCAGACCTCCCACCACGACGGCGGCGACACTCACTTGTCCTTCGGATACGGCAACGATCTGGGCGATCGCGCGCATTTCATCGTCGGCGCCGAGTATGAGAACTCCGAGGACATCGGCATCTGCTCGCAGGTGCGCGACTGGTGCAGGACCAACTATGGCCTGCTCACGAACACCCTGTACAAAGGGGCGGCCGCCTCGGGCCCCTCTCCGGCCATTCCGCCGAACGGCCTGCCTCACTACATCATCGGGCCGAACGCGACGCTCGCCAACCAGAGCCAGACCGGCGTTCTGACGCCGTGCGTCGTGCCGGTGGGCGTGTGCATCCCGGCCGGGCCGCAATACAATTTCAATTCCGCCGGCACGGGGACCTCCGTCTTCAACCCCGGCACGTATGCCGACGGAGCCGGGGTCTTCGGGTTCAGCCAGGGCGCCGGCGCGACCGGTGTGGGCGCCTACGATGGCACGACGATGAAGCCCTCCACCAAGCGCTATACGGGCCTGGCGTACCTCGATTACAAGCTCACCGACAACCTGGACTCGTTCCTGCAGGTCTCCTACGCACGCAGCTTTTCCACCAACCCCATCGCCAACGGCGCCATCGGGCCCATCGCGCTGGAGGTGGCGAACGGGGTGTTCGTGCCGCTCAGCAGCCACATCAGCTCTGACAACCCGTACCTGCCCGCGCAGTTTCAGCCGGGCGGCGCCAACGCGCTCTTCCCGTCCATACCGATTCCCCCGCCGCTGTGCGCTCCCGCGCCCTATCCGTGCGGAAACTCGATCGGTGGTGCGCTGCTCGGCTACAACATGAACGCCATCGATCCGGCGCGTAATCAGACGGACAACGACACGATACGGATCACCGGCGGACTCAACGGCGCGATCACCTCGACCTGGAGCTGGGACGCGTACTTCGAGTACGGCCAGAACAACAACAACCAGGCCTTGTTCAACAACGTCGTCGGCTCCTACCTGCAGTTCGCTCTGGATGCCGTCAAAGACCCCGCCGGCAATGTCGTTTGCCGTGCGACCCTGCCTGGCCCGGCCTTCAATGCCGCCGCCGCCGGCTGCGTACCGATCAACCTCTTCGGTGCCGGCAACGCTTCGCAGGCAGCGCTGCACTATGCGTTCCGCACGCTCGTGGAGTACTCCACTCTGGACCAGGCCGTGCTGTCAGGGAATATTCACGGCGACCTGTTCAGCGGCTTCGGCGCCGGGCCGTTCAAGGCCTCCTTCGGTGCCGAGGCCCGCCGCGATACCGCCAACGTCACCCACGACCTCGCCGGCCAGCCCTGGTACAACTCCTACTTCCTCAGCTACGGGCTCGACTACGCCGGCAAGATCTCGGTGATCGAAGGTTACGGCGAGGTCGATGCGCCGCTGCTGAAGGATCTGCCGCTCGCCAAGTACCTCGACATCGATGTGGCCTTCCGCGAGACCAACAACAAGAACCGGGACGAGACCATCGGCTCCGCGACCGACGGCGAGTCGGTGACCCACAACATCGCCAGCTGGAAGCTGAGCAGCATCTGGGACCTGAACGACTGGTTCCGGCTGCGCGGCACCCGCTCGCGCGACGTGCGCGCCGCGGGCTTCCGCGAGCTCTATGAATCCTATGCCGTGGCGGCCGGCGGACCGTTCGGCCAGATCGTCAATCCGGCGAGCAATCAGAACCAGGTGGTGACGGCGCTCACCGGCGGCAACATCAATCTGCAGCCGGAGAAGGCCGACACGACGACGTTCGGTTTCGTGTTCTCACCCAAGACCGGGCCGCTCGAGCGCTTCCAGTTCTCCGCCGACTGGTACCGGATCGTCATCAACGATCCGATCACGGGACCGCCGTTCGGCCTCGGCGTACAGAACATCGTCAACCTGTGCAATGCGGGTCAGCAGGCGTTCTGTGATCGCGTCGACTTCACCAATCCGGGCGGGTTTGCCGCCAATACGGCTCCTGGGACCATCACCATCAACAACACGGCGGTGAACCTCGGTCATTTCGAGACTCGTGGCGTGGACTTCGAGACGAGCTATGCCCTGCCCCTGCAGGACATCAGCAGTAGCCTGCACGGCGACCTCGATTTCCGGCTGCTGACTTCGCTGCTCTACAACATGACGGTCGACAACGGACTCGGCAGCGGCGGGGTCGACTATGCGGGCCAGACCGGCCCGACGGCCGCGTTCGGCAACTTCAACACCTCGCCGCGCTGGCAGTCGAATTTCTTCCTCACCTACGGCAACGGGCCGTTGTCGGCGACCTTGCAGGTGCGCTGGATCGGGCGCGGCCAGTACACGACCCTCAGTGCGTTCGGCGGCACGGCGCTGCAACCCGGCGACCCGGGCTATGCAACGACCAACCCCAACAGCATCAACGACAACTCGGTCGCCTCGGCCACCTACCTGAACCTCTCGGGGTCCTACGACATCGGCCCGCATTTCTCGGTGTTCGCCCGAATCGACAACCTCCTCAACAAGGACCCGCCGATCGCTCCGGGCGGCAACGGCTATCCGACCAACCCGGTGTACTTCGACACCTACGGGATGAGCTGGAAGGTGGGCGTGCGCGCCAAGTTCTAAAGCACCGCCACAGCCGGGGTCGGTTCGCACGCGAATCGACCCCCTTCGGCGCGCTGGTCGGCGGTTGGCAATCGGGCGAGAATGACACCTCCGAAAGGAGTGTCGCCCATGAGCAAATTTGCCTTGACGCCGCCGACTGAGGCGCAGCGTGCGAAAATCATCACCGGCCTCACCGAGGAAGAACGCGACGTTCTGCTCGAGCACGGCACGGAAGCCGCATTTTGCGGCGTGTTCCTCGACAATCACAAGAACGGCGTCTACACATGCCGTTTCTGCGGCTTGCCGCTCTTCAGATCGAACGCCAAGTTCGATTCAGGTACCGGCTGGCCTAGCTTCTTCGAGCCGTTCGACGCAGCGCACATCCGCCGGTTGCGCGATACCAGCTATGGAATGATCCGCGTAGAAGAAGTGTGCGCGCGCTGCGGAAGCCATCTGGGACACATTTTCCCCGACGGCCCTCCGCCCACCGGAGAGCGGCATTGCCTGAACTCCGTCTCGTTGAGCTTCACCGAGCAAGGCCAGGCACTGCCGGATGTACTGGGCCGCGGAGCTCCTGAGGGCCAGGCGCTGGCTTAGCGGCAGGCCATCGCGCTCGGCCGGCCGGAGACCTGGGAGAGCCCCCGCAGGGGTACCCCCAGAGTCCGCCGTACACGGGGTGGAACTGGCGACAACTACGAAGCCGAGGCCTCGCCGGATCCGAGATGGGTCAAGGTCTCCGCGGCCGGAGAAGCCACTTTCCGGAAGCGGGACGCGTGATCGACATCCACGCGGTGCTCATTACGCCATACCTTCGACTCCGGAGCGAACAGCGGCTGCGACGGCAGCGGCCGACGTAATTCCCGGTCGTAGCGGTTGAGGTTGAACGCGGGGCTGAGAGGCGTGATGGCGAACTGCAACAACGCGCGCAACCGGTTGCCGAGTGTTCGCCGATTGCGCGGCAGGGCCGCGTAGCGGCGCGCGATCGTTTCGAAGTCCTCCGCGGGACGGCCTGTCACCTCGAGCACGTCGGTGGTCGGCGCTCCCAGCTCGAAGGCTCCGCGCTGGTGATCGCCGATGTAGTAGCGAATGCCGCTGACGAGATCGATGGGAAGCCCCCCGCTGCGAGCGGTCTTCATGAACATCCAGGTCGGCGTCGGCAAAACCCTGACTGATCGCCCGACAGCTCGACCGACCGCCCGCGCCATGTCGCCGGCACTGAGCAGCTGCGGACCTGTGGGTCGATAGCGCTTGCCCGCGTGCCGCGCCGTGTCCATCAAAGCAGCGGCGGCGACTCTCGCGATATCCTCGTTGGAAGGTGGCGCGTCGCGGTACGTTCCGAAGATCCATGGGAAGGCACCGAGATGCGCCGCAAAGCCCGTCATTGCCAGATAGGCGTCCGCAAAGATACCGGGGCTGACCACCGTGTGTGCCACGCCAGGGGTCATCGAGAACAGCCGATCGACCAGCCAGCTCTGGCGCGTCATCAGCGACGGGTGCGATGGACTTGCCAGCCACTGCGTGAGACCGACGATGTGCTCGAGCCGGGCTTCTGCCGCGGCGACAGCGAACGCGACCGCACCCTGCAGCATGTAGGGGTCGAACGGCGGACAATAGTAGGCACGCTGGACATCCTTGAGCGCCTCCGAGACACGCTCGACATCGCTCATGTCGGCAACCACGACCTGCGCCCCCTGCGCCCGCAGTCGCGCGCTGCGACCGTCCTCCCGATGCACCAGCGCGCGCACGGGATAGCCTGCCTTCAACAGCTCGGCAGCCACGATGCTGCCGGTCTTACCGGTGGCGCCGGTTACGATGATTCTCGGCTGAGTCATGCTGGGCTCCTGAGCGGGCGCGGCCCGCGGTTGTGGTACCATTCAGTACCAAGTGCGCGGTAGTCTGGTACTATGTGGTACCAATGTCAATAGAGGGCGGCCATGACCGGTGCATCCAAGTCGAAGCGGCATGTGGAGGTCGAGGATCAAGCCGAGGTGCGCGGTCGCATCCTCGAGGCAGCCTTCAACGCGTTCACGAACAACGGCTACGCGGCGACCAGCACACTCGAGATCGCCACCCGCGCCCACGTCTCGAAGCGAGAGCTCTATGCGCTGGTGGGTAACAAGCAGGCAATGCTGATCGCCTGCATCCGCGAGCGCGCCAAAAGACTGCAGCCGCCCACTGACCTGCACCCGCCGCGCGACCGCGACACGCTCGCGATCGTGCTTAGCTCCTTTGGAGCGCAGCTCCTGCTCGAGGTCAGCGACCCTACGATCATTGCGGTGTTTCGACTGGCGATCGCCGAAGCAGTCCACGCTCCGGAGGTAGCGCAAGCCGTCGAGAGCGTCGGGCGCGAGACGGCCCGCGTTGCGCTGCGTAACATCATGGCGCAGGCCGCAGCGTCCGGACTGCTGCGCGGGGCTCCTGGCGAGCTGGCTGAACAGTTCGCGGGACTCCTGTGGCGCGATTGGATGGTCAGCCTGTTGCTGGGCGTTGCACAGCGGCCGGGCCCGCGTGAGATCGCCGAGCGCGCTCGCGAGGCCGCAGGCGCTTTTCTCCAGCTGCATGCCCCCGTAGAGTGACGCCGATGACCCCCAGACGTACCGCGATCTTCCGACCCGATCCTTTCATCGTTGCGCTACTGATCGCCGCCCTGCTCGGCTTCGTGGCCCCGGCAGTCGGCTGGTTCGCAACAGTCGTGGACCTGCTCAAGACAGCGGCAATCACACTGCTGTTCTTCCTGCAGGGAGTGCGACTGCAACGCGCGGCCGTCATCGCCGGCATGACCCACTGGAAGCTGCAGTTCCTCACCCTCGCCTGTACGTTCGTGCTTTTCCCTCTCACCGGAGTCGCGTTGCACGCTGTATTGCCGCACGCGCTGGGGGACTCCTTGTGGGCCGGAGTACTGTTTCTATGTGCTCTGCCCTCTACGGTGCAATCGTCGATCGCGTTCACGTCCGTTGCGCGCGGCAACGTCTCCGCCGCGATCTGCGCCGCGACGGTGTCCAACCTGTTGGGTATCGTTCTGACGCCGCTCCTGGTCGCGGTCTTGCTGAACATGCACGCGAGCGCCTCACCCCTGGAGCAGATCCGTGCGATCACCGAGGAACTGCTGGTGCCGTTCGTGCTCGGTCAGGCAGCCAGCCGCTGGTTGCGCCCCTGGGCCTTGCGCCATCCGGGACTTCTGGCGATCACCGATCGAGGCTCGATCGTCCTGGTCGTGTACGCGGCATTCAGCGCGGCCGTCGTCGCGGGAACGTGGAGCCGGGTCCATTGGAGCGACGTGCTGATACTGCTGGGCATCAGTGCCGGTGTGCTCGCTCTGGCCCTGGCGGTCACGCGCGCTGCGAGCCGCATGGCAGGCTTCGGCATCGAGGATGAGATCGCGACGGTTTTCTGCGGCTCCAAGAAATCACTTGCTACCGGGGTACCGATGGCGAACGTGCTTTTCTCGGGAGCCGTGGTCGGGCTGGTCATCCTGCCGGTGATGATCTTTCATCAATTCCAACTGGTGGCGTGCGCCTATCTGGCGCGCCGCTATGCCGATCGTCCGCTCCCCGCCGAGAATCACCTGGAGTCCGACGCGAGAGTCTCTCTTTAAAACAATCAATTAGTTATAGAACTTTCCTACTGCTTTATCTGGGAAATATCGACCGACGCAGGGGCGCAAATCGCCGGCTCTGTGTCCCCCTCTCGGTCCCCGCTCCTACCAGCCCGGCGCCCGGCCTGCCGTTTCGGTACGGTACAGGATGCGGGGGACGGGACAGCACGCGCGGGAGGCCCGTGCGTCGCCGGCGACCGCGCGATTTCAATCCGATCACATGGAAAGCACGTCGCGCTCCACGCGCGGGGATTGTTCAAAACATGCGTAGTCAGATCATTGCAGCGCTCAGCGTCGCATCGCTCACGATTGCCGCTCTCGCCGGTTGCCAGAGCACCGGCGATAACACCGGCCCGAGTGCCGCTGCGGGCAACACTGCCGGCGGGAGCTCCCCGATCGTCGACTCCAAACGCCTGCGGGCGGCGGACTCGCCGGAGAACGCGGGCCAGTGGCTGATGTATGGCCGCGATTACAACGAGCAGCGCTACAGCCCGCTCACTCAGCTCACCGCGGACAACGTCAAACGGCTCGGCCTGGCCTGGTGGGCCGACCTTGCCGAGCGCGGCGGCGTCTACGAGACCACGCCCGTCGTCGTCGACGGCCGCATTTTCATCACCAGCCCCTGGAGCAAGGTCTACGCCTTCGATGCGAGGACCGGCCGCCAGCTTTGGAAATACGACCCGAAGGTGCCGGGTGAGTATGCCGTGAAGCTGTGCTGTGGAATCGTGAATAGGGGTGTCGGCGTCTGGAAGGGCAAGGTCATCTGGGGCACGCTCGATGGCCGGCTGATTGCCGTGAACGCCGGCACCGGAGAGAAGGTCTGGGAAGTACAGGCCACCGATCCGAAGAAATGGCTGTCCATCACGGGTGCGCCGCGCATCGCCGACGGCCGCATCTTCATCGGTGAGGCGGGCTCGGAGTTCGAGGAGCGCGGCTATCTCGCCGCCTACGACGCCGACAGCGGTAAGGAGCTGTGGCGTTGGTGGGCCGTGCCCGGGGACCCCTCCAAGCCCTTCGAGCAGCCGGAGCTGAAATGGGCCGCCAAGACCTGGAGCGGCAAGTGGTGGACGTTCGGCGGCGGCGGCACGCCGTGGGACGGCATCACCTACGATCCCGTAACCGACTACGTGTACATCGGCACGGGGAACGGTGCGCCGTGGCCTTCGGAAATCCGCTCACCGGGTGGAGGTGACAACCTGTTCACGGCCTCGATCGTCGCGTTGGATGCCAAGACCGGCAAGTACGTCTGGCACTACCAGGAAACCCCTTACGAGAGCTTCGACTTCGACAGCACCGCGCAGATCACGACGGCCGATCTGGTCATCGACGGGCAGAAGCGGCACGTAGTGATGCATGCGCCGAAGAACGGTGTCTTCTACGTGCTCGATGCCAAGAGCGGCAAGGTGCTCTCGGCGAAGCTGTTCGTGCCGACGGCCAACTGGCTCACCGGCTTCGACAAGAACTTCCGCCCGATCCTCAATCCGGCGGGCAACTACGGCAAGACGGAGAAGGGTTTCTATCTGGTGGGATTCCAGTCGCACGTCTGGTACCCGATGTCCTTCAATCCCAACACCGGGCTCGTCTACCTGCCGACCAACTACGGTAGCTACGGATACGTCGCGCAGGCCGGTGCGAAGCTGGGCAACCAGCTGCTGTCGATCAACATCGCCAAGCATCCCGAGGGGACGCCGCCGAAGGTCGAGGGGCTCGGCAACTACCTGGTGGCGTGGGACCCGGTAAACCAGAAGGCAGTCTGGACACAGCACGAGGGGAGCGGCCGGTCCGGCACGATGACCACCGCCGGCAACCTGGTGTTCCAGGGTACCAATCCGCACCAGTTCACGGCCTTCCGCGCCGACAACGGCGAGAAGGTGTGGAGCGCCGATGCGCAAGCGCAGATCGCCGGCGGCCCGGCGAGCTATGCGATCGATGGCGAACAGTACGTCGCCGTCGTGGCCGCCGGCCAGGGAGGATTCGGCGGCGGCGGCTACTGGGCGCCGAATTACGCGCGGCTGCTGGTCTACAAGCTCGATGGCCAGGCCAGGCTGCCTGCCGCGGAACCCTATACGCCACCGGCGCTGAATCCGCCCGCGAGGTTCGGCGACGCGGCGCTGCTGGCCCAGGGCGAGACTCGATACAACGAGCACTGCGGGAGCTGCCATGGCAACAACACTGCCCGAGTGGCCAGCCTGTTCCCTGACCTGCGCTATGCGGGCGAGTTGTGGAGCAGCGATGCGTTCGAGGCCATCGTGATCGGCGGCGCGCTGCAGAACAACGGCATGGTGTCCTTTGCGAAAATGATCACGCCGCAGGACGCGGAGGCGATTCGCGCGTATCTGGTGAAAGTGGCGAACGACGCCAAGGACCACCCGCCTGCATCCGGCGGGCGTCGTCCGAGTGAGAGCCAGGCAGGTGCCCGAGCGGCACCGGGTGCTGCACCCGGGCCGAGCGCCGGCGCGACGCCACCGCCGCCGGCGCTGCACTAGCCCCGGGCTAGTAGCTCGGTTGCCCGCGGGCGCCGGCCGGAAGCGGCTGGCGTCCTCGACGTATCGGCGTTCGACCCGCCGACGAGGGCGCCGCACGTTCTCGCGTACGGCGCCCTCTCTCAGCCGACCTACATCTGGTGCTTGATCTCCAGATCGATCTCCAGCGGCGGCGCCGGATTGTTGACCTGGGTTCCCTGGCCGGCCGACACGAGGTCGAACTGGCCGAAGTAGTAGCGCTTGCCGGTCAGGTTCTTCGCCTGCACGATCGCCTGCCAGTTGCCCTTGGGCGGCTCCCAGGTCAGGTGGGCGTTGTAGACGGTGTAGCCCGCCGTGAGGTTGTAGGGCGAATTCTGCGCGGCGGTATAGATGGAGCTGCGTGTCGAGCCGTCGATACGCGCGGTGAACGTGCCGTACGATCCAACAGGCAACGCGTACTGAACGCCGGCGCCGCCCGACCACGATGGCGTGAAAGGCGGGGTCTCGTTGGGAGTGATTCCCGTCACCGGGTTCACGTAGACATACTCGAACTTCAGCCAACTGAGGTTGGCATCGACCTGCAAGCCCCCGAATACCGCCTGAGTCTCGAACTCCACGCCCTTCTGATGCCCCGCGCCTGCATTGTAGGGCAGCGCACACGGCGAGCCGAAGTTGAGGCCCGGAATGCCGGCCGCTGCCGTGGCCGCCGCAATCGAGGGGATCGAGCTGCAGTTCGCCAGGGTCAGCTGGATGTTGCGGTACTGCGAGAAGTACCCATCGATGTTGGCGTGCAGATGGTTGCCGAACCAGCTGGTCTTCAGACCCAGCTCATACGTGGAGAGGTTCTCCGGCTGGAACTGAATGGCCTGCGGCAGGTAGAACGGGCGCGGATCGACGCCGCCGCCCTTGAACCCGGTGGAGTACTGCGCGTATGTCATCAGGTCATCGGTGAAGTGGTAGCTGAGGTTCGCACGCCAGTCCCAGCGGTTCGCGCGATATTCCGAGGATGCACCGTTCAGGGGAGACACAGCGGCGGCAGAGTCGCCAGTGGTGGTGCCATCCGGCGCCAACCGCACGTAGTTATAGGTCTTATCCTGCGTGGTGTAGCGGATACCGAAGATTGCATCCAGCTTCGGCGTCAGGTGGAACGTGGTGTGCAGGAAGCCGGCCTTGTCGTGCGCCTCGATCGGGTCGTTCTGGTAGAAGTTCAGCAGGTTCGGGAACCCGGTGAAGATGAACGCGTACGACAGGTCCTCATGGCCAAAGTACACGGTCAGCTCGCGGAAGTAGTACGCGCCGGCGGTCCAGTCGAGGAAATGGTTGAAGTTGCCGCTCAGGCGCAGCTCTTCGCTGAACTGGTGATGCCCCATCGACTCGGCACCCAGATCCAGCGGCCAGATGGAGACGTCGTTGTCGTGCACCCAGGTCGCCGAGTAGCCGCGCATCGCGGTGATGCTCTTCAACGACAGGTTGTCCGCAATGCCCCAGTCCGAGGACAACGAGACGCCCCAGTTGTTGACGGTCATGTTCGGGCTGACGCAGTACGCCTGCTGGCCGTTGTTGCCCCCCAGCCCGGGGATGCCTCCGGGGGGAGTGACCGGAGAAGGCGTGGGCATGCAGAAGTTGGCGTACGTTGCGTAGAAGTTCGGCGCGATGATCTGCGGAACCAGCGCCTCGTTGTACGGCAACAGGTGACCGTTGGTCGTCGGAATCGACAAAGCGGGCGAAGTGGCCGAGCCCGTCGCCGGGCCCGGAACGCGCACCAGCGGACCCGGGCCGGCATAACCGAGTGTCTCCGCCGTGAACTCCTGGTTCTCATTCGTCATGTCGGCAATCAGGTTGAATTCGAGCTTGTCGGAGGGCAGCCAACGAACCGCCACCCGGCCGCCTGCGTAGCCGGTGCCGCCCTCCTTGCCGATCTGACAGTTGCTGGTCTGCGTCGGAAATCCGGGCAGCACCGAGTAGGTGCCGGTGACACCTTTGACGTCCGTCGCCGTAAAGCTCGGATTGGCGCACGCAAAGTTGTAGCGGGTGACGTAACCCTCCTGGTGGTTGCCTACGCCGGAGAGCCGCACGAACAGGTTGTCGGTGATCGCGAAGTTCGTGCCGGCACGCAGCTCGATGTGATTGCGGCTGCCAGCCAATAGATCGAAGCTCATGCTCTCGGTGGAGTCGGGCTTCTTGGAGAACAGCTTGATGGCGCCCCCCTCGGAGTTCATGCCCTCCAGGGTGCCCTGCGGGCCCCGCAGCACCTCGACGCGGTCCAGATCCAACAGATCGAACAGCGAGCCGGTGAGCGTGCCGAAGTACACATCGTCGATGTAGATGCCGACGCCCGGCTCCAATGCCGGATCCAGGTCCGACTGGCCGATGCCGCGTATGTACGCGCTCATCGACGGACCGAAGGCGCCGGCCTCCTGGTTGAGCTGCACGCTGGGCGCATCGCGCGCGATCTCGGTTACGCTGGTCTGGCCGCGAGCCGCGAGCGCTTCGGCGTTGACAGCAGTGATCGCGAGCGGCGTCGACTGCACACTCTGCTGCTGGTACTGAGCGGTGACGGTTACCTCCTCGAGGCCGCCACTGCTGGCATTGTTGGCAGCGGGCGCGGCGGGAGCCTGTGCCTGTGCGAAGGCAGCCGAGGCCGCCAGCGTCGAAGCAACGAACAACGCCGCTGTTCGTGGCGCGATCAACTTCAAGAGCCCACTCGACATGAGATATTCCCCCCAAAGGCTGGTTTCTTGTCGCACCCGCGCGGAAGCCGCTTCCGCCCTGCCGATCCTCCTGGGCGTCGGAGCTGGCCGTTCCCGCGTACCAAAAATCCAACAATCGAGAGGCCAAAGCTATGCCGCTTGCGAAACTCGGTCAACTCCATTGCGACACAACCTGGCGCGTCTGACGCTCTTCACGCCGATGTTGCATCGCAGCACGGTCAATGTTCCCTGCCGATCTATTAGTGTGACTACCAAGCAACAGGAGAGATCCGGAGAGTTGTGAGCGATTGTGGGTCAGCGCCGCGAAATCGGCGTTTTTGGCAAGGCAACACCCACCAACACGCCCACAGCGACAGCAGTCGCGACTAGACCCACGCCAACCACTGCCAGCGACACCACACTCTCGCCGACGAGGTGTTGGGCGCGCGGCAACACCAGCGCCGCCGCACATAGCCTCGCGATATCAGCACACCGCGACGGTTACGCCGTCAAGAAAGGTCGACCCGCACCCAGTACGATCGTCGGGGCGCTAGGAGCGCGAGTCCTCGCAGGAGTCCTGGAATTCGGAGGACGCCGCCGCGATGACATCGATCCT
>DATNEN010000034.1:0-10809 GCA_035552975.1 Steroidobacteraceae bacterium
TTCAAGATGACGATTTCGTTATTTGGGCGTCATTGCCGCTTCAGCCTCCAGTCCCTAGCATTCGAGCCTCGCGCACTGCGTCGCTCGGAATACGGCATCTTGCAATCCTGCACGCAAAACGGTTGGACACGACGCGTCGTGACCGTACCCGTGTGTCTCGCGCTGCTCGGCGCGCTTACGGCCTGTACGAGCTTTCGGGCGCGCCCGCTCGACGTTGATCGGGGTCTCGCCCTCTTCGAGGCGCGGCGGCTGGATGACCCGGGACTGCGCCAGTTCATTGAGCGCACCGAGCACGCGCAACTGGCTCGCTGGCCGCTGGCGTCGTGGGACTTTGCGCACCTCACCCTCGCGGCGGATTACTACCGAGCAGACCTCAGCCTCGCCCGGGCGAAACTCACCGCTGCTAAAGCGGCCGAGCAGACCGCTGGCGCGCGCCCGAACCCTGCCCTCGCCCTCTCGCCGACGTACGATACCACCGCCGAGCCGGGCATCTCCCCTTGGACACTGGGATTCACGTTTGACATTCCCATCGAGACCGCCGGTAAGCGTGGATACCGCATTGCTCAGGCACAGCATCTGGCGAATGCCGCGCGACTCCAGGTCGCGAACGCCGCCTGGCAGGTGCGCAGTCAAGTGCGAATCAGTCTCGTCCAACTGCACTCCGCGGAGCGTGCCGCGGAGATTCTCACACGGCAGCTCGAGACGCAGCGCGAGGCCGTGCTGCTCCTCCAGAGGCGCCTCGACATCGGTGAAGCATCCGTCGCCGACGTACAGCTAGTGCGAGTGGCAGCCGCCAATGCCGCACTCCAACTGCGCGAGACGCAAAAGGAAACCGCACAGGCGCGGGTCGGCCTCGCCGCGGCACTCGGCGTGCCGGAAACGGCGCTCCAGGGAGTCGAGGTGTCCTTCCAGGGGATCGACTCTTTGCCCAGCCCTGACCGGGCTGCGCCGTCGCGCCGCGAAGCGTTGCTGAACCGCACCGACGTGTTGAGCGCTCTGGCCGACTACGAGGCGAGCCAGTCCGCCCTGCAACTGGAGATCGCCCGCCAGTATCCCGACATCCATCTCGGCCCCGGCTTCCCGCATGGCTATACGGCGAGCGAGCTCGAGAATGCGGTCACTTTCGGCGTCTCTCTGACCCTGCCGCTCCTGAACCGCAACCAAGGACCGATCGCGGAAGCGCAGGCACATCGGCAGGAAGCGGCGGCCACGTTCGATGCGGTCCAGGCGCAAGCGGTGGCCGAGGTCGAGCAGGCCGTCAGCGCCTATCGGGACTCGGTCGTGAAACTCCAAACGGCTGAGCAGCTTCTCGCCGAGCAGCGCCAGCGCATGAGCTCGACGCAGGCGCTCTTCGATTCGGGGGAGGCGAATCGGCTGACCCTGGTACAAGCGCGCGGCGAGCTGACTGCCATCGAGCTAGCGCGTGCGCAAGCCCTCACGGAGGCGCAGCTCGCGTTGGGGCAGTTGCAGGGCGCGACCCAGGGCGCCGGAACGCCCCCATGAAACGGGAGCACTCGATCATCGTGGCCGTCGTCGCCATAGCCATGGCGCTGGCGGGACTGCTCTCCTGGGGCTTCATCGCTGGGCGTGGCGACTCTGCGGCCGAAGCCGAGGGCGAGCAGACGATCAAGCCCGCCGTGCAGGTCACGCAAAACACATTGGGGCCTCCGACGCTCACGCTGACTCCTGCCTTGCAGCGCGACGCGCACATCGAGCTGGCACAGCTCCAGGCTGCACCCTACCAACAGCTCGTTCAGGCCTACGGCAGCGTCCTGGAGCTGGGATCGTTCACCGATATCGGCAACACACTCGCCAGCGCGAGCGCGCAGCGTGCCATCGCCGAAGCGAAGCTTGCCGCGTCGCGCGCGGCCTTCCAGAGGGCGCAGGCGCTCTATGCCGACGACCAGAACTTCTCCAAGGCGCAGCTACAGGCAGCCGAGGCCACATTCAAGTCCGATGAGGCGAGCCTGAACGCCGCCCAGGTGCAAGCCCGCAATACCGAAGCGAGCGCCGAGCAGGCCTGGGGTCCGGCGCTGAGCCGCTCGCTGGCCACTCACTCGGAGCTCGCACTGAGCCTGATCGGACACAGGACAGTGCTGATCCAGGTGACGCTGCCGCCTGGGATCTCGCTCCCAGACACGCACTCGCGCGCCTCGATCCAGACGCCCGCAGGCCAGCGTGTGCCGATCGAGTTCGTCTCCGCTGCGATCCGCACCGATCCGCGCATTCAAGGACCCAGCTACTTCTACACTGCAGATGCCGCAAGCGGCGCGCTCCCCGGAATGAATGTCGTCGCCCTGCTCCCCTCCGGTCGGCCCCTGGCGGGGTCAATTGTTCCCGCTTCTGCCGTCGTCTGGGTGCAGGGACGTGCCTGGGTCTACCTGCGTACCGGCGAGAACACCTTTTCCCGCCGCGAGATTGCGACGGCGCAACCGCAGCCCGGCGGCGGATATGTCGTACCGGCGGCGCACGTCCCTGGGCAGAGCGCCCCTCCCGCAGTTCCCGCCGCTCCCGAGATTACAGCGCAAGGACTTCCGACGAACGTACCGGTAGTTGTCGAGGGCGCGCAGGTGTTGCTGTCGCAGGAGTTCAGCGCGCAGATCAATGTGGAGGAAGACTAGCAGTGCCCTCGCCTCCGGAAGGCCGACAGTCGGGCCTTCAGGCCGCCATCATCGCGTTCTCGATCCGTTACCGGGGCGTGGTGATTGCACTTGGGAGCCTGTTGCTGGCCTACGGGATCGTGAGCCTGCTGGGCGCCAAGTACGACGTTTTCCCCGAGTTCGCACCGCCGCAGGTCAGCATCCAGACCGAGGCACCGGGGCTGACGCCCGAGCAGGTCGAAATGCTGGTCACGACACCGATCGAGACTCAGGTCAACGGGGTCCCGGGCATCCAGCGGCTCGTCTCGACCTCCATCCAGGGACTCTCGCTCCTCAACATCTATTTCCAGCCCGCGACCAACATCTACCGCGACCGCCAAGTCGTCGCAGAGCGTCTCGCCGCCACCGCACAGCAGCTGCCCCAAGGCGTCAAGGCGCCCACCTTGACGCCCTTGACCACTTCCACGGGCCTGGTGCTGGTCCTCGGGCTGACCTCGGACACACGTTCGCTGATGGCTCTCAAGACGTTCGCCGAGTGGACACTGCGGCCGCGGCTGCTCGCCGTCCCGGGCGTGGCCAATATCTCCGTATTCGGCCGCGATACGCGTTCGCTGCAGATCCAGGTTCGTCCGGAGCGACTCTCCCGATATGCGCTCGGCATGAACGACGTGCTCGCGGCTGCCCA
Source organism: Steroidobacteraceae bacterium (assembly GCA_035552975.1). Taxonomy (GTDB): domain Bacteria; phylum Pseudomonadota; class Gammaproteobacteria; order Steroidobacterales; family Steroidobacteraceae; genus 13-2-20CM-66-19. The sequence continues at coordinate 3,286 of DATNEN010000034.1, forward strand.
GAAGGCGACGGGTGTGCGCGGAGCGGGATTTATCGATACCCCGAACCAGCGGATCGTCCTCCAGAGTGAGGGGCAGTCCCTCAGTGCGGATGAGCTCGCACGTACGGTTGTTGTCGCTCAAGGCGCCGCGCGAGTGACGCTGGGCGACATCGCGGATGTCGTTGAGGCGCCCGAACCTCCGATCGGCGCCGGCCTGATAGACGGCAAGCCGGGCGTGGTGATCAACGTTTCCGAGCAGTACGGCGCCAACACGGTCGAAGTCACGCGCAACGTCGAAGCGGCGCTCGCGGACCTTGCACGCGGTCTTCCGGCGCTGGGAATCACGCTCCACGCGAATCTCTTTCGCCCCGCCAGTTTCATCGACACCGCCGTTGGGAACATCCGCGCGTCGCTCTACATCGGCGGCGCGCTGGTAATCCTCGTGCTCACGCTTTTTCTGCTCGATTTGCGAACGGCGGCAATCACCATCGCCGCGATCCCGCTTTCCTTGCTCGCCGCCATCATTGCCCTCGAGCGGCTCGGTGGATCGCTCAATACCATGACGCTCGGCGGCCTGGCCATCGCAGTCGGCGTTGTGGTCGATGACGCGGTGATCGATGTCGAGAACGTGGTACGACGGCTACGCGAGAACGCACGCCTGCCGTTGCCTCGCCCCGCCGCACGGGTGGTATTCGAGGCCTGCTTCGAGATTCGCGGCGCCGTTGTCTATGCAACGTTCGCCGTGCTCGTCGTGTTCATGCCGATCCTGCTGCTCTCCGGGCTCTCTGGCGCACTGTTCGCGCCACTCGGCCTGAGCTACGGCCTCGCCGTCCTCGCCTCCCTGCTCCTTGCCTTGACGCTCGTTCCCGCCCTTTGTATGGCGCTGCTTGCGCGGCGGACGGAGACCGAGCCACCGCGCATCGTGCGCTGGTCGCACGCGCGCTACGAAGCGCTCCTGCAGCGCATTTCGTCGCGGCCGCGCGCAGTGATCGTGCTCGCCGCAACTTTCTCCGTCGTCGGGCTGGCTACGCTGCCACTTTTCGGCACGAGCCTTCTGCCGGAGTTGAAAGAGGGGCACTTCATCGTCCACATGTCCGCCGTGCCGGGCACCTCCCTCAACGAGTCGCTCGCGATCGGCGCACGTGTTGCTGCAGCTCTGCGAGAGATTCCTGCAGTCCGCTCCGTCGCCCAGCGAGCCGGCCGCGCGGAGCTGTTCTATGACGTCTACGGGACGCACTACAGTGAAATCGAGGTGGACTTGAAGCCGGACCTCTCAGGAAACGAGCAGGAAGATGCGGAGGCGGCCATTCGCCGAGCGCTGGCCCGGTTCATCGGCGTCAATTTCTCCGTGAAGACGTCCCTCTCGGAGCGTATCGAGGAAACCCTGTCGGGCTACACGGCCGCGATGGCGGTGAACATCTTCGGCAATGACCTCGATGCATTGGACCAAACGGCCCGAGCCGTCGCGCGCTCGCTCAACAGGGTGCCCGGTGCCACAGAGGTCACGGTGCAGTCGCCGCCAGGGCTTCCTCAGTTGACGATTCGGCTACGCAAGTCCTCGTTGGTCCGCTGGGGGTTTGATCCGGTCGATGTGCTCGATGTCATACGCACGGCGTACGCAGGCGATACCGTCGGGCAGACCTACCAGGGAAACCAGGTGTTCAATGTGATGTTGATCCTCGATGCGCAGGATCGCAGCAGGCCCAGCGATGTCAGCACCCTACCCCTGCGCGCCCCCGACGGAACGCTCGTGCCGCTGCACGAGCTCGCTGACATCTATGAGAGCGACGGACGTTATCAGATCCAGCATCAAGGAGGTCTCAGGATGTCGACAGTGACGTTCAATGTCACGGGCACTTCGACCTCCGCGGTCGTGCAGGCGGCACGCAGTCACATCGACTCCGAGGTCAAGCTCCCGGCCGGAACCTACCTGCAGTTCGCAGGCAGCGCCGCAGAGCAGGCGCAAGCCGAGCGCAGCCTGCTCCTCAACTCCCTCATCGCCGGCGTTGGCATCGTGATCCTGCTGTCGGTCATCACGCGAAATTGGCGCAATCTGCTGCTCATCCTCATCAACTTGCCGTTTGCCCTGGCGGGCGGCGTGCTCGCGGTGTTCGGCACTGGCGGGCTGCTCACGCTCGGCGCGATGGTAGGTTTCGTCACGGTCTTCGGCATCACGGTGCGCAACTCGATCCTGATCATCGCCCACTACGAGCACCTCGTGGTTGCGGAGGGCCTCCCCTGGAACCTCTCGACCGCAATCCGCGGTGCAGCCGATCGCCTGACGCCCATCCTGATGACCTCGCTCGTGACCGGCCTGGGGCTCCTGCCGCTTGCGATCGGCGGCAGTGCGCCGGGGCAGGAAATTCAAGGACCCATGGCCGTTGTCATTCTGGGTGGCCTGCTGACTTCCATGGTGCTGAACCTGCTCGTGCTGCCCACGCTGGCCTTGCGGTACGGGCGATTTGATGCAGGCGACGCCGCGGATCTTCCGCTCACCGAGAAGGGCTGAGAGCCTGGGATGCCAGCGTGCCCGAGCGCCCTGCCACTGTGCCCTCTTCCAGGGCGTGGCGCGGGAGGTCTTTGAAATCGAGGGTCGCCGCGTAGGCGGCGAGATCGACCAGCTGCGCGCCCTGTGAGCGCCAGGCGCGCAGCAGGCGCTCGAACGCCTGCGCGTACCGGCCGCCTTCGAGCTCGGCGTGCAGAGTGTAGACATGGTTGCCGTCCGTGCCGGCGGTCAGCCTCAGCAGATGATCGATCGGATCCTCGCTCCCCAGATCGGGCCGCCCGATCAGCTCATCGAGCGTCGGGAGCGTCGTGGGCAGCTGCGGCACCTCGAAGGTCTTGCCCCCGACCACGGGCAGAAACGGCCCGAAGCCGCGCGAGTCGGAGGCATACTCGAACCCGAGCTGCTTCTGAAGCTCCGGGACAAAGCGGTTGACCTGCCAGCCCGCGGCCCCGTGCACCCGCGGATAACGGCCGAACACCTCGGCGAACTGATCCCGGGCCAGCGTCAGCTCACGCCGGGTCCATGGCTCATCCGCCGCCGCTACGGCATCCTGCCACTTCACGTGATCGTACGTGTGCACGCCCACTTCGAAGCCACGCTCGGGGATACGTCGCATGATGGAACGGCAACGGCGCCCGATGTGGGGTCCGGGCAGCAGCGTTCCGTACAACAGGGTCTTGAGCCCGTAGTGCTTGAGCACGGACGTGCGGCGAACCTTGCCCATGAAGCCACGCCTGAAGGCGCGTCGAACGGCTCTCCCGGTGTGGTCCGGTCCGAGACTGAACAGGAAAGTGGCGCGGGCCTGCAGGCGCTCGAGCAGGTCGGCCAGCAGCGGAACCCCTTCTCGAGTGCCTCGGTAGGTGTCCACGTCGATTTTCAGCGCTATGAGGCTCACGACAGTGAGGTCTTCGACGTCAGCTCGGTACCACGGGGTGCTTGCGCAGCTGCTCTGCAACCGCCTGCAGGTCTATCGGACCGGAGTCCCCGGCCGCTGCGAGGATCTCGAGCACTCCGCCATCATGGCATGCCGCGTAACACTTGCCATCGGCCCCGAAGAGGCGCGCGCGTTCCGAGGGTGCGACTGTTCTCTTCATGACACGGGTGCGGTGGATGAGCCAGCGCTCGCCCGCCACTTGCGTGAACGCCCCGGGGAAAGGGGGGGCCACCGCGCGCACGAGATTGTGGATCTGCCGGGCAGTGCAGCGCCAGTCGATCCGGCCATCTTCGGGCCGCCGCCGCCCGAAGTACTGGCCGGGCTCGATCGCCTGTTTCAGGCGGGGCTCGGTGCCGGCCAGGAGCAGCGGCAGGGATCGCGCCAGCACGATTTCCGCCGCAGCAGTCACCTTGGCGAACACCTCGCGGGCATCGTCATCGCCCAGGATCGGCACCGCCAGCTGATCCACGATGTCCCCCGCATCGGCGCGGTCCACCATGTAGTGCAACGTCGCACCGGTCTGGCTCTCACCGCGCAGGATGGCCCAGTTGACCGGCGCGCGGCCCCGGTACTTCGGCAAAAGCGAGCCGTGTATGTTGAGCGCGCCGCGACGGGCGGCGTCGAGAATCGGACCCTTCAACAGTGAGCGGTAGTAGAAGGAGAAGATGAAGTCCGGGCTCGCAGCGGCGACGGCGGACTCGATCGCCGGCGTGTTGGCGTCGTCCGGGACCATGACGTTCAGGCCGTACTCGGCGGCGGTGCGCGCGACGCTTCCGAACCATTGCGCCTCTTTCGGATCGTCGGCCACCGTCACGACCAGCGGAATTTCCATTCCCGCCGAGATCAGTGTCCTGAGGCAGCGCACTCCGACATCGTGATAGGCGAATACGACGGCACGCGCCGAAGTCACTCGGTCACTCCACTGACCGGCGAGTTGCGTGGCTGCGTCGGCGGAGCCGACCCGCCACTGGCCTGCTGTCCGCGTGCGTCCGCCTGCGCCGGCCCGTCATCCTGCAGCACGGCGGCCACGGTATATCGGGGACGCTGGCGCACCTGCTCGTAGATGCGTCCCACGTATTCCCCGACAACGCCAACCCCCATCAGCAGCACGCCGATCAGCAGAAACGCGATGGCAAACAGCGTGAAGACACCCTCGGCCTCCGGACCGTGCACGAGGCGGCGGATCGCCATGTAGATCACGAAGGCGATCGACAGCAGTGAGATCGCCACACCCGCCATGGAGAAGAACTGCAGGGGCGCCACCGAGAAGCCGGTCATCAGATCGAAGTTCAGGCGGATCAGCCGATAGACGGAATACTTCGACTGCCCGACTGCCCGCTGCGCATGGGTGACTTCGATCTCGGTGGGGTGGTGGGCGAACGTGTAGCCCAGCGCAGGCACGAAGGTGCTCACCTCGACGCAGCGGTTGATCGCGTTGACGACGCCGCGGTGGTAGCCCCGCAGCATGCAGCCCTGGTCGGTGATCCTGACCTGCGTCGTGCGCTCGCGGATCCGATTCATCAGTCGCGAGGCAGCCTTGCGCCACATGACATCATGCCGATCGATGCGCACGGTACCGACGTAGTCCGCGCCCGCATCCATCGCTTCGATGAGCTTGGCAATCTCTTCGGGCGGATTCTGCAGATCCGCATCGAGCGTGATCACGTAATCCCCGCGCGACTGCTCGAACCCGGCGAGAATCGCCATGTGCTGGCCGGCATTGCGCGCCAGAACGACGATGCGGGTGACATCCGGGCGCCTGGTGAACTGCTCCCTGAGGATGGCCACCGAGCGATCGCGGCTGCCGTCATCGACGAAAATCACCTCGTACGCGCGCTGCAGGCTATCGAGCGCCGGATACAGCCGCGAGAACAGCTCCGCGAGCCCTCCCTCCTCGTTGTAGACGGGAATGACGATCGAGACGGTGGCACTCACCGGCGCGCCTCCCGCAGTATCTCGTTGGCCGCCTCGACCACCCGGTCGACATCCGACAGCTGCATCGCCGGAAACAGCGGCAGAGTGACGGTCTCGCGCCCGATACGCTCGGCGTTCGGGAACTGTCCCTCGCGGTAGCCGAGCTTGCGATAGGCCGTCAGGGTGTGAATCGCCGGATAGTGCATACCGACCCCGATGCCGCGCTCGGCCATCGCCTGCATGAACTGCAGGCGGGTGATCTTCAGCCGCTCCAGCGGCAGCAGCGGCGCGAACATGTGCCAACTGTGCCCCTCATCGCCTCGCTCGGGCAACCTCACCGGCGAATCGTTCGCCCACAACTGGAAGTAGCGCGCGACGAGCTCGCGGCGCCGGGCGTTGAACTCATCGAGCCGCGCGAGTTGCCCCAGGCCGACACGTGCGGAGACATCGGTGAGGTTGGCCTTGCCGCCAGCGAACAGCACATCCGTCTGATCCGCCGCGAGCTTCACCTGGCCGTGGAAGCGATGCAGCTCCAGTGCCTTCACCTCCTCCGCCGAGCCACCGGAGACGCAGCCCCCTTCGAGAGTCATCATGTTCTTGTTGGGGTGGAAGCTGAAGCACACCAGGTCCCCGAAGCTGCCGATGCGCTTGCCGCGCCACGAGGAGCCGATAGCGTGGGCGGCATCCTCCACCACGCGCAGGCGGTGGCGTGCGGCGATGTCGTAGAGCCGATCCATATCCACCGGCAGGCCGGAAAAATGCACGGGCATGATGGCGCGCGTGCGCGGCGTGATGGCCGCTTCGACCTGCTCCAGGTCGATATTGCGCGAGTCCAGTCCCACGTCCACGAACACCGGATGCGCGCCGGTGCGCACGATCACGTTCGCCGTCGCGACGAAGCTCATCGCCGGAGTGATGACCTCATCGCCCGCACCGATCCCACAGGCCAGCAGTGCCATCTCCAGGCTCGCCGTCGCCGAGGTCTGCGTGCGCACGGGACGCCCACCGAGGTAGCGCGACAGGGCCGCCTCGAACTCCGCCACCTTCGGCCCGCTCGCAACCCATCCGGAGCGCAACACTTCCACGACGCCCTGGATCGTCTCCTCATCGAGGGTGGGGCGCGTGAAGGGGAGCATTTTCTTCATTCCGGACCTCATTCAGGAACGGGCCACCAGTACGACCCCGAGAACGATGACACCGATCCCTGCCACCCGTTGGACGTTGGGAACCTCTCCGAGCAACCACCACGCCAGTCCGATGTTGAGCACATAGCCCAGCGAGAGCAGCGGGTAGGCCTGGCTCACCGGCACCCGCGACAGGCCGACCAGCCACACGATCACGCTGAGTCCGTAAGCCCCGAGGGCGAACCATAGCGAGGGTACGCGCGCCAGGTCGAGCGCATGGCTCCAGACCGCGCCGGAGGTGGTCAGCGGTCCCGTCACACGGGTGGCGGACTTGAGCCCCAGCTGCGCGAGCGCATTCAGCAGCACGCCGGAGCCGAGGACGGCGAAATCGGCAAGTTTCATAGTCCCCACCTCAAGTTCTCACGGCATCCCAAGGATGCCGCGGCGTCCCCGCGCTGCGACGGTCGCTCCAGGACCGCGCCCCTCAGGGTTTTTAAAGAGTCCCCGTGGCGCGGCTTCCGAAGCCTTCCTGGCTGACGTAGAACTCGATCGTCTTGCGGATGCACGTATCGAGGTCGGTCTTCGGCGACCATCCCAGGTCGCGCCGCGCCGCTTCGATCGCGGGCACTCGGACCTGGATGTCCTGGTAGTACTTGCCGTAGTAGTCGCCGGCGGAAACATCCACGATCCCGGTCGCTTTCGCGTTGTCGCGCAACCGCGGGAACTCCTGGGCGATGCCGATCATGCGCTGCGCCAGATCGCGGATGGAGACGCAGTTGCCGGGGTTGCCGATGTTGAAGATGCGCCGCGTCGCCCGGCCGCCGCTGTTCTCGATGATGGTGAGCAGCGCCTCGATGGCATCGTCGATGTAGGTGAAGGAGCGCTTCTGCAGCCCGCCGTCGACCAGCTTGATCGGCCGCTTGTAGAGGATGTTGGAGAGGAACTGGGTGAACACCCGCGAGCTGCCCTCCTTGGGCTCCTCGATGTCATCCAGGTTCGGGCCGATGAAGTTGAACGGACGGAACAGCGTGTAGTTGAGCTCATCCCGCACCCCGTAGGCGTAGATG
>DATNEN010000035.1:0-22090 GCA_035552975.1 Steroidobacteraceae bacterium
CGGCGGAAGTAGAGCATTCCGCCGAGGACCCCGAACACCAGGCCGCCGAAGAAGTTGAATCCCTGGCGCGAGAAGATCAGGCCCCACGGGTCGGCAAGGAAGTCACGCGGGACTTCGAGCATCGAGAAGATCCGTGCGCCGACGATGCCCGCGAGTGTGATCATCAGCCCGAAGTCCACGACCAGCTCCTCCGGGGGGATCGCGACCTCGATGCGCTGACCGTCCCGACGGACAGGGCGCACCGCAAGCCCGATCTGGCCGCTGCGGTGCCGGCGGCGCACTTCGAGCTTCGCGACGTGGATGGCCGTGGCCGCGGCCCCCAGCACGCACAGCCCGAAGGTGGGCAGGGGCAGCGGCACGTTGATGCCGGTGGCGGCCCTCACCAGATCCTGCAGATAGGGAAATGACAAGATCAGCTCCGCGAGAGCCCCGTTGGCACACCCGGCCCGCTGTCAGTCAGCCGCAGGCACATGGCCGGAGAGCAGCGTCAGCTCCTCATCGCTCATGGCGCTCTGGGACATGATCCACTGGGCGCGATGGTATTGCGCCGACTCCACGAACACGCGGGCCGGAGAGGCCTGCCCGAGGAGCGGTGCCTCGGAGATCAGCCGAACGCCGATCCCATCGGCCAGGAACGCATCCGCGAACGCCTGCGCCGAGGGGAAGTCGGAGAAAGTCGTCAGGTAGCGCCAGGCGGTGTCGGACACGGTCACGCCCCGATCCTCGAAGTTCCCCTACGATAACCCATTGTCGGGGCCTATTGTGATGGCCCACTGTCGGGGCCCATCGTCGCGGCCGCTTGCGCAGCGCAGGGGCCGCACAGCAGAATCCACCAGCCTCAAGAAGGGCCGCAAGTGCGCAAACCCATGCTCAAATCTACGCTCCTCGCTCTGCTGCTGGCGCTCGGCGCCGTCTCGATCGCCCAGGCCGCCGACAACTGGGTGGAGGGCAAGAACTACTTCCTGGTCGATCCCGCGCAACGCACCCAGGTCGCGCCGGGCAAGGTCGAAGTTCTGGAAGTGTTCTCCTACGGCTGTCCGGCCTGCAACGCCTTCGAGCCCTACATCAAGGAGCTGCGCCGCCAGCTGCCCGCTAACGCGCAGATGAGATATCTGCCCGCGGCCTTTCAGGTGGCCGAGGATTGGCCGATGTTCCAACGCGCCTTTCTGACCGCGCAGCTGCTGGGGCTGGTGGACAAGACGCAGGATGCCATCTACGAGGAAGTCTGGAAGTCGACGGATGCGCCGCTGTCGACTCTCGCCGCGCCCAACCGGCTGAAGAGCCCGCTCCCGACGATCGAGGATGCAGCGAAGGTCTACAACCGCCTGACCGGCGTGCCGGTCGATAAGTTTCTGGCCACCGCCAAATCCTTCACCGTCGACCTGAAGATGAAACAGGCCGACGCCCAGGTGATCGCCTACCAGGTCGACCAGACACCCACGCTCATCGTCAATGGCAAGTATCGGATCACCCAGGGATCGGCAGGTGGACCTAACCAGGTCATTGCGCTCGTGAAGTACCTGGTGGCGAAGGAGACGAAGTCCTAGCGAGGTGCCTTGCGCATGGCGAGCCTCAGATATCGCACCGTGAACGTCTTCACGCAGGGAGGCGATCGTCTCAGCGGTAATCCGCTGTGCGTGTTCGAGGACGGCAGCACGCTCGATACGCAGACGATGCAGGCGCTGGCGCTGCAGTTCAACCTGTCGGAGACGACGTTCATCCTTCCCTCGAGCCGCGCGAGCGCCGGCGTACGTATTTTCACGCCGCGGTACGAGATGCCCTTTGCCGGGCACCCGACGCTGGGCACGGCGCACGTTTGCCGTGCCTTGGGGCGCGGCGGAGATGCACTCACACTCGACATGCCTGCGGGAATCATTCCGGTTAAAGCCTCGGGAGCGAATTGGACTCTGGAGGCGGAGGCCCGAGGGTGGCGCGAGGTCGAGGAGCCTCGCTCGCTGCTGGCGGACATGCTGGGCTTGGCGACGACGGACATCGGCGAGCGGCCTCTGTGAGTCAATGCAGGCAGGGAGCAGATGGTCATTCCGCTGACCGGCGCGGGCGCGGTGCGCAAAGTTGAGGTGCGCTCCGAGTTGTTGACGCGCCTCAGCAGCGCCGACGGGGCCGGTATGGCCTATGTGTTCGCGCAGACGGACGATCGTGCTCTGGCGCGCTTCTTCTTCACGCAAGGTGTGACCGCCCTGGAGGATCCCGCGACGGGCTCGGCTGCCGCCAATTTCGGTGGGTGGTGGCTGGCGATGGGACGATCAGTGCCGGGGCGCATCCGCATATCGCAGGGCGAACAGACCGGACGGCCCTCGCTTCTGCACCTGCACGTCGATGACCAACGGCGCATCTTCGTGAGCGGCGAGGTGATCGAGCTCGGGCGCGGAGCGATCGAGCTGTAGCCAGCCGGCAACGGTGGGCGAGGGATAGGTGGACGGTGAGGAGGATGTGGCGCGTCAGGGCGCCACTCGCGCGCCGCCTCGGTCAGGCCGGGGCAAACTCGAAGTCGATCGGTACACCCAGAGCGTTCATCTCGCGCCCCAGCTCCGGCGTCAACGTGAAGCCGCCCACGGCGGCGGTGTTCACCTCGACGAGCAGACGCACCTGCCCGCCCTCGGACTGAATGCGACGAAAGAAATCGCGGTGCGGCCGCATGAAGCGGGTTGCGCAGACCGACAGCGCCCGTCCCAGCACGGTCTTCGCCATCTCGCTCAGCGTCTCGGTCGCGCCGCTCGTGGGAGTGAGAGCCAGACCGGGGATGTAGCTGTGAACGGAGATGTCCGCCGGCCACCAGCCGGGGTTGAGCGTCGCGAGCCAATAAGTCTCGGTGTAAACCGAGCCGCCGGCGCCGGACTTGCGCGGTTCCCCCGCCTTGAAGCAATGCTCCGCGGAAATCTGCAGCTGGGCGGAAATCTCCTCGGGGTCCATCGAGGGATGCCGGATGCGCAGCACCAGCTCAAAAGCTTGCGGCTGCGGCTCGGGGAGTTCGCGCGCTTCCATTCCAGGGGTCTCCAATGGGGCAAGACAGTGGCTGCGTTACAGAGCAGAGCACGAATGCCGCGACTGCCGCAAGCACAGTGTCAGGGGACGGCCGTACGTCGCGGCGCGCTTCGCGTTGCGACGGACTCCGCAAATGCCCGCAGTGGCGCTCCTGACCGCGCTCCAGTTGCGCATAGAATGCGCCGCTGAGGTGTCCATGGAAGCGCCCCCGCAAGAGGCCACTGAGCCGACGATCCCGCGACCCCGCAAGCCCCTGGGGCTGATTGCGGCTTTGGTTCTGGTCGCGGGGGCGGCGGTGGCGGCAGGCGCCTACGCCGAATGGCTCGACCAGCAGCGCCAGCTGCTGCAGACCCAATTGTCCCAGGAGGAGCGCCGGATCCTCGATCTGCGCGAAGCTCTCACGCGTGCCGAGGTCGCCGTCCAGGAGAAGCAGGCTGCGCTGGCGACCCGGGATGTGGCGCTCGCGCAGGCGACGCAACCGGATCTGCCGGTGCGAGTCTCCTTCCGGCCGGCATGGATGGGGCAGGGGATGGTGGCGACGTTGCGCAATGTAGCCACCGAGCCCATCTCCTTGATGGTCGAGGTGCGCGACCCGCAGGCGCACCGCTCCAAGGCCTTCGCCTTCGACATCAGTCCCGGAGCCAGCGCCGACATCGGCCATGCCCAGGGTTGGCTGGTCACCTCCGGACAGAGTCTCAAAGTGGCCGCCACCGGGTACAAGACCGTCACCGCCTTCGCACCTTGAGGAATTTTCTGGTTCCCGCCGGGTAACCGTAATAGGATGCCCCTGCCGGGCATCGCTCCCGGCCGGCACGCCAGTGCCCGCACAGACCGCCAGACGGGGTTCTACAGAACGAGAATCGGGGAGATCTCTCTCTCATGGCAGTCTATTCCGCGCGCGCGGCGGAAGTGTCCTTTGATGTGCTCGAATTTCCCGTGCGGGTTGCAGCTGCAGGTGCCTTCCTCCTGAGCGCCCTCGTTCTGATCGGCTGGCAGTTCGATGTGGGGTTGCTGAAGAGTGGGTTGCCCGGACAGAGTGCGACTCAGCCGCTGACGGCCGTGTGTCTGTGCCTGTGCTCCCTCGCGCTGGGCCTCAGCAGCGCATCCGCGGAACGTTACCGCCTCGTTACACGCCTGTGCGCGCTCCTTCCGCTCGCCGTAGTCCTCGCTACCGTCTGGCAGAACGCGCTCGACACCGATTGGGGACTGGATCGGTGGCTGTTTCCCGATGCTGTCCTCCACGAGCAGACCGGACAGTTTCTGCGACCGGGACGTACCGCCGGCGCAGCGTTGCTCGCAATCGCCATGCTCGCGGTGTGCCTGCTGATCTCCGAGGCCCGCAGCCGGGTCGCGAACAGCCTCTACGTTATCCTCGCCACCGCGGGCGCCCTGTTCTGCGTGGCTGTCCTGATCGCCTACGCGTTCAGCCTGAAGATCCTCTATGCGATGGGGCTCTACGCCAACGTCAGTCTCAATTCCGGAGTCATTCTCGGGGCGCTGTTCATCGGGGTGCTGCTGCGCCGTTCGGATCTCGGGTGGGTGCGACTGCTGACCAGCGGCGCGGCCGGAAGTGAGAGCGCGCGGCGGCTGCTGATCTGGTCCGTCGTCCTGCTGTTCGCGCTCGCAGTGGTCGTGCAGATCTGCACCACCAACATTCTGTACGGAGAGCAGATCGAGGCCACCGTCATCACCTTCGCCGCGCTCGGCCTGCTGCTGGCGGGAATCGTCTCGCATGCCGAGCGCCTGAACGCACTCGATTGCGCAAGGCATACCGCCAACGTGCGCCTGCGCGCGGCCGAGGCGGAGATTGCCAGCAACGCACGCGCGAAGGACGCCTTCCTGGCGGTGCTGGCCCACGAGCTCCGCAATCCTCTTTCCTCACTGCGCAACGGGATCGAGATCGTTCGGCGCCGCAGCGGTCCGGACCGGACGCTCAGCCAGACCGCAACGGCCATGGCGCGCCAGATGACCCAGCTCGTGCGACTGGTCGACGATCTGCTGGACCTGAGCCGCCTCGATCAGGGAACCATCGAGCTGCAGCGTGAGCGCGTGCAAGTGAAGGACGTGGTGGATCGCGCCGTAGAAGCCTGCCGTGATTCGCTCATGGCACGCGAGCATGCGCTGGTCGTGGCGCCCGTCGACCAGAGCCTCGCCGTCGACGGGGACCGGCATCGGCTCATTCAAGTCGTCAGCAATGTGCTGGCCAACAGCGTGCACTACACCGAGCCCGGCGGCAGCATCTCGATCAACGTGAGCCATGAAGGCAAGCAGATCAGCGTGGCCATCGTCGACAGCGGCAGCGGTATCCCGCCGGAAGCGCTCGAGCACGCTTTCGATGTGTTCGCCGAGTTGCGCGCCAAACGAGCGCGTACCGACGGCGGCCTCGGCGTGGGCCTTGCTTTGGTACGCAGTCTCGTTCAGCTCCATGGGGGGAGCGTGAGTGTGCGTAATGCGGGTTCCGGAGCCGGCAGCAGCGTCGTCATTCAGCTGCCCGCCCTGGAAGAGAAGAAGGCGCTGCGGGCGATCCCCGTAGCCTCCGCGGCGAACCCTCAGAAGCGGCTGCGCATCCTGGTGGCCGACGACAACACCGATGCGGCAGGCTCGCTGGCGATTCTGCTGCGCCTGGAGGGTCATGAAGTGCTGACCGCCGTGGACGGTCTGCAAGCCGTCGAGCGTGCACAGCGCTTCCGTCCCGATGTCGTTTTCATGGACATCGGCATGCCGTTGCTGGATGGAGTCGAGGCCACGCGCCGGATCCGCGCGGAAGGATGGGGGCGCCAGATGCACATCGTGGCCCTCACCGGGTGGGGGTTGGAAGGCGAGCGTACCCGCAGCGCCACCGCGGGCATGGACGACCACCTGCTCAAGCCGCCCGACCCCCGCGAGCTCGCAGCGATCCTCAGGCGCGCCAGCGACCCTCGCTCGTAGCCGGGACGGAGGCCAGAACCCTCTCCAGCGCCTGCGGGTCGACCGGCTTCACCAGGTGATCATCGGCCCCCGCTTCGTGCGAGCGGCGCTTGTCAGCCTCCTGGCCCCAGCCCGTGAGCGCGACGATGGCAGCACGGCGGCCCCATTCGGTCTTGCGCAAACGGCGCGTCGCCTCCAGGCCATCCAGTCGAGGCATGCCGACGTCCATCAAGATCAGATCGGGCCGGAATTGCGCGGCGACACTCAAGGCTTCTTCGCCGTTGTGTGCGATCTGCACATCGTTTCCCATGTGCGTGAGCAGGAGGGCGAGGGCAGCGGCCGCATCCTCGTTGTCGTCGGTGACCAGTACCTTGCGGCGATCCGGCTCGCTGTGAGGGGCGAGGGCGGCGTCGAGCGTACCTGCCGGGGCTCCCGATAGCGGGAGCCTGACGCAGAAGGTGCTCCCTTGGCCGGCGCCTGCGCTGGAAGCCGTGACTGTGCCACCGTGCATCTGCACCAGGCGTGATACCAGCGCGAGCCCGATCCCGAGACCGCCGACGCGATGCTCCATCTCACGGCCCACCTGAGTGAACATCTCGAATACCCGCTGCAGGTCCTCGGGGGCGATGCCAATTCCCGTATCGGTGACGTTGATCACCGCTTCGGTCCCCTCCCGGGCCACTGTGATCCCGACGTCGCCGCCGGGCGGGGTGTACTTGGCGCTGTTGGAAAGCAGGTTGCCGAAAATCTGCGCGAGCCGCACCCGATCGGCGTGGACGAACAAGGGGTCGGCAGGCATCTGCACGTGCAGCCGATGCCCGGCGGCATTCAACGCGGGACGGGAGGTCTCCAGCGCGCTCTCGATCACCTCAGCGAGCGTGGTGGTCTCCTTGCGCAGCTCCAGACGGTTGCGGGAGATGCGGCTGACATCCAGCAGATCGTCGATGAGCCGCACCATCTGGCCGGTCTGGCGCTGCATGATCTTGCGGGCGGCGTTCAACATCGGATCGCCGATCGCGTTGCGCTCGAAGATGCGCAGGCTGTCCCGCAGCGGAGCGAGGGGATTGCGCAGCTCGTGCGCCAGCACGGCCAGGAATTCGTCCTTGCGACGGTCCGCCGCGCGCAGTTCCTCCTGGGCGCGCTTGCGCTCGGTGATGTCCAGGTTCATGCCGGTGAAGCGGACCGGCTCGCCGCGCTCATCGTAGTAATAGCGCCCGAACGCGCTCACCCAGATGACGTCGCCGGTGCCACGGATGATGCGGTGCTCGACCGTGAAATTGGATTTGCCCTGGATCGCGCGCTCGAAGGCTTGCCGGACGCCTGGCTCATCCTCCGGATGCAAGCGCTGCCGCCACATCTCCATGGTGACACTGCCGTCTTCGGTCGGCGGGTAGCCGAACAACTCGAAGGTGCGGCGGTTCCAGTAGGTGCGCCCCGAGCGCAAATCGCTATCCCAGATCGCGACGCCCGAGCCGTTGACGACCAGCTGCAAGCGCAGCTCGCTCTCGCGTATTGCGCTCTGTGCCTGCCGCTGCTGGCTGCGGATTCCGAAATGCGTGTAGATGCCCAACAGCATCACGAACGAGGCGGTGCATGCGGCCGCCGCAATGGGATGCACGGTCTCCGAGAGGCCGTAGCTCGTGGCGGCGGCGACCACGGCCAAACACACGCTGGGCAGCTGGCGGCCCCACCCCCGTTGCAGATACTTGTTCATTGGGGAGAAAGCGTGTCTTGTTCGTGATATGTCGAAAGACGACAGTACTTCGTACAACTAAACGAACGCAAGCTCACCTCCGGCGGCCGTCGGTCCCAGGCAAATGGCGCGCTGCAGCAGAGCCTTGTGAGACCCGTTTCTCAGTCCCCTTGCAAGTCCCCGCTGCGTGGATGCGACAAAAGGCTCGAGCGGGAGCGCCATCGAGATCAAAGCCGAGCATGTGCTGGCGCCGCTCGATCGGACCGGTGAATTCGCGCGGGCCATCGAGCCGCCGGTGATCGTGTGCGTCGTCGGCATGGTGTTGGTGTTGGCGCGGGGTGTTGTGACCTGGATCACATGCCCTGCAGATCGTTGGCACCGATGTCATGTTTTGGCATGTTGGGCTGCAGTTGTCCACCCCGTGACCGTTACACTGCATATCAACAGAACAAGGTCTCGAGCGGGAGGGGTGATCATGTCCAGGTCCGTCCAGCGGGGCTTCACGATGATCGAGCTCGTGGTCGTCATCGTCATCCTCGGTATCCTGGCGGCATTCGCGTTGCCGAAGTTCATTGGCCTGGAGGATCAGGCGCGCATCGCCGCGCTCAACGGGATGACGGGCAGCGTCCGCAGCGCAGCAAACATGGCACACGGCGTGTGGCTCGCCAACGGCAACACCAGCCCGATCAATGTCGACGGGGTCAACATCACCATGGTGAATGGCTACCCGAACGCCCTCGGGATCCAGAACCTGATCCAGGACTCCACGGGCTTCACCGTGAAGGCCTCGGGAACCACCACTACCTTCACGCCGGTCAACGCCAGGGCCCCTGCGAGCTGCAACCTGGTGTACAACCAGGCGACCACCACTGGCCCTTTCACGCTTACCGTGCAGCCGGCGAAGACTCTGCAGAGCAGTTGCTGAGGCACTTTTTGCGCATGCGGCCGTTGCAGGGCAGTCTCCCTCCCAGACGTGCCAGCAACGCGCGCGGACCGGTCCGCGTGAACTCGGTGGCGCGGATCGGTGGCGCGGACCGGCAAGGCGCCGTCAACCAGGATCAGTGAGCCTTGATCAGCCGCGGCTGGTCGTTGGTAATGGTGATGTGGGCGACGTACCGGGTGCTGTCCAGGCGGAACCCGAGGATTTTCTTCGGCGGGTTGCTGGTGAGCAGATTGGCGGCGCAGCTCATGTCATCGGCGCCATAGCGGGCCGCGAGCTGCAGTGTGGGCGCCCCCGGGCGGCACAACTTGTTGCCATCCGCGATGATCCTCTTCGCCCGCTGATAATGGTTGAAGTTCGTCTCGCGCAGATGCTCGAGATCGGCGGCGCCGTAGAGAGGGACGACAGGGGCAGGCGGCTTGGGCGCGGCCGGAGCATCGGCGGCGGTGGCCTTCTGGACGAGCGCGCCCGCCGTGACCATACCGGAGGCACAAACCAAAGCCAGCACCGTTGAAATCGTGGCCCTATCCATTGCAGATACCCCACACATGCTGCGCGGCCCCGCGTTCCATAGAGTAGTCGCGTACGCACGAAGTTCCCAGCCCACGGTCTGTCGCAGCGCCGTCTGATATACGATTCGGCGAATGCACAGCATGAATACGCCCGCACAACGGCTGACGCTGGCCGCCGCACTGATTGCCTCCTTCCTCATGTTCACCGTCCCGGCCCGCGGGCAGGCTCAGGATGCAGCGCCAGAGGTTGGACCCACCCATGCTCCGTTGCCCGCGCCGACGGCACCGGCGACTCCGCCAGCCGCGCCTGCGGCGCCAGTTGCTGCCGCGCCCGGCGAACCGGGCAAGCCCGCTTTCGGTATGCCGGACCCGTCCGCGCCCTTGCGCTACGACACCGAATATCCGCCGATGCACTACGAGGGGCTTGCGCAGAACAACCGCATCGCCCGACTGCAAGCGCGCCTGGAACGCGGTGAGGTCAAGTTGGATTTCGAGCCGGGCCACGGGTACCTGCGATCGCTGCTGAAAGCGCTGGACATCGATCCCAGCTCGCAGGTGCTGGTCTATTCCAAGACGAGCCTGCAGACCGGGGAGATCCAGGCGGCAAGCCCGCGTGCCCTGTATTTCAACGAGGACACCTACGTCGGCTGGGTGCAGGGGGCGCAGCAGATCGAGCTGGGCACGATGGACAGCACCCTCGACCAGGTCTTCTACACGCTCAAGAACGGCAGCCCGGTTCCGGCCCACTTCAAGCGCGAGACGACGAGCTGCCTGGGCTGCCACGACTCCCTGTCCTACTCAGGGGGCGGCGTGCCGCGCTTTCTCCTGATGTCCACCTACGTGAACACCCACGGTGATGCCCTTACTCACGAGGGATCCATCCTCGTCACCGATCACACTGAATTCCGATATCGCTGGGGCGGCTGGTACGTCACCGGGCAGCAGGGCAGCGAGGTCCACCTGGGCAACGTGTTGGTCCACGACGTGAAGGAGTTGATCAACCTCGACAGTGTACGGCGCGGCAACCTCGACAACCTGGATGCCCTGTTCGACACCAAGCCGTACCTGACGGACAAAAGCGACATCGTCGCGCTGCAGGTGCTGCTGCACCAGTCGACAGTGCAGGATCGCATCACGGAGGTGAATTGGGACACCCGCACGGCGCTCGCCAAGGCGGGCAAGGATCCTGCCGACGGTCGCGGTGTTACGTTGCCCCCGCAGAGCCGCAAACAGATCAAGGACGAGATGGATGCCCTGGTCGATGAGATGCTGTTCGTCGGCGACCCCGGCTACAAGAGCAAGCTCACGGGCAACTCCGGGTTCGACAAGTGGTTCCAAGCGCGCGGGCCGCGCGATAGCCATGGACGCTCGTTGCGTGAGCTGGATCTGACGACCCGGCTGTTCAAGTATCCCTGCAGCTTTCTCATCTACTCCGATGCGTTCAATGCGCTGCCGCTCTATGCCAAGGATTACCTCTACGCGCGGCTCGTGAGGATCCTGACGGGCAAGGAGCACGCTTCTCAGTATGCGGCGCTGTCGGAGGCGGGTCGCAAGGCGGCGGTGGAGATTCTCAAGGCGACCCTGCCGCAGTTCGCGGCCGCCCTGAAAAAGGGCTAGGGGCGTACCGGCGACGCGAGGCCGTGGCGGCTAGGGAACGTACCGGCGATGAGCCGCCTGCGGCTGGTCAGGCGTCAGCGTGCCAGCCAGCGTCGACGAGCCGTCTACGCCGCTCGTGCCGCGGTCTCCGCAGCGGCGCTCATCCACAAATGCAGCACGGCGTACGCCCGCCATGGCCGCCAGCCTTCCGCGCGTGCGAGCACCTCTGCTGCGCTGGGGCGCTCGCCCCTGACAGCCAGGATGCGCTGCAGAGCAGCGTCACTGGCAAGGAAAGCGTCGCACTCGCCGAGAGCGCGCATCGCAATGTACTGAGCGGTCCACTCGCCAACTCCGGCAATGGCGCGCAGTCGGGCTACGGCCACACTCAGATCCCCGCAAGGGTCGAACAGGTCCGGTTGTGTCCGCGCCGCCGCGGCAATGCCATTGATACATTCGATCCGGGATCGGGGCATGCCCAGCTGAGCGAGCCGAGTGACGCTGAAAGCCTCCGGCCGCGGGAACACGCGTGTCAGCCCTGGCTGTCCGATCGCTTCAGCGACTGGCTCACCGAGCAGGGAGACGAGGCGGGCGCCGAGCCGGGTGGCTTCCCTGACGGAGATCTGCTGACCGAGGACGGCACGTATGGCGATCTCGAATCCGTCCCATGCCCCGGGCACGCGCAATCCGGGTCGGGCACGAACGAGCGGCGCCAGCACGGGATCGGATTGGAGTGCGTCGAGGATGGCCAGGGGCTCGGCACCCAGATCGAACAGGCGACGCGTGCGCGCGATGATCGTCGGAAGCGCCTCCAATCGCGGGAAGCGCACGATCACCTGTAGCGCCCCCTGCGCAGCCGCGTGCGTCACGTGAATCGATCCCACTTGCTGGCCGACTTCGATCGCTCGCGCATAGCCGTCCGGCGTGACCGATTCGACTCCCGCAATGGCGCGCGTCGCCAGGAACTGCAGCATGGCCTCCCAATCGTAGGGAGGGCGGTAGGGCAACAGCAGCGAGATTCCAGAGACCGGAGAGCCGCCGGCCGAGCGTTGCCGCAGCTGGCTCGGCGCCCGGCCGTACACTCTCTGGAACGTCTCGTTGAAACGGCGGAGGCTCCCGAAACCGCTCGCGAGCGCGATCTCCGTCATGCTCAGTTGAGTTTGATGAATGAGTTGCTTGGCGAGCAGCACACGCCGGGTCTGGGCAACGGTGATGGGTGCTGCGCCGACGTGCCGCCGGAACAACCGCCGCAACTGTCGCGCGCCGATCTGCAGGCGCGCCGCGAGCGAGTCGATATCCGACTCATCGAGCGCCCCGCCTTCAATCAGCTTCAACGCACTCGACACCGTTGCGGAGGTCCCGCGCCAGGCATCGAGGGTGGGTGAGCTCTCGGGGCGGCAGCGTAGGCAGGGCCGGTATCCAGCCTCCTGCGCCGCGGCGGCACTGGGTACGAAAGTGCAATTCGCCAGCTTCGGCGGACGGGCAGGGCAGATCGGCCGGCAGTAGATGCCGGTCGTTCTCACACAGGTGAAGAAGCGCCCGTCGTAGCGGGTGTCACGCGCCAGAACGGCCCTGTAGCAAGCTGCGTTTTCCAGTTCCATGCTACCCAATATAGTCCTGCAGTCCTCACTGTCTCGCGGTTTTCGGACCTCATTGGCGTGGGCGCGGCGCCCGCCCATCTGCACGCCCTCAACGGATGACGCGCCAGCGCGACCCGTCATAGCGCACGATCGAGCTTGCGGTCTGCCCGCATCGCTCGCCGTCGCAGTCATATCCGACTGCGACATCGAAGTTGCCGTTCCAGCGCGTTCGCGGCAGGCCGATGTGGACGCGCAGCCCTTTGCCGGCGCTCCAGTCGCTCTCGGGCAGGAAAGTCACACCCGTGTCGGCAAGGGCCGCGGCGCGCTCACGGGGCAAGTCCTGCGCGCCGACTAGCACATAGCACGGGCAACGCGCGCCCCTCGGGCCGAGATGAGAAGACGGAGCAGCAAGCTCGTGGCGCAGCAGAACCTCAGCCATGGCGTACTGGCTGCCCGGCGGTGGGTGCTGCCGTGAGCACCCGGCCAGGAGGCCAAAGGCGGTGAAGATCAAGGCGACGAGAGCGCCGTGGCGCAAGGAGCTATGCTCCGCAGTAACCGTAGGGTGCAGTGTAGGGCGAAGGGCTGCTGCTGGCGCTCCAGACGAGCGGCACCGCCGAGAAATCGAGAAACGGAGATCGCCAAGGCGCGGCGCAACCTGCACCCGGCGTCAGGGCATCGTGCGCTTCCGCGCGCTGCCCGACGCCGCAGTGTGCGACGGCGTCAGCGTCGGGCCTTGCTCAGCAGGCGCAGGATCTCCAGGTACAGCCATACCAGGGTCACCAACAGGCTGAACGCCGAATACCACTCCATGTAGCGCGGCGCGCCTTGCGCGACGCCGGACTCGATCAGGTCGAAGTCCAGCGCCAGGTTCAGGGCCGCGACGCCGACGATCACCAGCGAGACGATGATGCCCAGCGGCGTGGAGGCATTCAGGACCGGAACCTCGATGTGGAAGAACCCGAGCAGCAGGGTCGCGACGTACAGCAGGGCGATCGCTCCGGTCGCACCCACGACGATGGCACGAAAACGCTGGGTGACCCGGATCAACCCCGTGCGGTAGGCGACGAGCAGCACCACCAGCACCCCGAAGGTGAGCGCCACGGCCTGAATGGCAATGCCGGGGTAGCGTCGCTCGAGCATCGCGGAGAAACCTCCCATGGCCAGGCCTTCCAGTGCGGCGTAGGGCAGGGAGAGGTAGGGTGCGAGATTGGCCTTGAAGCTGATGACCACGGCGAGAATCAACCCACCGAACACGCCGACCAGGACGGAAGTGGAGACTGTGGAGGCGTCGCCGGTGGACATATATTGCGACCACGGCCACAGCGCGCTGGCGAGCAACACCACCACCATCAGGAACGACTTGTTGATCGTTCCCTGCAAGGTCATCCGCGCCTCGCCAACCAGCGGGCGTGGCAGGTTCGCAAGGGTCTTCTCGTTCAGCCCCGGATTGCCGGTTCGACGCAGGGGGGCGGGGGTGGGCATCGCTCTCTCTCCTTACTTGACGGACGCTCATTGTAATCGACCACGGCCGTGGCGGCGGGTTCAATCATATCTTTCGAGGACTTACGTCCAATCGCGTGGGCGTCGCACCGAGTCTGCGGGGTCCGACCCCGTCGCGACGGGCGCACCGCCTGGCGCAAAGCGCGGCGCCCGGTGCGCAGCGGCTGGCATACTTTTGCATCGAATTCTTTGGAGAGACGTATGAACGGATGGATCCGCGGTATCGCCGGCGCCGGCCTTTTGACATTCGCCGCAGCGGGTGCGCTCGCGCAGGCTCCCGGCAAAGCCGACGAGCTGCTCGATGCGGCCAAGTCCGCCACCGGCGGCGCGGCATGGGACCAAGTGGTGACCTGGCACGAGAGCGGCACCGTGGCCGCCGGAGGTTTGAGCGGCAGGTACCAATCGTGGACGGACCTGACCTCTCTGCACGACGCTTCGCAGTATTCGCTCGGCCCTTCGAGCGGCAGCGCCGGTTGGGACGGGAAGCGGGCGTGGACGACGGACAGCTCCGGGGAGGTGCGAGTCGAGACGAGCAGGGAGACCGTGGCACAGGCGATCCAGGACGCCTATCGCAGCGGCTATGCGTTCTACTTTCCGAATCGGTTTCCGGCCAGGCGCGAGTACGCCGGCACCCGCACCGCCGAGGGCAAGAGGTACGAGGCGGTGAAAATCACCCCGGCGGGCGCCGAGCCCTTCGAGGTGTGGCTCGATCCGGCGACGCACCGGGTAGCACGCGAAGTGCAGCTCACCGGAGGCATGCCGCATACGTTCATCGTGTCGGAGTTCGCTTCCTTCGGCGACCTGCAGGTGCCGAAGAAGACTGTCGATCGCGTCGGCAACAACCCGAAATTCGACACCGTGACGCAAGTGAGTACGATCGACTTCAGCGGGCCGCAGACGCTGGCGCGCTATGCGCCGCCGCCCCCGCCGCCGAACAACGCGCAATGGCCGAGAGGCAAAGCCTCGGTCACCGTGCCGTTCCGGCTTCTCAACAATCACATCTATGTCATGGCTTCGATCGGCGGCCAGGAGCCGATCCCGTTCGTGTTCGACACCGGTGCGACCGATATCCTCGAGGCTTCCGCCGCCAAGCGGCTCGGCATTGCCGTGGAGGGGGCGCTGCCCGGCGGTGGCTTCGGCGATCAGATCGCCGCGTTCGGGTTCGCCAAGGTGAAGAGTGTCTCCCTCGGGGGCCTGACCCTTCCAGACCAGGTGTTTGGAACGCAGACGTCCCCGGGTTGGATTGCCGTCGAAGGGGCGCAGTCGGACGGCCTGCTCGGATATGAGTTCGTCAAGCGCGCGGTGCTGTCGATCGACTACGCGAAGCGCACGCTCACGTTTACCCGGCAGGAGGCTTTCCATCCGCCCAAGGACGTGACAGCGATTCCCTTCACCTTCGATGAGCACATTCCGATGGTCACCGCCTCTCTCGACGGCCATACCGGAGAGTTCGAGATTGACACCGGATCGCGCGGCGCGCTGATCGTCATGCATCCCTTTGCGACTTCCAACGCTCTGGTCGACAAGTATCACGCGACGCGCCTGGAGACGATCGGCTATGGAGTCGGCGGTCCCTCGAAGGCGCTGCTGGCGCGCGCCGGCGAGCTCACGATCGGCTCCACGAAGATCACCGGACCGATCACCGAGCTCATCAACGATACCTCGGGCCAGGCTGCTGCAACCCACACGGCCGGCAACATCGGCGGCGATCTCCTGAAGCGCTACACGGTGACGCTCGACTACGCGCATCAGCTCCTGTGGCTGCAGCCGAACGAGTTGGCCGGCCAGGCGGAGGTATTCGATCGCGCCGGCGTGTGGATTGCGCGTGCCAAGGACGGCGCGATCGAGATTGCCGATGTGGCGAACGACAGCCCGGCGGCGAAAGCGGGCATCGCCACCGGGGATGAGATCCTGGCCGTGAACGGCAAGCCCGCCAGGGATGTGCAGCTCTACGAGCTTCGCGATGAGTTCAAAGGCGCCGTCGGTACGCCCTTCAAGCTCCGCATGAAGCAGAAGCAGGGCGGCGAACGCGACGTGACGGTGACCTTGGCCGATCAGGTTTGAGCGCGATGCCGGCTCCCCCCAGATCAAGTGCTTCGCAAGCGGCGCGCTCAATGCGCCAGCGCCTCAGCGGCGTTGGCAGCCAGAATGAACGTGGACGCATCGTCAACGACATACTCGTTCTCGTACCACAGGAACGGCCATCCAACCTTGAGCTCGGGGAAGTCGGGCTGAATGATCACGACACCCGGAATGACTCCGCCAGGGATGAACGTGTAGTCCGCGCGATTGTTGCCATAGGCGATGAGCTTCGAGGAAGTCCCCACCGTCGACACGTACGAGAGGCTGGAGACCGGATGCCTGCCCAGGACGTAGTCGAAACCCCGCAGGGTGTCCTCGACGCCCACGAGATCCGGGAAGGCCTGATGCAGGAAGTAGGCGTGGGCCGCGTATTCGACCGCGGCCATGGAACCGCCCCAGGTGCCGGTGCTGATGGGCACACCGAAGGGATTCCTGGCCAACTCTGCGTTCCGATCGGACTCGAAGTCCTTCAGCATCACTGCCAGAGAGCGCTTGAAGGCCGGGTCCATGAAGGGCAGGGCGCGCGCGGCGCGCCAGCCCAGCTCGGAGAAGTGGCTGCGGATCGTGGGCTGCATGGCTTCGAGCCGCTTCCGGTAGGCCGCCTCGCCTCGGGTGGCGATCAGCAGCTCGACGGCTGCTTTGGCTTCTTCCTGCTCCGGCTCACCGCCGGTGGTGTTGAATGAGCGGAACAGGGCCGGCGGGTGAGTGTGCTCGTCCTTCCACACCTGGATGGCGATTTTCAGGCATTGCGCGGCAAGCGCATCGTCGTAGCCCTGCAGCGCCCGGCTCGCTGCGGCCAGCGCGGCGGCGGCGCCATAGTTGAGCGCCGTCGTGTGCGTGGTAAACGCCCAACGGTCATCGGGAACTCCCGAGTAGATCCCATCGCTGTCGCGGGGGCCGAGGCGTGCCGAGTAGATCTTGCCGTCCGTCTTGGAAGCCGCATCGCCCAGGTGCGTGTATTCCTCCAGAGTCGGCTCGACGATGCCGGGAATGGCGTGACCGAAGGCGGCGTACTGCGCGAGCAACCCCAGTACGCCGTGCTTGATCTGCTGCAGTACGTCGGGAACGCCGTCCGGGCGATGGATCTGGACCAGGCGCGCATCCTCGTCTACTGAGGTCTCATCCCAGTCGAGGTGGAATGTCTCGCGCGCGATGGCGAGATCCGTGATGACCAAGGCCTGAGTCTGAGTGCGGATGTCATAGTCGCCCGCATCGTACCAGCCACCGCGATTCAGTCCGGGAATGTGCTCGCCTGTCGCGAAGGGCGAGTCGGAGCTCGCTCCCATCGAGTAGCCATCGAAATGCGTGTAGTTCACGGGTGCCTGACGCGCATCGTCCATGTGCGATACACCGTGCCAGACGCGGTAATTCTCACGCACCTTCACATGATCCATCTGCACCGGCAGATAGGTGTCCAGTGAGGGCTGCCAAACGCCTTTGCTGTACAGGTGCGGTGCGATCTGGAAGGGGCCTGTCCGATGGCCCGCATAGTCGATGACGTAGACTCCCGGCTCGTTCACGGCGGAGAAGTCGAATGTCGCGTACTGGTATCGCAGCCATTTGCCCCAAGGCTTGATCGCGCCCTGGAACACCTCACGGTACACGCCTGCCGTATCGAGTCTGAGGATCTGCGCTGTTTTGGGAGCCTCGAATTGCGGGTCCAGCTCCAGTACGGCGACTTTGGATCGTTCCGGGGTATAGCCTACCTGGTTGTACGAGACCACCGGCGGACGGACCCAGCCGGGGATGACGTTGGGATGAATGTGCCACACGAGGGCATTCTCGGTGCGGCCGGCAGGTATCAGGCCGCGCACCACGAACCAACCGTTCTGTGCCCGGTTGCGCGCATCGAAGAGCATCAGCTCACCGGTGTCGGAGGTGATCGTGACGCGTGTCATCGGGTCCTCCGGCGCAAGCACGATCCGGTGTCCGCTCGCCAGTGGCAGGGACTGCGCCACTGAGCTCTTGTCCTGTTCCATGGGACCGCCGGGCTCACGCGGAAAGATGCCGAACGCATCCTCGAGGCGATAGCTCTTGCCGAAGTAGGCGGTGGGCAGGAAGTCGAGATTGAATCCGGCCTTGCCGATCAGATCGCTCGGCAGCGGGCGATCCAGATCCACTGCCACACGGAAGCCCTCGCCCTCGGCGGTGATCTCCAGGCGGTAGCTCAGGGAGCGGTCCGGATAGCCGGAAAACGCGATCAATTGATCGGGCTGCGCGCCGCGCCGGCGCTCCCTGAAAGCAGGCACCGGGTCCCACTGCTCGGGCGTCGGCTCGAGCCGCACCTCCCCGTCGGTGGCGATGCGCTCACCGTGTTGAATGATCTCGATGCCACCGAGCTTCTGATCGCGAAACACCGGGTGAAAGGTGTTCTGATAGGCGAGCACGCTCAGCCCCTGCATCTGGAAATAGTCCAGCGCATTCAGATGCAGCCCGTCGGCGGCGCACGGCAGCGTCCACAGCCCCAGGAGCACAGCTCCCCATCGAGTTGACATGGCTAGTCCTGCGGATCGGAGGCGGTGAAGGAGGAGCAACAGGGCTTGCCGATGGCATGCAGCTCCATCAGCTCGGCTCGTGTGCCGTCCGGATCGAGGAGGTTGAGCTGCCACTTCGCATCGCGGCCGATTTTGGGGGTGTTGCTCTGGCCCGTGAGACGATCGCTGTTCCACAATAGTGTGTAAGCCGTCTCGGTGCTGTCGACACCCAGAGAGAAGTGATCGAGCACGCCCAGATCGGCTGCGCGCAGCGTGGGCGGGATGCCGCGGCCCGCGGGTGTGCCGACGATCATGTATTCCAGCCAATCGGTCCCGTCGGGCACCTGCTGCGAGATCCAGGTTGGAACGTCTGCCTTCATGCCACCCAGCCAGTAGGGCCTGAAGCCCAGCACGCTGCGAAAGAATCCGTCCTCGCGCACGCGGTCGTGCACGATGAAACCGACATGGATCAAGTGGTGGGAGAGCGGGTTGAGCGCGATGTCCGGAGGATGATCGGGAGGTTGCACGAACTCGATTCTATTGCCTTCGGGGTCGAGCACATCGAGCCAGGTACTGCCATCCTCGCCGCGCTGCGGGCGCTGCGGCACGGTGACGTGCTTCGATGCCAGGTAGCTGCGCAGTCGCTCGGCATCGGTGGTGATGAAAGCAACATGGTCGAGGCGGTTGATCGAGGGCGCTCCGGACGGAAGCGGCAGGACCTCCACAAACTGCGTGGGCGCAAAGTAGTAGCGCACGCCGTGAGGATTCTCGGGGTCGCTGCCTCTGACTGCACCCAGGTCGTGTACATAGAACCTCTCACTCTTTGCTGCGTCTGTGGCATACACCGCGATGTGGGAGACCCCGGTAATCAGCGGCCGTGCCGAGTCTGAAGTCGCCTCGGCATGCACCAGGTGATAGCTGACGAAGGCGAGATGTTTCGCGTCGCCCCAGCCGTACATGGAAAAGCTGCCGCGGTTGCCGTGGAACTGCGCGATCGTGCGGATCGAGCCGTCGCTGATATTGAAGACCTTCAGCTCGGCATCGCCGATGCTCTGATCGCTTTCGAGCGGCTGACTCAGGAAAGCAACGCTCTTGCCGTCAGGCGACACATGCGGCGAGGAGTTGATGCGGAGATCGTCGGTGAGTTGCTCGGCGGCCGATCCATCCGGGCCCATCCGCCAGATCTGGGTTGTCCCCGAGCGCGCGGAGTCGAAGTAGATGAGCTTGCCGTCGGGGGAGTAATCGGGTCCGTCATTGAGCGTGTCGCTCGTGAGTCGAGCCTCCCCCCCGCCCTCCAGGGGAATGGTGAAGATATCCGTCTTGCCGGCGCTGCCTCGAGTGAATGCGACAGTCCGGCTATCGGGCGCCCAGGCATGAAAGAAGCTCTGGATGGCCCCCTGAGTGAGTTTGCGAGGCGAGCTGCCGCCGCCGGCCGGCACGATGTACACCTGATGGCGGCCGCCTTTGGTTTCCGCGCAGCTCACCGCGAGCCACCGCCCGTCTGGAGACAAGCCGAAGTTTCCGGAGCAATCCACGAGCGCGCCCACTTCGATGGGCTGCGGCGTGCCGCCGGCTTCGGGCGTGAGGTAGGGGATTTTGATCACGCGACCGTCTTCGTGCACATAGATGCTCTTGCGGTCGGGCGCCCAGTTCGGCGATTCAATGTAGCCGGCGACGCTGCGGATCAGCATGGCGCGGCGGAATTGATCGTCGGTCTGAAGGGTCTGGAGAGTGCTGTAGAGAGTGGGTTTTTCCTCTCGCGGCAGAGGCGACAGCGCCTGCAGCGACACGCGCGAGAATTGCACCTTGTCGGTCGTCGCCACATCGTGAGAGACGGCACCGATCCCGACATAGAACGGCGCCTGGAGGTGCAGCTGGACGGAGGCGCCGGCCGGATGCAGAGGCTCGCCCTTCATGGACAGAAGCAGAGTGAAAGTGTCGCCGCGCTTCTCCAGGCGCACCGTCCTCGGCGCCGGAATGTTGAGCTCGATGTCCTGCGTGTTCGCGCCGCGCTCCGTGCGATACTGCAGTGCCGTGAGATCCGAGCCATGCACACCTATATCCGCGTACGCGGCGCCCGTGTCGAGCGACTGCCGGAACATCAGGAGTGCCTTGCGGTGAGGGTTGGGCTCGTGGTCGTAGGAGCGAGGCGGGAAAGACACCTCGGCAGTGAGGGCGAGGTCGCCCGAAGCCCTCTTCCACAGGTAATGGAAGTCATCCACGCGATACCAGGTATTGGCACCGGCGGAGGTCACCGTATAGGTGCCGCTCGCACGCTCGTATTGGGCGGTCCCCGGTGGGATGACGCTGCCGATATCGGACTGGCCGTCGAAGATTCCCGGTGGAGCGGGCCGTTCCTGGGCAGCGGACCCGCCACACAGGAGACACGCCGCGGCTGCTGCGAAGATCACCGGATGCGCTTGCATGCGTCCCCCTGAGGCCTCACGTGCGACTTCCCATACGGGCACGGAAGTCCCGCGATGGTAGCGGTAACAATAGCAGAGAACCGGGCACGGGGAACCAGGCGGTGAGACTCGTCGCGGTGACGTATGGAACGGAGGGCGACACGCGGCCGATCGCGGCCCTGTGTCGCGCGCTGCTGGATGCCGGCCACGAAGCGCGGCTTTTCGCGGATCGTTCGGCACTGGGCAGCGCTCATGCGCTGGGTGTCCCCGCGCAAGCACTCGCTGGCGATATCAAAGGAGCGCTGCATTCGACCGAAGGTCTATCGAAGCTGGTGCGGCGCGGAAGCCGCTTCACCGACACGGCACGCGCCCTGGCGGAGCTGGCCAATGCCAACACAGAAGCCTGGATGCGGGATATCGCGGCAGCCGGCAAGGGTTGCGACGCGATCCTCCTGTCGGGGCTGGCCGCGTTCGCGGGCCTGTCCGTCGCCGAGTACCTGGGCGTGACAGCGATCGGTGCGGGCCTCATTCCCATCACACCGACGAGCGAGTTTTCCTCGCCCTTCCTGCGCCCGGGGCTGGTGCCACGCTGGCTCAACTACTGGAGCCAGAACTTCGTGAACGCGACGTTGTGGCGCGCCTTTCGCTCGGCCACGAACGCGGCGCGCGCCCGGGTTTGCGGGTTGCCTCCCCGCAAGGCTCTGTGGACGGATCATCCGATCCTCTACGGGGTTTCACCCGAGCTGCTGCCGCGGCCGGCGGACTGGCCTTCGCACGCTCACCTGTGCGGTCAATGGTTGCCGCCAGTAGGCGCGTGGTCCCCGCCGCCGGCCCTGGAAAGCTTCCTGGCAGAGGGCGAGCCGCCGATCTATGTGGGCTTCGGGAGCATGGCGGGCTTCGATCAGCAAGGCCTGTTGGCTGAGGTCGTTACGGCCGTCGCGGGGCGTCGCGCTGTGTTCTATCCGGGCTGGAGTGGTGTGGAGGCGTCCGTACTGCCGCCCAACTTCTTCGTGGTCGGGGATACTCCGCACAGCTGGTTGTTCCCTCGCATGTCGGCCGTCATGCATCACGGAGGCTCGGGCACGACGCATTCCGCGGCACGGGCAGGAGTGCCCTCGATAGTCGTCCCTTTCGCGGCGGATCAGTTCTTCTGGGCGGATCGCCTGCGGCGGCTCGGCGTTGCCTCGGAACCGGTGAGGGCAGGGCGCGTACATGCTGCGGCTCTGGCACGAAGCATCGCCTTCGCCGAGAGCCCTGGTGCCCGTTCCAATGCGGCTGCCCTGGGCGCGCGCATGGCGACGGACAACGGGCTGGAGAAGGCGCGGTCGATCATTGAGGCGCTTACGTCGAAACGGTCCGGATCGTCCGATCGGAGTGCAAGAGTTGCAACAGGTCGTCGCC
>DATNEN010000036.1:0-9708 GCA_035552975.1 Steroidobacteraceae bacterium
GTGATGCCATCGAACCGCGGAGCGTAGATCATGAGCGCAGTCCTGGCCGCATTGTTCCCCAGTCATCAGATCGCAGTGGCCGTGCGGACACGGCTCGTGGAGG
This sequence comes from Steroidobacteraceae bacterium, assembly GCA_035552975.1. GTDB lineage: Bacteria > Pseudomonadota > Gammaproteobacteria > Steroidobacterales > Steroidobacteraceae > 13-2-20CM-66-19. The sequence continues at coordinate 104 of DATNEN010000036.1, forward strand.
ACGGCTTTCCGACCGATCGAGTCGAGCTCGCCTCGCGGCAGGACCCCGGCCATGCGGATGTCGTGCCTGCGAAAGACATAGCCGACAAGCTGCGACTGCACTTCCGGCAGCTCTTCCCGGCAGAAGAAGATGCCGAAGCCACCGAAGTTCTGTGCCGAGGCATCCTCGAGGGCCGCGCGGTCATAGCCGTGCATCCACGGGGAGACATCGAGACCCAACGCGCCCGCGAGATCCTCGAGCAGGCAGATCCGGTTGAGCTGCGGGCACGCGATCTGGACAAGCAGCCCATGGAGCGGGCCGCTTCGCCCGATAACGAGACCATCATCCCGAACGTGCGCAAGATTCTGCTGGGACCCGGGAAACCATAGTCGCGAGGGGATACGCGCGGCGACGCCCGGCAGGGCGCGCGCCCTGCCCGCGGCGGGCCGACCATTGGCCGGTCAGACCTACCTGCGGCACGGCGGCCAGGGGGCCCGTTCGGTTGGCGCCCCGGTCTACCTTGCGTGACAATCGCTCCAAGCGCGACCGTGTCCTGAGTTGCGCCCGAGGGGGAAACGCGATGGGGGTTTTGAAGCCGCTGGCCTTTGCCGCGCTGGCGTCTGCCGGCTTGCTGGCCGTCTCCGGAGCGCAGGCCGCGCCTGTGCTGAGCTCGACCTATGCCGACCCGTCGCAGCCTGACATCTCGGGCCTGTGGGTGGTCACGGGGGCGATGCAATACGCGCCTGACCGCTCGGTGCCGAAGCTCCTGGGGCAGTACAAGGACCTCTACGACAAGCGCACCAAGGCCTTCAAAGCCGGTATCGCGATCGACGATGACACCGCGGACTGCCTGCCAGCCGGTTTGCCGCACCTGTTCATCGTGCCTTACCCGTTCGAGATTCTGCAGACTCCGGGGCGCCTCACCTTTTTGTACGAGTACGACAGCGCCGTGCGCAGAGTGCCTCTGGGCGTTACGCCGCCCGCCCAACCGGAGCCGGACACGGCGACCTTCAACGGCGACTCCTACGGACACTGGGAAGGCGACACGCTCGTGATCGAGACGATCAACATTCGCGGCGATACGCAGTTGGATTTCACGGGCATTCCGCACAGCGACGCGCTGCGGATCACCGAGCGTCTGCACCGCAAGGATGCGAAGACGCTGGAAGACCAGATCACTCTCACGGACCCGAAGGCCTACGCAGAGCCGTTCAAGACTACCCGACTCTACCGCACGCGGCCCAAGTGGAAGATCTCGGAATACGTCTGTGAGGAAAACAACCGCAACAAGACTGACGCGCAGGGCCACACGCGCAGCGGCGTTAAATAGGATCGGGAAGACGGAGTAAGCGATGCAACAGTCTCCCAGGCAATCATTGTGGATGCACCTGATCGGTCTTGCCGCCGTGGTTGCGTTGGGTACGCAGCCGGTGTGCGCCCACCACTCGTTCGCGATGTACGACAACGGCAAGCAGATCACCATCGAAGGGGTGGTGAAGGAGCTGCAGTGGACCAACCCGCACGTGTGGATCCAGGTCCTGGTCCCCAACGCGACGGGCGGCCAGGATGAGTGGAGCGTCGAGTGCACCAGCGTCAACTTCATGGTCCGGCGCGGCTTCAGCAAGACCACGATCAAGGCCGGCGACCAGATCAGCGTGAGCCTGACGCCGCTGAAGGATGGCTCGCACGGCGGAGCCTTCAAGGGTGTCAACAGCCTGAACGGCGCGCCGCTGAAACTCGAATCGGAAGACTGACCGCAAGCAGAACGGGCCCAGCCGGGGGCGTTTGGCTGGGCGGGCCAGCCGGCCGCGGGGGCCGAAGGGGGAGTGATGAACCGAGTCCTGGCGGCGATCGGAGCGGCAACGCTTTCCTACCTCTTGCCGGCAAGCCTCGCGCGGGCTGCACCTGCCGGGGATCTCTCGGGGGACTGGGAGTTCCACTCCAAGGCCGGTCAGACGCCCATCATGGTCGACTGTGACCTGCGGCAGACGGCCACGGCGCTGGCCGGGAGCTGCGAGCCTCGGACGGACGACTCGACACCGGCCCCCTTTACCGGTTCGGTCAATGGCTCGCAGGCACAGTGGAAGTATGCCGTCACCTATCGCGGTCATCCGGGCACTGTCGAATTCGACACTCAGGTGCAGTCCGGCACGCGCATGAAGGGCACGCTGAAGCTCAACGGTAAACCCAGCGAGCTCACCGGCGAGAAGCTCGGTCTGGAGGCGCGCTTGCAGCGCCTGCAGGACGAGTCGGAGATCAGGCGCCGCCTGCAGGACTACATGCCGCTGCTGCGCAATCGCGACTGGGACCACTACATCCTGATGTTCTCCAAAGATGCGGACATCGTGATGGACGAAGGTACGCGGCACGGTCGCGCAGATATCCGCGAGCGCATGGCCACTGCTTCTGAGCGAATGGCGAAGGCGGCGGCCGGCAAGCCGGTGCTCCAGAGTGCCGACCTGCTCACCAACGTCGAAGTTCGCGTTCGCGGCGACATCGCTCACGCAAGCTCCCGCTTCACCTTCCTCGCAGAGAATGCGGCGCACGAGTTCGTAGTAAGCGGCTCCGGCCTGTATCTCGACACCTGGGTACGCGAGGACGGGGAGTGGCTGATCAAACGTCGCAAGGTGGACTGGGATCTGCTCCGGGGAGCCACTCCGAAACCGGCTCCCGAGGGAAAGCAGCCATGAAGCGCGCCCGTCACCTGCTGCAATGGACACTCATGGCGATGGTGTGTGCGTACACAGGCCATCTGCACGCTCAGGCAGCGGCAGGGAGCCAGAGCACCACTCTGCTCTTCACGCGTTACACCCTGAAGCCCGACCACGTCTCGCAGTGGCTGCAGCTCGAGAAGGAACAGGTGCTGCCGGCGTTGAAGAAAGCGGGAGTGAAGCACCTGACGGTGTTCGAGACGGTGCTGGGAGATGCACCGGAGTACACGACGGTGCGAACGCTCGAAGGTTTCCAGGAGTTCGACGGACCCGATCCGTTGGTGCGTGCGCTAGGCGCGGCCGCCGCGGCGCAGCTGCACGAGAAACTGGCCGCGTGCACGCAATCGCTACACCGGTCCCTGGAGAAACGGCGCGAGGATTTCTTTCTCGACCCAGGCAATGCGGAAGTGCAGTACGCGAGCAAATACCGCGCGATGCCCGGCAAGAGCCAGGCCTATATGGACTTCTTCCGTACGGAAATGATGCCGGCGCTGCGCAAGGCCAAAGCGAACGGCACGTTTTCCGGCATCGACGTGACAGTGACCGCACACGGGGGCGAGTGGGGCCTGATCATGCTCTACATGTATTACCCACGCTTCGCGCCGCTGGACGATGAGCCGCCGGTGGCGAAGACCCTCGGCCCGGAAGGCACGCGCGCACTGCTGGCCAAAGGCGCCGGTTTGATCACGCCGTTGGAATGGATCGTCAGAAAGCGCTTGCCGGAGCTGAGCTACTGAGCCGGCCGCAAGCGAGCCTCGGCACCGATCCTGACGACCTCGGCAAGCGTCCGGCACTGCAGCTTTTCCATCATGCGCGCCTTGTAGACCTCTACGGTGCGCGGGCTGATGGCGAGGCGTGCGGCGATCTCGCGGTGCTGCAGCCCTTCCGAAAGCAATAGAAGGACGTCCCTTTCCCGGGCGGTGAGTCGTTCCAGCCGCTGGCTCACGTGCAGTTCGAGTGCCTGAGCGCGGTACCGCTCCTCATCGACGCGGATGGCGTTCTCCAGCACATCGATCAGCACGTCGTCATCGACCGGCTTCTCCAGAAAGTCCACCGCACCGCTCTTGAGCGCTGCGCGCGCGGTCGCGACGTCCCCATGAGCGGTCAGCACGATCACCGGGAGCGTGATGCCGCGCTCGGCGAGCTGGCGTTGCAACTCCAGACCGCTGATCCCCGGCATCTGCAGATCAGTCAGCAGACAGCCGCGCCAGCGAGGCTCATAGACCGCGAGAAAGTCCTCACCGCAGGAAAACGTGGAGACGCGCAACCCCTTGAGAGAAATGAGCAGGCTCAACGCGTCACGAACCGCGGCGTCGTCATCCACCACGAAAACCGTCGGAGCGCTCATGACTCAGCGGGCCCGCGCGTCGGAATGCGCACCACGAAGCACGCGCCACCGAGCCGTCCGCTCGGCTCGAACGTCAGCTCTCCGCCGGAGGCGCGAATGAACGACCTGCTGATCGCAAGGCCCAGCCCCATGCCATCGGGCTTGTTGGTAACGAAGGGCTCGAAGAGCTTGCCGGCAAGATCGGGGGCAACTCCGGGGCCACAATCCTCGATGCGCAAGAACACCTCCTCGGCATCGCCGCCTACGTGCAGCTCGATGCGGCGCCGGGCCTTGGTGGAATGACAAACGGCGTCCAGCGCATTCGCGAGCAGGTTGTGCAGCACAATCTCCAGCTGCATCGCATCCGCCTGCGGCATCGGCAACGGACCGCCCATGTGCGTGACCAGCGATGCGTTCGCCCGGCGCAGACGGTCCTGGAACGCCACTGCGACAGAGCCACACACGGTAGGCAGATGCACCGGCTCGCGCTTCAACGTACCGGTTCTGTAGAAATCGCGCAGGCGGCGCAGTACCTCCGACGCACGCATCGCTTCGTGAGCCGCCTTTCCTAACGTCGTCTTGAGCCTCTCGTTCTCGCGGCTGAACGGTGCAGCCAGAATGTCGGAAGCGCGCAGATACGACACCAACGCGGTGATCGGCTGGTTCAACTCGTGGGCCAGCGCGGAAGCCAGCTCGCCGGCCACTGCGAAGCGCATGGCTCTGGCGACGCCGGCATCACGCTCCCGTGCCTCCCCCTGCAAGCGCAGACGCTCGGTGGCATCGCGAACGGTCACCATGAACCCCGCATTGGCGGGCGGATCGAGGCGTGCCCACGCGATATCGGCGGTGAAATTCCTCCCATCGGTCCGACGGCCCTGCAGAGTGGCCCGGCCGACTGGCTCCTGCAGAGTCAGATCCGGAAGCCATTCGCGCAAAGAGGTGGCCGCTGCAAGGCCGCCGCCCGCGCCGAACAACTCCAGCGCCGCCGGGTTGGCCATGCGAACCCGGCCGTGTGCATCGATCGCCAGCACGCCGTCGGGACTCATAGTGAGCAGCGCGCGCTGCTCCGCCTCTCTCATCGCCACCCTCTGCAGCACGCCGGCGCGCTCGGTCACAGCTGCTCCCAACAGCAGCGCCGTGAGGCTCAGTGTGAGCATCAGGAACTGCAGATCGATCAGTGGCGAGGGCGTCTCGTCCTGCACGGCGATGATCAGGCCGACCTGCAGGATCAGCGTGGCCAGCAAGCCCCCCGGCAGACCCCAGCGCAATGAGATCCAGATGACAGGAACGAACGCGAGATAGAAGAACCGCAGCTGTAGCGTCACTGGCAATCCGAAGATGAGCCACACGGACAGAATGAGCACCGCCAGCTGCCCCAGCAGCTGCCAGTGATGCTGCCTCCAGACACTCGGCGCAGCGCCCCAGGGGCGGGTGCTGACCAGCAACGGAGTCAAGGTCAGCACTCCGGTGAGGTCCCCGATCAGGAGCTTCGGCAGCGCCCGCAACGCATGCTCCGGCGGCAACACTCCAGAGGCGACGAACAGGACGACATACCCCGCGGCGATCACGATCGTCACACCAACGCACGCTCCGGCAAACTTCGCTGCCGCGGCGGTCGTACGGATGGGATGATGATGATCCAGGTGCCAGTGGCGCAGGAGTGCTGCAAGGCCTCCATAGCCGAGCGCGATCCAGACAGATGCGGCCAGCACGAGGAGAGAGGTTGGCGAAGCATTGCGCACCAGCAGCTCTGCCAGGAAAGAGGCAAGCGCGGTACACCCCAGCCACTGCGGGCCGACGGTCAGCAGAAAGATCAGCGTCAGGCCCGCTTGCGGATTCCAGGGAGTGATCCCCAGCTTCAGCACCGGCTGGACATAGCTCAACCAGTCGCAAAGCACGTACAGAGCGATGTAGGCCGCGGCGGCTGCCCAGCTGCGGTAGTTCCAGCGTCCTAGAAGCGGAGCCGGAACGGCTGCGGAAGTGAACTGGGTCATCGGGATCGGGGACTGTATAGAAGCCTCCTTGCGCACGGCAATTGGAGCGTGCCCGTACGGGCTGCACCCAAGCCAGTGCCGCGCCGCAGCTGCCGCCGCAGCGGCCTGCGGCAGACACTCGATTGAGTCATAATTCCTAGTCCATCAAATAGTTAGTACGGACGTCAATGGCATCAGAGGCGCGGGAATGCTGCGCCGGAGCCTCACCGCCATACGATCGCCTCGAGCCACAACGGCGACGAAGGGTTGTACCCTGAAGGCGCCGCAGTCCGATTTTCGCCGCCCATGGTCCTGCAAAACCCAATGTCGAGCGCCGGATCGAAACGGCTGATGCTGATCGTCCTGGCCTGCGTGACCTCGGTCGCCGCCGCGCCCACGCCTTCAGGTTCGGCCGGGTATCTCACTGAGACTGACGGTTTCGTCGATATCGACCTCCCCATTACACAGATCGCGCCGGATCCGGGCGTGACCCGGATCGTCGCTCGCGGAGTCATCCTGGGAAAAGAGGTCGGCCTGGAGGTCGATTTCGCGTCCGCGTCACAACGCTCGCGTGGCCAGGCCTCCTTGCCGCTCGGCACCGCACAGATCCGCACTCTCGGGGCCGTGAGCGACAACTTCGTCGCTCTCCTGGACAGCCGTTACAAGATTCCCATCCCCTCAAAGACGATGCTGGCCGCGGTCGCGGCTGCAGTCGTCGGCCTCCAGGGCGATCCGGCGCACGTGCAGGAGGGTGTGACCCAGATGAAGTTCTTCTTCTTCGACTCAGGTCCACAGGACCGTTACGCCGAGGTCTATATCACCGTGGACGCGGACAAACGGGTGCTCGGATTTCATGAAAAGGACGAGGATTATCGCAAGGCCCTGCTGCTCGCATTGACGCAGGGCCCCTGAGCGCTATGTTCGCGGCCGGTGCCGATGCCACACGCGACGCGAGCGGTGGACGGACAGCAGCACCGGGCCCTCGTTGGGGCAATGTCTGTCCACGTCATCCCCATGGAGCCGGCACCACCGAGCGCGTGAGAAAGTCGAACAGGGCCAGCCCGATCAGCATGGCGAGCCAGATGAACCCCAGGGCCGAGGTCAGGCGAGTGAGCTTGCGCGCTTCGGTCTCGTGCATGAATACCGATATCACGAGCAGCGCCTTCATTACGGCAATGAGGAGATTGATGACCGTATTCCAGGTGCCCAGCTTGATCAGGGCCGTCCCTGCGCTCAGGGCCAGGAGGGCCAGCAACGCCGCCAGCACCCAGAGATAGTGACTCAGCGGAGTGACTGGAGGCTCCGCTTTGTCCTCCTTGGTCGCGGACGACAGCGATTCCTGCCGGCTCATCCGGCGCGCCCGATGAGGTAGATCGCCGGATACACGAAGATCCAGACAATGTCGACGAGGTGCCAGTAGAGCGCCGCCAGTTCCAATGTCGTGTGATGGCGCGGCCCGAAGGCGCCGCGGGCGATTCGGATGGCGAGCACGCCGATGACGACCACCCCGATGAACACGTGCAGGGAATGGAACCCGGTGATGAAGTAATACAGGCAGAAGAACAGCTCGATCGCAGGGGCGTTTGCACCCGACTGCGCGAAGTCGAGCCCGGGAACGAGATGCTCCTCGTACTCTTTGTGGTACTCGAAGCCATGCATGACGAGGAAGCTGATGCCCAGCGCGCTCGTGCCCGCGAACAGCCACGACGCCAACCGCCGCTCGTTCATCCTCACGGCGCGCACACCGAGCGCGATCAAGGAGCTGCTGACCAGAAGCACCGCCGTTTCGATCGAGCCCAGCAGCATGTCCGTTCGACGGCTGGCCACGGCGAATCCTTCGGAGTGCAGAACGCGACACACGGTATAGCTGGCGAACAGCACGCCGAAGAACAGGATCTCCGTGGCCAGAAACAGCCACATGCCGAGGGTCGCTGCCTCGCGCTGCTGAGTCGGATCGTCGAATTGCTCTTCGACGGCGGGAGCTTGGAGGACCTCAGCGTTCATCGGAGGACTCACCAGTCGGGGCCGCGCCGCCGCCCGACGCCCGTGCCGCCGCCAGGCCCGCCGCCGCTCACCTGCGTGCCGATATTCGGCGGTGCTCCGGCGTTTGGCGCCGCCTGATCGTAGGCGTACGCCTCCTGGACCACCGGCGGCTCCAGGAAATTCTCCTTGGGCGGGGGCGAGCGGGTCTGCCACTCCAGTCCGCGCGCATTCCAGGGATTGTTGCCCGCCCTCTCGCCGTAACGCAGCGACCAGAGCAAATACAGGATGGGCAGCAGATAGGCGACGGCAAGAACCGAGGCGCCCGCCGAGGAGAGCACGTTGAGCACCTGAAACTGCGGCAGGTACGAGTAGTAGCGTCGGGGCATGCCTTCGTAGCCGAGAATGTACTGCGGAAAGAATGTCAGGTTGAAACCGAAGAACATCAGGATCGCGGCGAACCGCGCCCAGCTCTCCGAATACAGGCGGCCGGTGATCTTCGGCCACCAGTAGTGGATGCCCCCGAGATAGGCCATGACCGATCCGCCGACCATCACGTAGTGAAAGTGCGCGACGACGAAATATGTGTCGGTCAGCGGCATGTCGAGAGCCGGCGCTGCCAGCATCAGGCCGGTCAATCCTCCCAGCATGAACAGGCCGACGAACCCCAGCGCATAGAGCATGGGCGCCTCGAGCGTGATGTCGCCCTTGCGCAGGGTGGCGGTCCAGTTGAACACCTTGATCGCGGAGGGCACGGCGACCACGAAGCTCAATATGGAGAACACCATGCTCGCATACAGCGACTGGCCGGATACGAACATGTGGTGGCCCCAGACGAGAAAGCCGATGACGGCGATGGCGAGCATCGAGTACGTCATGAAGCGATACCCGAACACCCGACGCCGCACGAAACAGGCGATGATCTCGCTCACCAGCCCCATCGCCGGCAGGATCATGATGTACACCGCCGGATGCGAGTAGAACCAGAACAGGTGCTGGAAGAGCAGCGGATCCCCACCCAGGGAGGGATCGAACACGCCGACGCCAAGACCGCGCTCCAGGGCAATCAGCGCCAGGGTCATCGCCAGCACCGGCGTCGCCAGCACCATGACGAGCGAGGTCGCATAGATGCCCCACACGAACAGCGGCAGGCGGAACCAGCTCATTCCCTTCGTTCGCAGGCTGTGTACCGTAACGATGAAGTTGAGCCCGGTCAGAATGGAGGAGAACCCCGTGACGAATACGCCGGCGACGACCAGGAAGACATTCGTGTTGGAGAACATCGTCGAGAACGGAGTGTAGAACGTCCAACCCGTATCGACCCCGCCGGCCACCAGCGTCGCAATGGTGAACAGTCCACCTCCTATGTACAGGTACCAGCTGGCGAGATTGAGGCGCGGAAACGCCACGTCGCGGGCCCCGATCATCAGCGGCAGCAGGAAATTCCCGAGCGTCGTGGGAATCGAGGGAATCAGGAAAAACCAGACCATGACCACACCATGGAAGGTGAAGGTCTTGTTGTAGGTCTCCGCTTTCAGCAGCGCCCCATCGGGGGTGATCAGGTTCAGCCGGATCATCGTGGCCGCCACACCGCCCAGGAAGAAGAAGAACGTGATCCCCAGCGCGTACAGGATC
>DATNEN010000037.1:0-7556 GCA_035552975.1 Steroidobacteraceae bacterium
GAGCCGCGCGCACAGGAGCAGGCTGAGCTTGCGCTCGACCGCGAGCTCACGCGGTTGGATCGCGGCAAGCGGGCGAGCGCCGCGCTCGAAGGCGCCGTCGTGGTGACGAGCCCGCAAAGCGGGGATGTGATCGCCATCGTCGGTGGACGCAACGTGGCGTTCGATGGGTTCAACCGAGCCCTGGACGGACGCCGCCCGATGGGCTCTCTGGTCAAACCGTTCATCTATCTGACGGCGCTCGAGACGGGGCGCTACAACGCGGCGACCGTCATTCAGGATGCGCCCGTGCAGATCCGTCTTGCCAACGGGGATCTGTGGCGGCCCGAGAACTTCACTCATCAGACCTACGGGCCGGTGCCGCTGGTGCGCGCGCTGGCGGAGAGCCTGAATCTGGCCACCGTCGGTCTCGGCATGGACGTGGGTCTGCCGAAGATCTCACAGACCCTGCAGCGCTTCGGACTGGAGCGGCTGCCTCCGCAGGTGCCGTCGATGCTGCTCGGAGCGGTCGATGTGACTCCACTGGAAGTGGCCCAGCTCTATAACGGCCTGGCCAACGGGGGCTTCCGCAATCCGCTGCGCGGGGTGCGCGCGGTGATCAGCGACGATGGCAAAGCCGTCAAGGCGTTTCCGTTGCAGGTGACGCCAGTGGCGCCCCCCGAGGCGGTGTACTCGGTTGACCGGATGATGGAGCAGGTTATGGAGCGCGGCACGGGTCGGCCCGCGCGCGCGGTGCTGCCCGCGAATCTTGCCGTGGCGGGAAAGTCCGGCACCTCCTCGGATCTGCGCGACAGCTGGTTCGCCGGATTCTCGGGCAGCCATGTCGTGGTCGTGTGGGTTGGGTACGACGATGACATGCCCACCGGCCTGACGGGCTCGGCAGGGGCTCTACCGGTGTGGGCCCGGATCATGGCCGGCTCGCAGGAGGTCTCCTGGGATGCGCCCATGCCCGAGTCCCTCGCCGAAACATGGATCGATTACGATACCGGGGAGCGCGTCGAGAAGGGTTGCACGCCGGAGGCGGTCCCGATTGCCGTGCCCGTGGGCACGCAGCTTCCGGTCAAAGCCGGCTGCACCAACAGCCCCCATACGATTCAAAGTATCGTCGAGCGCGCCGGCGAATGGCTGCGGGATATCATTCACTGATGCGCGGCGCCAAGAGCGAGCGCGAGCTCGACACCCCGAGGCACTCACAATGACGAGGAAGCAGTAGCGAGATGGTCAACTCAACAGCGTGCACGGCGTATCTGGCCCGATATGTGGCGATCGCAGCGTTCACGGTGTGCTTGTCTGCGTGCGGCGCGTTGCCGCCAATGGCTCCGGCCCCACCATCACAGCCGAGTCCGGAGGCCGGGCCCAATGCCAGGCAGACTCAGCCCGGCCCGCGCCCCGAAGAAGCTCCGAGCGAGCAGGCGCCGCGCTCACCGCCGAAGCAATTCCACCTGGGGCCCGCTGCGCTGTCGCTTGTCTCGCAAGCCCACAAGCAGTCTCAGAGCGGCGATCTGGCCGGCGCCGCGACGACGCTCGAGCGCGCTCTGCGCATCGAGCCCAACAATCCGTTGCTGTGGATCGAGCTGGGCGGCGTGCGGTTGAGCGAGAACAATGGGGACCAGGCCGACAGCATGGGACGCAAGGCGCTGGCGCTCGCCACCGGCGATCCACAAGCCCAATCGGCTTCCTGGCGCCTGATCGCCGATTCCCTGCGCCTGCGCCACCGCAACGCTGAGGCCGCAGAAGCGGATCAGAAGGCAGCGGGGCTGGCCGCCAGCTTCCTCGGGGCCCAGGGCCGCTGACGGCGAGCTTCTCGGGGAGGTCGCTGACCGCGGGTCTCCTGCGGGGTCGGCCGCTAGCCGCGGCTGCTTGCCGACCTGCCAGCACGGCCCGTCGGCCGCGGGCTCGTGGCCCGCTGCTCGCAATGGACGATCGGCGTAGAATCGCTTCGGTCGCATGATCCTGCGGGCTCCGGTGACGGCGAGTGAGCAGACCCTCATCCATGCGCTGTGTCCTGGCGGCACTGCTCGCGCTGGTGCAGATGTCGTTGCCGGCCTCGCCGTCTTCCCCAGCGGCGGCCAACCCCGCGCAACCGCCTGCGGCAGACAGCAAGCACCTGACGGCCATCTTCCTGGTCGCGCGCTCAGACCTGCCTGATCCCAATTTCGGGGACTCGCGGGTGCTGGTCATGAACGACCTCGGTCCCGCGCCGGTCGGAATCATCATCAACCGGCCGACGCGGGTGCCGGTCTCCAGTCTGTTTCCGAATCTGAAGTCGCTCGCTCGCCTGCATGACAAGCTGTACTTCGGCGGACCGGTGGAGGCGGACTCCGTGTGGTTCCTGTTCCGTGCCGCGAAACAGCCGAAGAACGCGGTGCCGGCGTGCGACGGCGTGTACTTGAGTGCCAGCCGCGATCTGCTGATGAAGCTGCTCGCCCGCAACAAGCCGACGGACGGCCTGCGCGTCTTCCTGGGTCACTCCGGCTGGGCTCCCGGTCAGCTGGAAGCCGAGATTGCTCATGGAGACTGGAAGCTCGAGCACGCCGACGCGAAGGGACTGTTCAGCCGCAAGTCCGAACACCCGTGGCCCACGCAAGACGACTCGGAGTCACCGAAGAACAACACGTAGCGGTTGTCAGCCACGCTGTTTCCTCAAGCGGGGCTCAAAGGCAAAAAAAAGCGCCGGCAAGTCGTCCTCAAAGGCCGCGTTCCAGCTCGACTCACGGCCGGTGTCGCGACTCGAGCTCTGCAACCACGCGTGCCAGCGGCAACCCGCGACTCCTGAGCAGCACGAGCAGGTGATAAAGAAGGTCGGCGGACTCGGAGACCACCTTGTCGTCGGTTTCGGTGACCGCGGCGAGGGCGACCTCAACGCCTTCTTCGCCGACTTTCTGGGCGATCCGTTTGGGGCCTCGAGAGAAGAGCCGGGCGGTGTAGCTGCCATCGGGCCGCTCCGCGAGGCGCTGCTCGATGATGGCCTCCAAGGAGGAGAGGAACGCGAGGGGGTGCGCAGCGGAGCCGTCCCCGGCGGCACGTGCGGCGGCTTGCGTGGCGGCCGGCGCGCCGGAGGGCGCGGCGGTGTGCGCGCCGGCACGTGCGGGCGCGTTACGAAACGCTGGCTCATTCCCGAAGCAGCTGTCAGTGCCGAGATGGCACACAGGTCCGCGAGGAACAGCGGTGACCAGCAATGCGTCGCGATCGCAATCGGTGCGGATCTCCACCACGTCGAGCGAGTTGCCGGAGGTCTCGCCCTTTTCCCACAGCCGGCCTTTGGTGCGGCTGTAGAACACGACACGCCCGCGTGTGAAGGTCTGGTGCAACGCATCGCGATTCATGTAGCCCACCATCAGCACCGAGCCGTTCTGGGCGTGCTGAACGACGGCGCTCACCAAGCCGTTGCCCTTGTTGAAATCCAGCGCGTGGATGTCTTTCAACTGCAGAGGGACATCTCCAGTTCGCTGAGAGCTCACGGTCGCACCTCGATTCCGGCGGCACGCAGGTCGCGTTTGAGATCACTGATGACGATGGCACCCGAGTGGAACACGCTGGCAGCGAGCGCAGCGTCGACGCCGGCTTCGCCGAACACGCTGGCGAAGTGCTCCACAGCCCCGGCACCCCCGGAAGCGACGAGGGGGACCCGGCAGATCTGCCGAACGCGCGTGAGCTGCTCGATGTCATACCCGCGGCGCACGCCGTCGCTGCCCATGCAGTTGAGCACGATCTCACCAGCGCCGCGCTCCTGCACTTCCTTCACCCACTGCAACACATCGCGGCCGGACTCGCGGGTGCGACTGGGGTCGCCCGTGAACTGATAGGCCCGATAGCCCTCGTCGGTCAGCCGGCTGTCGATACCGACGACGACGCATTGCGCGCCGAAGCGCGCGCTCAGGGCATCGATGAGTGCGGGGTCCGCGAGCGCGGGGGAGTTGACGGACACTTTCTCCGCGCCCGCGTTCAGAATCTCCTCAGCGTCGGCGACCGAACGGATTCCGCCGGCAACACAGAAGGGTATGTCGAGAACGCGCGCGACTCGCTTGACCCATTCGCGATCGACCGAGCGCCCCTCCGGGCTCGCGGTGATATCGTAGAACACCAGCTCATCGGCACGCTCATCGCGATAGCGTGCGGCCAGCTCCATGATGTCGCCCACGACGCGATGGTCGCGGAAGCGAACACCCTTTACGACCTGGCCGTCGCGGACGTCGAGGCAGGGGATGATGCGTCGGGCAAGAATGGTCGCAGCTCCTCGGCAGTGATGCGCTCTTCGAGCAGGGCTTTGCCGCTGACAGCCGCGGCGACTCCGCAGGCGGCGAGCGCTTTCAGGTCGGCGGCGTCGCGCACACCCCCCGAGGCCTGCCAGGCAAGCCCTGGAAAGCGCTGGCGCGCTTGCCTGTAGAGCTCGACGTTGGGGCCGGAAAGAGCCCCGTCGCGCTCGATGTCCGTACACAGGACGTGTTTGACGCTCCCCTTGGGATAGCGTTCGATGGCCTCCCAGAGCGTCAGTGCCGTGGCTTCGGTCCAACCCCGGGTGCGCACGAGGGGTCCTCGGGAGTCGATGCGGACGTCCAGCGCCAGGCAGATCCGCTCCGCGCCGAATCGCGCAATCCAGTCGGCTACCTCCGCGGGGCGCTCCACTGCAGCGCTACCCACGACCACCCGCTCCACCCCGACGCGGAGCAGGTCATCGATGGCGGCGGCCGTGCGAACGCCGCCTCCAACCTGTAACCGCACCGCACGCTGTGAAGCCAGGGCGACAATCACAGAGCGATTGGCGAGCACGCCGTCCTTTGCGCCGTCCAGGTCGACGACGTGCAGCCAGGTAGCGCCCAGGCCCCGGTAGCGAACCAGCAATTCGTGCGGCTCGTGCTCATAGCGGGTTTCGGCACCAAAGTCGCCCTGGTACAGGCGCACGCAACGCCCCTGTCGCAGATCGATTGCGGGCATCAGCAGCATGAGGTTCTCCCGCGCATCACTGCAGGCGCAGAAAATTTTGCAGAATCCGGGCGCCGGTCTCGGCCGAGCGTTCCGGGTGGAACTGGGTTCCCCAGAAATTCCTCTGGCGCACGACGGCGGACACGGCGGTCCCGTAATCCGCGGTAGCGAGCGTCACGTTCGAGGCGGGTACGGCGAAGCTGTGCACGAAGTACACGTAGTCGTTGCGGGCAACCCCCTGGAGTAACGGATCCTCGCGCTGCGGAATGATCTGGTTCCAACCCATGTGCGGCACCGGCCGGCCCGGAGCCGCCTGCAGGCGCTGCACGGTGCCCGGCAGGATACCGAGACAATCAGTAGGACCTTCCTCCGAAGAGCCGAACAACAGCTGCATGCCGAGGCAGATACCCAGCACTGGTTGGGTGAGGGAGGGGAGAACGGCGGCGATCGCGCCGCTCTGCAGGCGTTGCATTGCATCTTTCGCTGAGCCGACGCCGGGCAACACGACGCGAGCTGCCGAGCGGATCACATCCGGATCGGCGCTCACTCGCGTACGGGCACCGAGTCTTTCAAACGCAAATTCCAGAGAGGCGAGGTTGGCGCCGCCGCTATCGATGATCACTGCGTCCACTAGAGCACTCCCTTGGTGCTCGGCAGGTCCTCTCCCTCGCGCCGCAGTGCCTGGCGCAGAGCGCGGCCCACGCTCTTGAAGCAGCCCTCGATCATGTGGTGGGTGTTCTCGCCGGTGACGCTGATATTGATGGCGGCTCCGAGGGAGTCGCCCAGCGACCGGAAGAAATGAGGAATCAGCTCGGTCGGCAGACCGCCGACCGATTCACGGGTGAACTGGCCGCTGAACTGGGCGTACGCCCGGCCGGAGAGATCGATGGCGACCTGGGCCAGCGCCTCATCCATCGGCAGCAGAAAGCCGTAGCGTCCGATGCCCGCTTTGTCCCCCAGGGCTCGTCGCATCGCCTCGCCAAGCGCCAGCGCACAATCCTCTACGGTATGGTGCTCGTCGATCTGCAGATCGCCGCGGCAGGTGAGCTGCAGCGAGAAGCCGCCGTGCTTGGCGAGCTGCTCGAGCATGTGATCGAAGAAGCCGATGTCCGTGCTGATCTGAATGGGCGCAGGCGCGTCCAGATTGAGACTCACCTCGATGTCGGTCTCACGCGTCTTTCTGTGAACGCGCGCCGTGCGTGCAGTCAGCTCGCGCACGATTGCCGGCCACGTCTCGCTCGCATCACCGTCCTTGCGGACGCGCAACCCGCGGATTCCGAGGTTGCGTGCGAACTCGAGGTCCGTGTCGCGATCGCCGACCACCGCGCTCGTGCCGAGGTCGACGTCCTGGCGCACGTAGTCAGTGACGAGGCCTGTCTTGGGCTTGCGGCACTCGCAGCCGTCGGCGCTGAAGTGCGGACAGACGAACACCGCTTCGAAGCGGATTCCCTGGGAGGCGAAGGTGTCCAGAATGAACTGCTGCGCAGCCTCGAATGTCGGGCGCGGGAAAGAGCTGGTGCCGAGCCCGTCCTGGTTGGTCACCATCACGAGGCGAAAGCCGCGGCGCTGCAGCTCTGCAAGCGCAGCGAACACGCCCGGCAGGAAGCGCACCTTCTCCAGGGAGTCCACCTGCTTGTCCGCCGGCTCCTCGACCAGCGTGCCGTCGCGATCGATCAACAGAACTCGCGTGCTCGCGCTCATCGCAACGCCTCCAGCAGCCTGTCGTTCTGGCCGACGGAGCCAACACTGATGCGCAGTGCGCTGCCCAATCCCGGCTGGCTGCGTACATCGCGTACGAGGAGTCGTGCCGCCCGGGCCGCAGCGAGCGCTGCGTCAGGGTCTGCAAACTCGACCAGCAGGAAGTTGGCATCGCTCTGCCACACACGTGTCACTCCGCGCGTCTCCTGCAAGGCGGCGCTCATCCGCGCGCGCTCCGACAGGATCACCTCGATATGCTGGCGCGCAACGGCCACCTGTGCCGGCTGAAGTTGCTTCAGGACAGCTTCGACGGTGAGCTGAGCCGTGGCATAGGGAGGAATCACTTTGCGCAACAACGCAATCAGCTCCGGATCCGCGAGCAATGCGCCACAGCGCGCGCCGGCCAGGCCGTGTGCCTTGGAGAGCGTTCTCAGGATCGCGAGGTGGGGCAGCTCTTGCAGGTACCGCGACAGGCAGCGGCTGGCGGAGAACTCGATGTAGGCCGCGTCGATGACGACCACCGCTCGGCCGGCCAATCGCCGGGCGATCCGCAGGATTGCCTGCTCGTCCAGCAGATTGCCGGTGGGGTTGTTGGGGGAGCACAGGAAAACGAGCTTCACGTCCGCCGTACACCGCTCCAGCAGCTCGCCTTCGTCCAGCGCGAAACCGCGGTCAGCTCGTAACGGCACGCTGACCACCTGTGCGCCTTGAATGCGCGCGGCCACCGAGTACATGCCGAACGTGGGTGGGCAGACGACCACAGAATCCTGCCCCGCCCGGCAGAAGGCGCGTACCAGCAGGTCGATCGGCTCGTCGCTCCCGCGACCGACGAGCAGTTGGCTGGGTCGCACCCCATACAAATCGGCCAGGCGCTGCACGAGCTCATGCGGCTGCGGTTCCGGGTAGCGATTGAGGCCCGCCCCGGTCTGATCGGTCAG
>DATNEN010000038.1:0-27793 GCA_035552975.1 Steroidobacteraceae bacterium
CGACTTCGGCGTCTGCCAGGAGATCGTATTGCGATAGGCGCAGGACAGCCCGGTGCCACAGGTGAGGCTGCCGTCCTCGATCGACAGCTCCAGCGAGGGTAAAGGGGCGTCCTGGCCGATGTGCTTCGCGGCCACTTGATCTGCGGTGATGCCCAGCTCCGCTTCGGCGCCCACGCCAGGATTGGCTCCGGACAGATACACCGCCGAGGAGCGTGTATGGTTGGCACCTGCGGAGGCATCCTGGCCGTAGGCCAGGGGCAGGGTCAGCCCGCTGATCACGTTGACGTGCTCGCGGAACGGTTCCAGCGGCTGCAGGATCTGCGGAAACTCGAAACCTGTGCCGACGCTCGCCGGCGTCCACCGGCTCATCACTGCGCCATGCGGAACGTAGATGCAGGCCAGCCTCGCGCGCGGCTTCGAAGCCTCCGCGGCCCGTGCCCCGCCGGCCGGGATCATTGCGTCCAGCAACGGCAGCGCCAGGGCGGTGCCCGCTCCACGCAGGAAGGTGCGCCGTGAAAGGTGTCGCCTCGTCAGATAGTTCATGTGCCTGCTCCCGAATGCCATTCGTTCAGACCGGGCGCAGCTGCATCTGCAGCCCGAAAGGATCGGTGAAGCGCAGCCCCTGTTTGGAATGCGAGGTGACGTGCGCGCCAAGCTTGGTCAGCTCGCGAGTGACGGCCTTGGGATCGAACGGCTCCACGTTGATGACGATTCGCTCGACGCGTGCCGGCTCCGCTGAGGCGCCTGCCTCCAGAACCAGACGGGTGTCGGCGATTTGGAAGAAATGCGAATCGCCGTGGCGCCGGGGTTGCGATTCAGCGCCAAAGAAGCGGCGATAGAACTGCAGCGATCGATCAAGATCCGCGACGTGCAGAACGACTTGCGCGAGGCGCCGCGGTCGCACCAGTGCCTCCCCATCGACGATGCGGCCCGCGGACTCGGTAGTCTTGGCCAGACCTCCGGGTGCGGCGAGGAGTTGGAAGCCGATCCCATCAGGATCGGGAATGATGCCGTAACGCCCGGCGGGCAGACCCTCGGCTTTGAGCTGCTCGGCCATCGCGTGTGCGTCGTAGTCCTGGACCAGCGCACAGAAATGATCGAAGAAGGCATGCGGTTGGTTCGCGCGGCTGCCGAGCGCGAGATAGCCGATGCCCAGCCTAACGTAGTAACGCAACGGAGGATCCTTCTCCTTGTAGAGCTCCGGATCGAACAGCCGGCCGTAGAATTTCCCGGCAGCCGTGACGTCGGGGACGACCGTGCCCATGTGTTCGAGGCCGGTCGACTTCAAGGGAAGCTGGGAGACGGCCTGAGGCTCGTTGCCGGTCGTCGCTCCAGGAGAGGCTGGCTCCTGCGCGAGCGCCGACAGATTGGGTAACAACGCTGCGAAGCCGAGCCCGCTCAGCAAGGTGCGGCGCGAGAGGACGGGGACTTGGGACCGCTTCCGCGGCTCTTCTGCATGGCTCATGGGTTCTGCTGCTCTTTCAAGTGGGGGGTCACGAGGCTCGCCTGCCGAGTGCTGGGCAATGCCCCGGAATCCGGAATCGCTCCCCCCTGCATCCGAAAGGGCAAGCTCTGGACGACCCCGAGCACGACGGCCGAGAAGCGGTAGTCGGCGCGTTTGGAGTCGCGCAGGATCTTGCGGATCGCCGGCTGGTCGTAGTACTCGACGCGGCGGCCCAGGGCGTAAGTCAGGAGCCTCTCGATCAGGCTGGTCATGAACGAATCGGAGCGGGCAAGCAGTGCGGCGCGCAGATCGTTCACGCCGTTGAGCCGTGTCCCATCGACGAGCTGCCCGGAAGCATCGATCGGGCTCGTGCCGTCCCGGTCGCGCCATCGCCCGTCGAGGTCGAAGTGCTCGAGCGAGAAGCCGATCGGATCCATGATCCGATGGCAGGCCGCACAGTTCGGGTTGGCGCGATGCAGCTCGAGCTTCTCGCGCACGGTCATGGGCCGGGAGAGGTCGGCGCCCTCCTTCAGGTTCTGATCTACACCCGGAGGGGGCTGTGGAACTGGGGCGCCGAACAGCGTCTGCATCACCCAGGCACCGCGCTGCACGGGAGAGGTGCGGTCCCCGGCAGAGGTGACTGTCAGAATGCTGCCCTCACCAAGCAGGCCGCGACGCGGCGAGCCCGCCGGGAGCGATACCCGCCGCATGTAGCCGCCATGGATGTTCGGGATGCCGTAATGGCGCGCGAGCCGCTCATTCACGAACGTGTAGTCGGCATCCAGCAGATCGATCAGGCTGCGGTCTTCGCGCATGATGTCGCCGAACAACATCTGCGTCTCTTGCCGGAAGGCCTGACGCAGGTTTTCATCGAAGTCCGGGTCCGAAGGCTGCGCCGAGTGCAGCTCGCGCACTCGCAGCCATTGATCGGCGAAGTTGTCCACCAGGGCACTGGCACGCGGATCGGCCAGCATGCGTCGCACCTGCCGCTCCAGAACGGTCGGGTTGCTGAGGCGGCCGGCGGCCGCATCCTCCAGGAGGCTCTCATCCGGAATGCTGCTCCAGAGAAAGAAGGAGAGCCGCGAGGCCAGATCGGTATCGCTGATGGGATAGATCACGCCCGCCTGCATCGGCTGGGGCTGCGATTCGATGCGATAGAGGAACTGCGGATCGACCAATAGCCGCGCCAGCGCCGCTCGGACGCCCTCCTCGAAGTCACCGGTGCGGCGGGCGTTCTCGTAGAAGCTCATGAGGAGATCTACGCTGGGATCCGAGGGGTCCAGGTGCCTGCGGAAGGCTTTGGTCGCAAGGCCCGCCAGGATCCTTCGGGCGCAGCCCGCCTCCTCCTGTGGATCTTTGGGATAGCACTGGAAAATCGCCCGCCGGCTGGGGGTATCCCCTGGCCCGCTCGCATTGAAGGGACCGTTGATGGTCAGGCTCTCGAAGTCGTCCCGCCGCGGCTGGGCTTTGGAGTACAGATCGTCCACGCCGGCCGAGTGGCGCACATCCACCATCGCGACCTCGATGGTCTGAGGCCCTGCCTTCACGCGGAGGCGAAATTTGCGTTGGTCCGGAGTGTTGACCGGCTGTCCGTCGATGGTGACGTCAACTTTGGGGGGAGGGCCTCCCGCGGGGCCCGCAAAGCGAAAGCCGGTGCCCGCGCTCACGCGAAACTCATATTCCCCATCCAGCGGGAAGTTGTGGGTGACTCGGATGCCGCCATGCGTACCCAAGGGCAGCCCCTCGGAATACTCTCGCTGGGACAGCCCCGGGGGGGCCGAATACTTCACCAGCACCGGCACCATGCTGCGGTCGCCGACCGCCCAGCGGCTGACTTTGATGGCCGCCGAGATGTAGCTCTGAACCAGCGTCGGCGAGATGCTCAGCACGTCCGCAATGTTGTCGAACCCCTCCCCTGCATCGTCCGCCGGCAGCAAGGTGGCGGCATCGATGCTCAAGCCGAGCAGATCGCGGATCGCGTTGGCATATTCGGTGCGATTCAGACGGTGTGGCGCCACGATCCCGGCAACCGGGTGTTGCGACTCGGCTTGATCGAGGCGGGTGGCGAGCTGCCCGGCGAAGTCGTCCAGGACGGATCGCGAGGGCCGTGGCTTGCCCGCTGGAGGCATCATTCCGGTGCGCAGCTTGCGCACGGCCTTCTCCCAGGTCTGTGCGTCTTCGGGGATCTCTGCCGGGGTCAGCGCATCGAAGGCGACACCGCCCGCCCAATCCTCCGTGTTGTGACAGCCCTCGCAATATTTGCCGAGCACGCTCCAGTGGCTTGGGGTGGCCGGCGCAGAGTCCGGGGAGCTGCTCGCCGCGGATGCGGGTATCGCCGCGACGCAGGCCGCTGCCAAGCCCAGGCCAAGCAGCATGGATCGGGCGGCGGTGCGCCCACGTCTGTCCGGCCCCGAGCGCCTCTGCCTCGACATGTGTCCCCCTCGATGAGCGGCCGTCTCGCAGCTCGCTGTTCGATCGAAGCGGATTAAGAGGCTGGGCCGTCGCCCGAATAAAGTGTCAAACGGTTAGCCAGGGCCTCGAGGAAGGTTAGTAACGAGGTTGCTAACGTGGACGAGCACGCCTCTGCAGCAGGAGAAATGCCCTATCCTGCAACCGATATTGGCAAGAGGCGCCGCGGGGCTTACAGTCCCGCCCAAGGGGCACGTGTGCAGCTTGAAGTCACGCGGCGTGTGAATATTGATGACCGAAGTCGATCCCGCCGCGATCCGGCGCCATCTCGAGCACCTGCTGGGCTCGGAGCCGCTGGGAAAGTCCGAAGCCAGTCAGCGGCTGCTGTCCTATCTGGTGGAGCGTGCGCTGCAGAACACCACGCCCAAGGAAGTCGAGATCGCGATCGATGTCTTCGGCAAGGGTGCTGCGTTCAATGGCGCCGAAGATTCTGCCGTCCGCGTCGCCGTGCGCACGCTGCGGCAGAAGCTCGCCGAATGCTACGCGGGTGCCGGATCCGGTGACGGGCTGCAGTTCGTCATTCCCAAGGGCGGATATCGCCTCACCGTAAGAACGGACTCGCCGTCCCTGGCGGCTGATAGGGCCCCTGCTTCAAGCGAGCGCGCACGTCCACGAGGCGGTTACTGGACCGCCGCACTCGCAGCCCTGCTGGTGTTTTCTGCTCTAGGCAACGTGTGGTTGTGGTACCGCGGCGCCTCACGTTCTCAGTCTGCTGAGTCGATGCCGAACCCCGTTCGCATGCGCGTACGTGCCAGTCCGGTCTGGGGCGACCTGATCGCCAGCCGCCGACCGCTCACCCTGGTACTGGGCGACCTCTTCATGTTTACTCAGGTGGACCCCAAGACCGGCCGGACACTCACCGTTCGCGATTCTCAAATCAACTCCAGCGAAGAGTTGCGGGCATTCCTGGCCAGCAATCCCTCGTTTGCCGCCGAGCGTGGGCAGCGCTATGTCACTGTGATCCAGAAAACGGCCGCAATCGGCATGGCGGATGTATTGCAGATCGTCGATCAGCCTGACCGGCATTTCGAGGTCACGGTGCGCGATGACTTGCAGGCCGACGAAGTGCGCAACAACGACATCATCTATGTCGGACCCCTGACAGGCCTGGGCCTCCTGTCCGGCTACTATCAGGCCCGCTCGCGCTACCGTGTAGAGGCTTCCGACTCCGCGCTGACCGATCTGGACCGTCACCGAACGTTCGTTGCGCGGGGCACACTGGGAGCCGAGCGCGAGGACTATGCGATCGTGGCGAAATTCCTCGGCCCCAGCGGTAACCACATCATGGTGATCACATCCGGGGTACGCAATGCAGGCGTCCTGCAGATCGTGCGCACGGTGACCTCGCCGGATGGGTTGAGCCGGCTCGAGGCGAAGCTGCGTGCGCACCCTGGCATACGTGCTGATTCTTTCGAGGCGCTGCTGAAAGTCACCGGGTTCAGGCAGGCTGACCTCTCGGCTGAAGTCATCGAGGTCGACTCGCTGCCATCGGGTCCCCGACCCGATGCGCTCAAACAGGCGGCGCCGAGCGCGGATGCCGTCAGCGCTCTGCGAGGGGGCTCAACCCAAACCGGTTCGCAATCCGTGTCCGCTCAGTGAGAGGGGGCCGCTTTGCAGGGTTTCCCGAAGGAGATGTTTTGACCTCGAGTGATGCACCCCGTGACGGCTCGTGCAGCCCCTAGCTCAACAGAATCCTGCGGATCTCGCCCTCCGGATCATCGACCATACGGCAGTCATTGTCGAAAACCATTGTCTGACAGCGCACCGGATCCGTCGGTGTCCAGGCCAATCCAGATTGACTTGGATTGCCGGTGCGCGCGAAGTTTGCCCACGCCGTCGCCATCTTCCTGGCGAGCGCCTGAGCCTCAGGCGTATTACCCGTTCCTTGTTTGCAGCGCTCCGTGTTGTCAAAGCAGAACGCCAATTCCGCCGTATGCCACGCCCCGGCATCTTCGAGCATCGGGGACTGCCAGGTGAAGTAGTACTGATACACCGGTGCGCCGCGCTGTTCGTACTTCATCCGCGACATGCGCTGCACGTTGTTGCGCTGCCCGATGCCACCCACACCATAGGACAGCGTACGGATGCTCTTTTCCGGGTGCGCCTTCTTCATGGCACCGATCAACGCACTCGCTTTGGCTGGGCCCAGCGTACTGGCCAAGCTGGCCCGCCACTCCTCCTCGGTGGGCCGCGAGGACATGCGATTGCCCTCTTCGCTGACTGAGCCGATCAGCAGGGGCACCTGCCGCGAAAGTGCCGGTGCCTGCTCGAAGAAGGAGCGCACGGTCACCGCGCGACCATCCAGGATCGGGCCCCAACCGACGCGCGGCTTCGGATCCGGCGGCGCCCCCAGGCCAAAGCCTTGCCTGGGGGGATTGAGTTTGGCCATCGCTGCATTAGCAGCTCTGTTGAGAGCGGCCCACTCGGTCTTCTTCAGTGCCTCGATGTCATGCGGCTTCAGGCCCAGCTCCACCATCAATTGACGAGTCAAAGTTCTGGCCTGTTCGCTACTCGGTGGATTGCCGCCGCCGCCGGACTGCACGCCGGCACGGTGGAACAACCCCGCCGCCGCGGGCATGCCCATCAGAGTGGTGACCTTCGAACCGCCCCCGGACTGACCATAGATCATGACGTTGTCGGGGTCGCCGCCGAAGTGTGCGATGTTGTCGCGGACCCAGCGCAACGCGGCAACCAGATCCGTCATGCCTAAGTTGCCCGACTCGGCGTAGGCCTCGCCTCCCACTTCCGAGACGTCCAGGAAGCCCAGAGCATTCAGACGATGATTCACCGAGACCTGCACGACATCATGGTGACGGGCCATCTGAGCTCCGTGCTGGGAGGCCAGCTCGTATGAGGATCCGAAGCTGTACCCGCCGCCGTGAATGTAGAACATGACCGCGCGCTTGCCGGTCAGGTCGGGCGTCCAGATGTTCAGCTTGAGCATGTCCTCGCTCAGGTAGCCGTCCACCCACTGCTGCAGGAAAGACTGCTCCACGGCAGTGAAGTCATGCAGCGTCTGCGGGCAGTTGGCGCCGTAGACCAGCGTGGGCCGCTCTCCCTCCCAGGGGTCAGGTGGTTTGCAAGGCGCCCAGCGGTTGTCCCCTCCCGTGTTCTGGCCGTAAGGGACGCCTTTGAAGGTGAGCACACCACCCTCCTCGTAGCCACGCACCTTCCCATACTGAGTTTGCGCTACCGCCGATCTCGGGGTACTGCATTGGCCAGGCCGCGCATGCGGCGCGGGCCCTGTATCAGCACGTGCCAGCGGCCGTCCAAGCGCCGCTCCGAGACTCGCCGCTGCCGAGGCCAGCAATGCTTCGCGACGCGTGCTCATCATTCGCTTGGGCAACTCGGATCTGGCCATGAGGGCTCCTGCGCTGGCCGCGCTTTTGTGAGAGGAGTGTGTCGCTCGAGCGAGCGCGGCGATCTTAGCGCCGACACGCACCGTGTTCTACTATTTGTCAGACAAATAGCGGAAGCGACTCAGCCGCTGCCCCGAAGCGCGGCGATGCGCTCGAGGAACTGCCGCATCGTCTTTGGCTTGCGCCCGGTAATCGCTTCATAGTCGCCGGTGGCGATATCGAACTCACCGCTTTCGATGGCCCGCATCGTACCCAGGGAGCTCTTGGACAGTTCTGCCGGCACGCCCCAGTGTTCGGTCATGTAAGCCGGCCAGTCCTGCGCCGGCACGGCCTCGTAGCGGATGGGTCGGCCGAATACCTCGCTCATCAGGGCGCAGATCTGCTCCCCGGTCAAGGGCCGCTCCATGGTCTCGGTGTAGATCCGGTTCTCGTGCCCGGGCCTCGCGAGTACGGTCGCGGCCGACAGGCCAAGATCGTCGCGGGCAATGAACGCGCACGGAGCCGACCCTCCCGCACGTCGCAGCACGCCCGTACTGAGAGTCTCTTCCAAGTCGCCGACCATGATGTCGGCGTACAGCGCGTGACGCAGAATGGTGTAGTCCATGCCCGACGCCATCAGTGCCTGTTCCGTCGGCCAGTGAACCTGGACGCTGTGATCGGCCAGGGCGCTCGGACCCGCCCCGGCGAAGCTCGTGTACACGAGCCGGCGTACGCCGGCATGTTTGGCGCTCTCGATGGCGTTCCGGTTCTGGCGAGGACGGACCGAATTGGGGGCATAGGTTGAGATGATCAACGCCGCCTCGACTCCTTCGAAGGCGGCTGTCAGGGTGCTGGGCTCGTCAAAGTCGGCGCGGCGCACCTGAACTCCCGAAGCTGCCAACTCGCGCGCAAAAGCCGTAGTAGGATCGCGAGTGCCGGCCACGAAACCCGCAGGCCCCACGAGCGCCCGAAGGTTCGCGAGCACGTGTCCAGCCAGGTTTCCATTCGCGCCCGTCACCATCAGCATGCTTTGATTTCCCAATTCCCGAGGTTACGGCGGAGATCGCTGGGGAAGACGCTCGAAACGCGGCAACTGCGGATCGAAGTGGTCCCACTTCAGCGCGTCCTTGTAATAGACAACGCTATCGGGCGCGATGCGATTCGGGTCATCCAGGGATCCGGCCTGGACCATGACTACGGCACCGGGGAGAGTGCCCGAAGTGTAGAGGCGTCCGCCACAGATGCCACAAAAATGCCGCGTCACATCACCGCCGGATTCACCCTTGGAAGTATAAGTCACAGGCGCTCCGCGAACACTGAGCTCGGAGCGCAGAACACCGATGATTGTCGTGTGACCGGTTCCGGTGGCCCGCTGACAGTCTCTGCAGCAACACTGACTCACGAATCGCACTTTCCCATTGATGCCATAGCGGATCGCCCCGCATAAGCATCCGCCTTCTAACTTCATTCCGGGCTCGGACATGGCAGCCCTCCTGTGATCATGGCGCGACAGCTGGCTCCGCATTCGCACGCAGCGCCGCCATTTTCCCGCATTGATGCAAGACTGGCCATCCCCCGAACCACGAAGACCGACTCACCTCAGGAGCACTTCAGCTGCTGATCACTGACCTCGAGATGCCGGAGGGAGGTTCCCGCCTGGCTCAGCTAGCAAGCCCCAGCCGATTTCGGCGGTATCGTGTGGCGGATCATTCGAGTCTGTAGATCGCGCAAGCGTGAGGTGGCAGGTTGAGATCGAGACCCGTGCCGGTAGCTACGCGCCCGCTCCATAGATCGCGTATGCGGTGCGCGCCCGCTGCGATTCCGAGCTCCGCCCACTCCGCTCGCACCGGCTGAGAAGTCTCATTGACATTGAACACTGCAATCACGAAGGCATCGCGGCCCCGCGAGGGAACCAAGGCGAGCCAGATTCGCACGCCCGGAAGGCTCGGCCGAAGACCCACCAGCGGCCGACTGCTGCGCGCCGTCTGATTCACCTCGAGCACCCGGCGATTGGTAATCAATGATCGCGTGAACGGGTCCAGCCGTGTGAGATTGCCACAGAGAATGAGCGGGGACCGAGCGATCGACCACAGCGTCAGTGCGCTCCTCTCCTCCTCATCGGTGAGCCGGGTGTGGCGAGGCTCGCCCCAACCCGGGCGAGGCGTCAGCCAGCCGAACGGCAGCATGTCGGCATCCGGCCAGTGTCCCGGGCCGGCGTAGGAAGCCCAGCTGGCAAGGTAATCGAAAATCGGACGCAGGCCGTTCGGGAAGTCGTCCTCAGGATGCCGGTGGGCGAATGTCCACCCGTCCCAAACATCGTTCGCGATTCGCCACATCTGGGCGTTGCGCGCGACATCGGCGGCGTGGCTCAGTTGCGTTGGTCCGGGAGATAGGCTGAGCACGATGCGCCGGCCGCTCTTACGGATGGCGGTCGCAATCTGTCGTATCTCCGTAGGCCGGAACGGGTGGTCCGCAATGCAGTCGACCTTGACGAAATCGACCCCCCATTGCGCATAGCGTCTCAACAGGGCGTCGTAATATGCCTGGCCAGCAGCGTTGTCCGCGATGCCATAGTTCCCATCGTCCCAGGGACAGAGGTCAGACGTATCGGCGGCCTCCGCGGCACGATACGGTGAATCCGCAATGGGCCGGTTCTGCATGACAGCCTGCTTGGGGATGCCGCGCACGATATGCAGTCCGAACGCGAGCCCGCGCGCGTGGAGCCATTCGGCGAGCGGACGGAAACCCTGATCGCCGGCGGAAGAGGGAAATCGGGAAAACGCGGGATTCAGGATGCCGTAGGCATCGACCACGTAGTGACGTGCCTCGCGATCCTTGCCGAGCGGCTCCTCCATGTACCAGCCCTCGTCAATGACGGCGTAGCGCCAGCCGCTGCCCGCAAGTCCCGCGAGCACGGATGCATTCGCCTTGAATTGAGCCTCATCAATAGTTAGCCCGTACGCGTCCCAGCTATTCCAGCCCATGGGGGGCGTCGGCGCCAGCGTGCTGGCGTCCGCGCGTGCCGGTTCTGTGCCGGCGGTCACCACGACCGGTAGCGCAGCCAGAACGAGCGTGACGACAAGGCGCCACACCTCTCGAGAGAGGGTCACACAGCTAACCTGCTCTGCCGTCCAGCCCGTCGGCCATGCACGTAACAGCACCCTCTTCACCCTAGGCATTACCCGTTTCAAGTCCGCCTCGACCAGCATCGACGACGAAAAGCTGCTGACCATGCAGGTCGATGCGCTACCTGGGCGGCGAGCTCCTCTACGAGCGTCGGAAGTGGCATCGCTGGCCCGAGAACACCCTCGATCCCAGGGGCTCTAGAACCGATCCAGATCTGCGGCTGCCGTTACCGGGCCCGCGAACTGCTGTTTCACGCCATCCGTGTACTGGGACGTCGTAGTCTCATTATCCGCTCCGGGCACGATGTGAGTGAGAACCACCGACTTGACATGCGCAGCCGCCGCCAGGTGGCCCACCTGCGCCGGTGTCAGGTGGTCCTGCTGCAGGTGTGCCATCAAGGGACCGTTCTGCGATGCCGGCCCCGACCCGCGCCTCGCTCTCGCCATGCCGCTCAGGTCGATGACTTCACTTACGAGCACATCGGCATCCTGTGCAAGCCTTTGCAGGTTATCGGAAGGGCCGGTGTCGCCGGTGTAGACGAAAACGCGCCCGCCCGCTTCGATGCGAAACGAGTAGGAGCGCGACAGTCGTGCTGCCTCGCTACCCGGCTCGAAATGATAGTGATCATTCGTGATGGCGCTGACGCGGATATTCGCGTCTTCATAGATATTGACGGGCTCGGGAGTGCGCGCGGGCAAATCCTCGGGTCTTGTCGAACTCACGATCGGCGGCATAGGCGCCGCACCGATGGTGATCGGCGCTAATTCGACGCCATGAAACGCCTGCGCGATTCCCCTGACCAGGCGCACGGTGCCGGGCGGGCCTATCACCGGTAGGGAGTCGCGTGACACGATCAGCCAGCGCGTAACGAGAAACGGCGCCAGCCCGCCAGTGTGATCGATGTGATGGTGCGAAAGGAAAACAGCGCGAACACTCCCCACGGATAGGTTCGCAGCAGCCAGCTGCCGCTGTACCCCATCGCCCGTGTCAAACAGGTAAACCGCATCGCCTACCACGATTGCATTGGCCGGCTCCGATCGCTTCACCCGCGTCACAGGGCCTCCCCCAGTTCGTAAGCCGCTTGCGTAATCAACGAAACAGCAGAGGCGCGACGTCGCGCAGATAACGCCGCCAGACGCGCCAATGATGGGCACCTTCGGTCTCGACGAACACGTGCTGAATGCCGGCTTTCTGGAGAGCCTCATGAGTGCTGCGGGCACCGGCCATCGCAGCATCCTCGGTACCGCAGGCGATCCACAGCAACTTGAGCCGCTCGTTTGCACCAGCGGGGTCGGCTGCCAGCGGGGCGATCGGATCCGGACCGACGGCGGCGGACACGGGATTCCCGATGAGACCCGCACTCATGATTCCCACGTAACTGAACGTATCCAGATGACCGAGCCCGATGCGGCCGGCCTGCATGCCTCCCATCGAGAAGCCCATGATGGCACGGTTTCCACGGTTCGCCAGCGTGCGGTACTTGCCGTCGATGAGCGGGACGACATCCTCCAAGATGTCACGCTCGTACAGCGCGAAGTCGCCGCCGAACGGGCCCGCCCCGGCTGGGGCAATTCCGTTGCCGTCCCCATTCACCGCAGCACCGCCGTAGCCCAGAGGCATCACGACAATGAAAGGCCGGATGGCCTTCTTCGCCAGAAGGTTATCGAGGATGGCGTTCGCACGGCCGTAGCGATGCCAGGAGTGGTGGTCATTGGCGAAGCCGTGCAGCAGATACAGCACTGGATAGCGCTGGCGCGGATTCGCATCGTAGCCCGGCGGCACATAGACATCGAGCTCGCGCACCACCCGGTTCGAGCGGGATTTGTAGACCAGCGTGCGGATCTCACCGTGGGGCACGTCCTGTACGTCATAGAACGCCGGCCCCTCGCCAGGCACATTCACGATGCTCGTCGTCGTACTCGGCACGTAACCGATCTTCAGCTGTGGGTTGGCCGGATCGGGTAGCCGTACACCATCGACGGTAAAGTAATAGACATACACGTCCGGCTTCAGCGGCCCTACCGAGGCGCTCCAGACGCCCTCGGTGTCCCGGCTCAAAGCCACATCGGGCCCGAAGTCCCCTGACACGGTGACCGCTTTTGCCTCATTGGCGCGCAAGCGGAAAGTCACCCTACCGTCGGTCACGACAGGAGACGCAACGGCGGCTGCAGCGCCACCCCGTCGAATCCCAACTTCCTGCGCCGAGGCCAGAAAGGCCATGGCGAGCGTGGCGGCCCCAATCGTCACGACGGTGGCCGCCCGCACGATCTCATGATGTATTGTCATCGGCCCCCTCATGACGAACCCGGCGGTGCGCAACGCGGCCCTGCCGACGACCCTCCCGACATTGGGCCGCCAAATTGAGCGCACTATTTCCGTGAGTCCGCCCCGGGAATCCACAACAACGCCGGCTCGAGCCACTTGTCTGACAATTGTGACCGGATTATAAGCAAAACACACTAATCGTTTTCGCAACCTGCGAGACCGCGCTACAGACGGCCCACTGCAATGAGGGACAGCCGGGTCTGTTGCCGGATCTCACGACCCTCGGCAAGTATCTGGGGGGTGGATTCTCCTGCGGCGCCTTTGGCGGCCGCGGTGAATTGATGAGGGAGCTGATCGCCCTCTCGGAGGCGATCGGCGACGCGGTAGTGGAGTTGTTGTGCGGTGCCGTCGAGCGCATCCTGGATCTGCGCCACGACATCTTCCGAAATCGAAGCCCCGGCTGACTGATATGAGTCTGCGGATCAGACGTCCGCAGGCCGGTAGCAAGCGAATGTGCACAAATGGAAGGTCGCGGCGCGATTGTAGACTAGCGGGCCAGATAGCTTCGACGGAATGAAGAACAAGGGGGAAACGAACATGCGCAGCATTGCACTGATCCTGCTCGCCCTGTTGCCCATCAAAGCAACACTCGCGGACATCACCCAGGTCAAGGTCACCGGTGGCGCCATCAGTGGGACTGCGGACCAGGGCATCTCGATTTTCAAGGGCATCCCATTTGCGGCTCCGCCGGTGGGTGATCTGCGCTGGAGAGCGCCGGCACCGGTCAAATCCTGGTCGGGCGTCCGCAAAGCGGATGCTTTCGCGAACGCCTGCATGCAGCCACCCCATTCGCAGGGCAATACCGCGCCCGTCAGCGAAGACTGCCTGTATCTGAACGTCTGGACGCCGGCCAGATCGGCGCACGAAAAGCTTCCTGTCATCGTATGGATTCACGGCGGCGGCTTCGTCGGAGGCTCCACCAGCATAGGTATGTATGACGGCACCGGATATGCGCGCAAAGGCGTGGTCCTGGTCAGCCTCGCTTATCGTCTCGGCCCGTATGGCTTCATGGCATATCCCGAGCTGAGTCGCGAAAGCGGGCACGGTTCGGGCACCTATGGCATCCAGGATCTGATTGCGGGACTGCAATGGGTACGAGCCAACATCTCCGCCTTTGGCGGCGATCCGCGCAACGTCACTCTCTTCGGCCACTCCGCCGGCTCCGCGGCCGTCAGTTTTCTTGCGGTCAGCCCGCTCAGCAAGGGACTGTTCCATCGTGTCATTGCCATGAGCGGCGCTTCCTTCGCACCGTTGGTGAGCTCAGAGCACGGTGGTTTCGGCATGAGTATTCCGACGCTCAAGATGGCCGAGGCAACCGGTACCGCCTTCATGTCCAAGCTGGGGGTGAGGAATATCGCCGAGGCGCGTGCGCTCAGTGCGGACAAGATCCAGTCTGCAACGGGCGCCGGCTTGGTGTTCCGGCCGGCGGCCGACGGCTATGTCCTCTCGAGTGACATGCCCACTCTTTACGAGCAAGGCAAGTTCAACGATACGCCGGTGCTGCTCGGACATACCTCCGACGAAACCCTCGCCTTTGGTGGAAGCCGGTCGGTGACACCCGCTGATTTCGAAAAGCAGGTCAAGGAACAGTTCGGGGCACAAGCCGACGCTGTATTGAACGCGTATCCTCACGGCACCGATGCCGATGCCGCGAGGGCCGCACGGCATGTGCGGAACGACACCTCGTTTGGCTGGAACATGTGGACCTGGGCGCGGGAGCAATCCAAACACGGCAGGGGCAAGGTGTTCATGTATTACTACGACAATCACGGCCCGCAGGCCGAAGGATCGGGTCACGGCAGCGACGTGCCCTTCCATTTCCAGACGTTGGCGGTGCGCCGGACGCCAAGCAAGGAAGACCTGGCGTTGTCAGAAGTGATCAGTTCCTACGACGTCAATTTCGCGAAAACCGGCGATCCCAACGGCAAAGGAGTGCCGCCATGGCCCGCTTTCACCGAGCAGAACCAGCAGGTGATGGTGTTCGATGCCGCACCGAGCGCGCGCCCCTATCCGCTGCTGCAGAAGGCAAAGGTGCTCGATACCTACTTCGAGCGGGTCGCCAAGGAGAAGTAGGCGCCTCTGCCTTCCCGTGAACGAGCACGGCTCCAGTCGATTGACCGGATGAGGAGCGCGCGTGCCCGGCGGCTCGTACTTGTCCAAGCCCGCTCAGACGATCAGAGGTAGCGAATCCCCCCACTACCCACTATTCGCAGGAACCGGTCCGTCTGCTGGATGAACTCAAAGGTGGGAGCACGGTAGAAACGGAACTGGATACCGAAATCGATGGCCGTTCCCGGGTCCCAGTTATCCAGGGCGCTGACCTCCGACTCGGTGAACCAGCCGACGTCGACCGATTCCGGCGGAACCGGCTCCGCCGGCACCGGTGTTGGCAGGCGCACGATGAATCCGTGATAGATCTGGTTCAGATGGGGCAGACTGATGACTGCGCACGGTACCAACTGCTCCGGCTCCAGCGGCACTCGCACTTCCTCCCACACCTCGCGCACCGCGGCTGCTTCGAGCGACTCGTTGCGCTCGACATAGCCGCCAGGGGGCGCCCACTTGCCGCTGTAGGGAGCGATGCCACGGCGCTGCAACAGGATACGGTCTGTCGCAAAGACGGCGACCAGAACCAGCAAGGAGGGTCCCTGCAACGGCGGTGTGGCCCCGCAACTATCGCAGGGACCTACTGCAGCGTCGTGCTCTTCTGTGCCCCGACTGCGGAGCGGACCGCCGCAATGACTGCAGTATCGGATCGCGATGCTCACGATGTCACCACTGTCCCCGTATACGGCACAGAATGCCCGCCCGCCTCGCTCACCGCAACGGAGCCTGTCGCAATGGGCCGTCAAAATGAGCGCACTATTTTCCGTCCGGCCGTTCCGCACACACTTGCCCATGCAGAAGAACCGAGGAACGATCCTCATCGTTCATGGCGCGTGGGTCGGTGGCTGGCGCTGGCGTCAGGTCGCTGATGATTTGAGGGCTCGTGGCCATCGTGTATTCACGCCGACACTGACGGGCCTCGGCGAGCGCGCCCATCTCACCAGTCCGGCGGTGAATCTCTCCCTGCACGCTCTCGATGTCGCGAATGTCATCAAGTACGAGCAGCTGGAGAACATGCTACTGGTAGGACACTCCTACGGCGGCATGCCCATCTCGATGGCGGCGGAGCTCGTGCCGGAAGGGGCGATCCGGTCGATCCTGTATATGGATGCTTTCTTCCCCGAAGATGGCGAGTGCCTGAATGACCTGGTGCCCGGCCCTCCCCACGTGCCGGACGACCCGAAGGACTATCTCGTGCCGCCGCCGCGACGGAACGCAGTCGGTTTCAACGCTCACATGGCTGCGGGCGCCAGGGCCAACTACGAGGCTCTGCGTACTGCGCAGTCGGTTTATTGCTTTTCCGAGAAGGCGCGATTAACTGGTGCGCGCGAGCGTATTGCGCAAAAGACGTATGTGGTGGCGACCGGCTATGAGAACGACACCTTCACCAAGTTCGCCGCGCGGCTGCGCAAGCGTCCGGGCTGGCGGGTGCAAGAGATGCCGTACACGCACGATCTGCAGTTCGTCGCGCCGCAGGCCACTGCGGATATGATCGAAACTGCCATACCGTGATGGCCGCCGAGACGGATGCCCCGCCCATCGCGGCTGCAAGTCCGCCCGCTCATGCTCTGCTGACAAGAAGCTATCTGACCCGGTTGCTGGGCGTGCTGCTCGCGTTGAGTACGCTGAACGCGGCAGACCAGGCTATTCTCTCGGTGCTCGCCCAGCCCATCAAGGAAGATCTGCAGCTGACGGATACCCAGCTCGGCCTCCTTCAGGGCCTCGGCTTTGCAGTTCTCTGGTCGGTGCTGGGGCTGCCGGTCGGTTGGCTCGCCGAGCGCTTCAGCCGCAAGGGCTTGATCGCGCTGTGCGCCGGTGTCTGGTCGCTGATGACGACGGCTTGCGCTCTGTCGAGCAATTTTCTCACTCTGCTGTTGTGCCGGGCGGGCGTGGGCATTGGGCAAGCCGGATTTCTGCCCTGTTCGCAGTCGCTGTTGGCCGATCACTTTGCGGCCAATCGTCGCGGCTCCGCCATGAGCATTCTGTTGCTCGGCATGCCGTTCGGATTTCTTCTTGGACAGTCCATTGGCGGCTGGGCTGCAGGGACCTGGAGCTGGCGCGCGGGCTTCATGGTTCTCGGCGTACCGGGCCTGCTCGCCGCATTAGTGACCTGGCGTACTCTGCACGAGCCGCCGCGTGGCCTCATCGAGGGTTCCCCCGCGTCCGAGCACAATCTGCCGTTCAAACAGGTTGCCAAGGAGATCTGGTCCAAATCGAGTTTCCGGCATCTGCTGGTGGCTCTCTCGATCAGCCAGTTCTCGATGAATGCGATCGCCCAGTTCGTCCTACCCTTCTATCTGCGAGGGTTCCATCTGCCGCTCGCCGTCATCGGCACGCTCTTCGGGGCTATCTCCTTCACTTCCAACGGCCTCGGGATGCTGCTCGGTGGGTTTGGATTTGACCGTCTGGCGCGTTCTGATGCACGTTGGCTGGTAGCCGGCCCTGCGGCTGTGCTGGTGGTGGCGACCCCTCTGTATTGGGGGGCGTTTGGGAGCACCGGGATCGGCGCCTCGCTGGCATGCATCTGGTGCGCGAACCTGCTGCTGGCTACTTATTTCGCACCTACGTTCGCGGTGGTGCAGAACCTGGTGGGTCCGCGCATGCGCGCGACCGCAGCTGGGATCGTCGGGATGGTGACGGGGTTGCTGGGAACCGGTTTGGGTCCTTCGGTACTGGGTATCGCCAGTGACTTCTTTGCCAGGCGAGCCTTCGCCGGCGGCGACTTCTCCGCCTCCTGCCCTGGCGGCCATGCCGCCGCGGGTGCAGCAGCCGCTCTCGATGCATCCTGCCGCGAGGCATCGATGCTGGGCCTGCGTCATGCCCTTACGGCAATTCTGATCTTCTTCATATGGGCGGCCGTTCACTTCCTGCTCGCCGCAAAGCCACTGAAGCAGGAGCTCTATGTTCCTGCAGCTCCCGGCCCGATCAGATCGGGCGGCTGAAACTCATCTGCACCAGTAGCTCCGCGGACTCCCGCTTCGCCCAGGCGAATTCCGACGCGCTACCGTCGGTCATGCGCTCCAGCAGCCTGCGGAGCAGCTGAAAATAGCTCGCGTGGACGCTGGCCGGCAGACGCTCAGGCAGCGTCGCTCGAAAACGCGCCTCGTAGGCGGCGAGACCGCGCGACACAAGATCGATGATGGGGCTGTCCGCGAGGCGGGAGACGCGCTGCACCAGGCGTAGCAAGTCGTAGCGGTCGACGGATTCGTCCGACTCGATCTTTTCGAGGGCCGCCTGGAGCTTGTGCTTTTCGTCCTCCCCCGCGCGGCTGACGGCGAGGGCCGGTGTGAAGCAATTCAGTTGCAGCAACATCGTCCCCGCACTCATTGGATCGAGCTTCTCGCTGATCAGATAGGCCAACAGCAGGCGGATGCTTCCCGGTGCGCGCCGGTCACGAACAATGAGTCCATTGCCGCGGCCGCGGCGGCATTCCACCAAGCCACTGTCCTGCAGCAGCCGGATGGCGCGTCGCAGGGTCAGGCGGCTGACACCGAAGCGCTCGCACAGATCCCACTCCGATCCGAGTCGCATGCCGGCACTTCCGCCCCCGACGATCTGCGCTGCCAGTTGGCCGGCGATGTTTGCCGCCAGCGACCCCCCGGGACTCGAGGGGTCCCGGGGCGAGCCTCTGTCCGAGGCCTGCGTGAGCTCACTCATGCAGGCCATCAGCTCCTGATGCGCCCGTTCGGCCGCGCCCATCGCTGCCACGAGGTCTCCCCGCCGCACGGCAAGATGGACATCCGACATCGCGCTTTGAGCCTCGGGTGCAAACCCTCCCGCACCGTTCGCGGAAAGGAAGTCGAGCGTCAGTTGATTGAGGCACTCCACCAACAGCGCCAACGCGGGCTCTCGCGCCACGTGCGCGAGCTGCGCCCTCGCCGTCAGCGGATCCGATCCTGCTCCCGGCCTCTCGGCGGAGGGCTGATTTGGAATGGGACTTCGTGACTGCGCCGAGAGCGCCATTCTCACGACCATCAGATCCACCGCTTCCCGGGCGTCCAGAAGTTGCTTCAGGGTGATGCGGGAAGCCCGAAAGTGCTGCGCCAGCTCGCGGGCAACCCCGTCACAGCGGGGTTTTGTCAAAATGAAGCCGCCGCAGGGGCCTGGGCGCATCTTGCCAAGACCACGCCGCTCGAGGAGACCCAGGGCCTCGCGAATAACCGCGCGGCCCACGTGATAGCGTTCGGAAAGAACGCGCAGCGAACCCAGGGAGCAGCCCGGCAGGAATCCCGACGCGGCAATGTCATCCTCAATCCTCCGCGCCGCTTCCTCGGCCAATCGCGACGATAGCTCCCCATCGCTGGCCGATGCCGCGTAAATGAGCTCGGATAGAGCTTTGCCCACTCTCATCGCATCCGGCGGCCGGTCGCGGCCGTATGAACCGCTGCAAGCCGCCCCCCTGCGTCAGTTGTGCTCAATCGTCGGTACTATTTTCCGGCCGCAGAACCCTCCACACTCGATTGTACTCAAGGGCGCCCGGAGGACCCAGCCGGTTGTTGCTCCGCCCGCGTTGCGCTGGCGGGGATCGGCCGGAGCCGACGTCGCGCCCGCCGGAAAAACGGCGGGACTACCCGGGGGACGCCGGCTCCATTGCCTCTTCGGCACCGATGTGGGCTCGAACTGCAGGTATCACCGTGACTACTCGCACATTTGCCGCAATCGTCCAAAGAACAGAGCGCTGGGATGCCAGCCGGCCGGCAGAGCAACAAGACGGATTTGCCGGCCACGCCCGATTTGTGGCGGAGCTCGAAGCCACCGGTTTCATCGCACTGGCGGGTCTGCTGCACGACACCAGTGAAGTCCTCTTCATATTTCACGCTGAGGATGCGGATGAGGTCCGCCAGCGCATGAGTCGAGATCCCTGGCAAAAGGACGGTCACACGCGACTGACTCGAGTCGAGGAAATCCACATTCGCATCGGCGCGCCAGTGCCCCGCACGGGCGGCTAGAGCCGCCGCAGGAGTCTCGATCATGCAGGTGTTCGTATTTGACTGGATGGCTTATGGGGCGAGCGTGGATCATTTTCGCGTCAACGGCCAGATGCCGCGCCTCGGCCGCAGTCATTTCGATCCGCAGGTGGCCGTGCAAACCTACTCGAACCACCTTGCCGGCTGGGTCGAGATGGAGCGTCAGAAATTTGATGGCATTGCCATCAACGAGCACCACTCCACCCCCTTTGGGCTCAACAACTCACCCAATCTGATTGCCGCGGCGATCTCCCAGCTGACGACGCGGTTGAAGATCCTGGTGTACGCCAATCTGCTGCCGCTGCACGATCCTCTGCGTCTGGCGGAGGAAATCGCGATGCTCGATTGCCTCTCAAACGGGCGATTGATCGCGGGTGTGGCGCGCGGCGCACCGAGGGAATACAAGATTCTGAACGTCCCCATGAGTGAATCGCGCGGACGATTCGAGGAAGCGTATGAAGTGATGCGGCGGGCCTGGGTGGAGGAAAGCTTCAGCTTCGACGGCCAGTTCTACCACTACAGGGATGTTTCGATCTGGCCGCGTCCGGTTCAGTACCCGCATCCCCCCGTGTGGGTCCCGGTGACCAGCTCACGCGAAACGATCGAGTGGGCCGCCGCCAACGATGTCGCGATCACTCCCGGGGTGTTTGCCGGGCCGGTTCGAGAAGACACGATCCGCCACTATGCGCGCTGTCAGTCGCGCTACGGGCGCACGGTAACGCCGAAGCACCTGAACGTGATGATCGATTGCTATGTGGCGGACTCCAAGGCACAGGCCGTGGCGGAATATGGCCCCTATCTGATGTACCTGTTCAATACCCTGCTACCCTATGGACAGGTCATGCAGAAGGACACGAAGGGATATTACAGCTCGACCGCCTTCGAGCACCTCCGCCATGGCTCCAAGGGTACGCTCGCGGAGGACGCCACGTTGTTCTCGGAATGGACAATGGAGACCGTGCGCACGGCCGCGGAGAACATGCCTCTGGGGACGGCGGATGAAGTGACAGAGCGGATCATCGCCGAGTGCGATCAGGCGGGGGCTGACTCCGTGCTGCTGATCTGCAATCGAGCGCACCTGCCGCAGGAGATGTTTCTCAACCAGATCCGCCGCATCGGCGCCGAGGTGCTGCCGCGACTGCAGGCGCACCAGGTGAAGGTCGTTCCCTATGCCCAGGACGTGGCTGCGGCCTGAATTGCAAAGGAGCCCTTCTCGTGTCGAGTGCCGTGATGGAGACAACGCAACAGCTGCCCTTCGTGGAGGCCGTCATCAAATATCCCGAAAGGGCGGCTGAGGGGGGGCGGATCTGGGGCAACCAGGACTTCAGCTTCAGTCTCGAGGATCATCGGGTCCGCATTCACAATGCCCGGCGCGAGTCGGTCGCGTTCCGCGCGCATGGCTTTGCGTTGCTGAAGAGAACGACCGACATCGATTTCTCGAGCAAGCAAGAGGTGCAGGAGCGCTGGCATCCGCAGGCCCGGCGCCTGGTGAGCGAGCTGACGGGAGCGCAAGAGGTCTTTCCGTTTCTGGGCATTCTTCGCGGCGGTGAGACGGCCGAGGGCGGCGGACCTGCGCTCATGGCGCACGTCGATTTCAACGCTGCGAGCCTCCGTCATTGGGTGACGCAGCTGGATGCGGAGCGCGGCATAGCGCTGGCCAAGAAGCGTCTGGTGAACGTCAATCTGTGGACGCCGCTGCGTCCGGTGGAGAACAGCCCGTTGGCTGTCTGCGACGGCCGCAGCATCGCACCCGAGGATTTGCTGAACATCTCCTTCGGGCGGCCGGAGACCCGGCAGACGGATGAGTTCGCAGGCGGTTTCGACTCTGGGGGGTTTGTGCTCGCCTATAACCCCGGGCATCGCTGGTATTACTACCCCGCCATGCAGCCGCACGAGGTGCTTGCATTCAGGCTGTGCGATACGGGCGACGCTGGAGGCCACATGACGGCGCACACCGCTTTTGACGACCCGACCTCGATACCGGGATCTCCAAAGCGCATGAGCTATGAGCTGCGCACGATAGCGGTAATGGATTGACCGGACCCGACCGGCCGGCCGTAGCTTGGAGCCTGGATCGCGGAGCGCCGCGCCGCGCGCGGCTTTGATGATGCGAACATGCGCGTCGCCGCGTGGGCGTCAACGTTTGCCATCCCGTGGTCCGCTCTCGGACCCCTGATGCCATCGCCCGGGCTCGCGGTCGCGCTGTCCGCTGCCGTCATGCGCGCCAAGCAATGGCATTGACGTGGGGGACCGGACGCGATTCGACGACTTCATCATGAACATTCCCTTCGACGCCCACTCGTTGCGCTCCACACTCGGTAGCTTCGTTACGGGGGTCACGATCGTGACCACTCGCGGCCCCGATGGCGCGCCCGTCGGGGTAACCGCCAACAGTTTCAACTCCGTATCGCTGGACCCTCCAATGGTGCTGTGGAGCCTGGCGAAGTCGGCGCGGTGTCGCGCTGCCTTCAGCGCGGGTCGTACCTGGGCCGTGCATGTACTCTCGGCAGCTCAGCAGGGTCTGTCAGCACGGTTTGCGTCACCTATTGCGGATAAGTTCGCTGGGCTCGAGCTGGAGGAAGGCATGGGGGGCCTGCCGCTTCTAAAGGGCTGCGTCGCTCGACTTCAGTGCAAGACTGCTGCCGAATACGAAGGCGGCGACCACGTGATCCTGGTGGGCGAAGTCATTGCGTTCGATCGGATCGATGCAATGCCACTGTTGTTCCATGGTGGCGAGTACGCGCTCGCGGTTCGCAAAAGTGATGCCCGAGTTCCGGACGGTGAGGAGCCGGAGTTCTTTGCGGCGCTCACCCGGGATTTTCTGGGTTATCTGCTCGGTCGTGCGCACCGCGGCTTCTATTCTCAAATGGGCGACCACGCCAGCCGATACGGGTTGGACGAGGCAGCGTTTCTGGCCCTGTTGAGTCTGCGGCTACGAGACTGCCAGTCGCCCTCTGGTATGAACGAGATCCTGCGGCCGCTCGGTAGACAGGTGAGCACTGAGACGGTGACCCACCTTCTCTCACGAGGGCTGCTGCAGACGAAGGAGATGCCGACCGGGCGCGTCTGTTCTCTGACATCCGCGGGCCGTGAGCTGACGTCGCGCGTCGCTGCGGAGCTCAAAAGCCTGGCAGCTGACGCACTGAGTGCGCTCACCGCCGGCGAGGTCGCAATACTCAGGCAGTGCCTCAGGGCATTGATCGCCGCGACCCCCGCAGCGGATGCCAACACGGCATCCGAGAGCGGCGCTACTCGTGGCAGAAGCTGAGTCCGTAGAGCGTCCCCGGGCTCAATGCGGCAACCACGCAGAGGCCGCCGTAAAGAACGCCGCACACTCTCGTTCGGGCTGCATATCGCCCGGAGGGAAATAGCTCAACTTGACGACGACGGTTCGGGTCGCGGGATCGATGTAGATGAACTGCCCTTGCAGGCCAATGGCCTGGAAAGATCCCGGCTTCTCGCCCATCCACCACTGATAGCCATAGCCCGGACCGGGACCGCCCGTCGGACGGGTCGCCTCCGCCAGCCAGTGCGAGGACACGATACGGTGGCCATTGGCCTCGCCACCGTTCAGCACCATCTGCCCGAAGCGCGCGAAGTCTCGCAGGGTGGCGTTGATGCCCGCACCGCTAAACCGGCGATCTTTCCCGAGTCGATTTCCACCACGGCGGTGTCGGACCGCGCGACCACCGTGTCGGTCTTAAGGGGCTGCCTGGCAGCTCGAGCTGCCCACAGACGCGGCCCTGCCGGGCGCGCCGGCCGCTGCTAGAAGAGTCGGGGCGGCGCCCAATACGGTGCGTCGGCTGACATTCATACAACCCCCCCTTCAGCGTCCCAGGTGGTGATCGAAGAATCGGACGATCACATCGTAGCAATCGCGGGACTCCGGGACATCCGGCCTGGGCAGGCACCGCCGGCTCGTCGGTTGGATGGGTTGGGTCGCACCGCGGATCTCCTATCGGTTGAAGACGGACAGGTCGATCGCGTCGGCCATGGCGTGATTGCCCGCATCGTTGGGGTGGACGTGATCGCCAGAGTCGTATTCGGGCTTGAGTCTCGTGGGATGAGCCGGATCGCGAGTCACCGCGTCGAAGTCGACGACACGGTCGAAAGCTCCGCCGGTGCGGATCCACTCGTTCACTTGTTGACGGATGGCCTCACCTTTCGAGGTAAAGGTCCATACGCCCTCCCACGGCAAGAGTGTTCCACCCATGATGCGGATGCCGTGTAAATGGGCGTTTTCGATGAAGGCCCGGTAGCCGGCGATCAGATCCTCGGCCGTGATGCGATCCTCCTCGGGCGCTCCGGGAATGGCCGGAAAGCTGATGTCGTTGATACCTTCGAGAAAGATGATCCAGCGAACGCCGGGTCGGCTGAGGACGTCCCGATCGAATCGCGCCAGCGCGTTCGTGCCGGTCCCGTCATGAAGGACTCGATTGCCGGAGATCCCGAGGTTCACGATTGACCAGCGAGTGCCGAGCGGGCTCTCCCGGGTTCGCTCGAACAGTCGGGAAGGCCACGCACGATCCGCGTTCGGCGTCGTTGCGTAGCCGTCCGTGATGGAATCGCCGAACGCCACGATCGTCTGGGCGCTCCCGCCGGACTTCACGTCCACACCCGTCAGCCAGAAATACGAGCTGTTCTCGCGCGCGCCCGGCAGGGATTGCGACGCACTCGCATCGCCCGGGGACACGTAGGTCGTGTGCAGACCCAGCTGGTGGGTCGTCAGCTGTGCGACCGGCCCGGGGACGTAAAGGGAAATTGCCAGCCTCATCAGAGGCCGGATCGGCAGGTCGACCGGATCGCTCACCATGACGGCTCCGGGTGGAATCTTCACTCGCCCCTGCCCCCCGAACGTGACCGCGCGATCTGTGCCCGCCACAATGCTCGACCCGCGGTCTTGAACGGCTATGTGCGTCGATCCAATGATGATCGGTGCGTAGCCGAGTGCGTTCGAGAGTTGCAGCCGCACCTGGGCGCCGCCAACCGTCGTGCGCACGATCATTCGTACTGTCTCGTCCTTGAGATGCTCCGGTGCCGGAAGGATCGGCGAATGCACGTCCGCCTTGGGTGGCGGCTTGACCCAGGTCGGGTTCACGATGGGCGTCAACTGCTGAGCCGTGGCCCACGTGCTGACCCAATGCTCGCCCCGTGACGCGCCACTCGCGACGGAACTCGGACTCGCCGCGACGAGCGCCCACGCAGTCACTGCAATTGCGCACGCGCAAAACCACGCGGTCGTACCAGAGCCGCGATTACTCACGACACTGGCCTTGCTCGAGTCGAGCGGGCGCGGCCGGCGCGATCCAGTTGAAAATGAGTCCGGCACACAGCAGAACTGCGAACCCGGCGGCCAGAACGAATCCGAAGCGGATGTCGCCGAGTGCGTCGCTGACGGCTGCCATCGCAAGCGGCCCCAATGCAGCCGCAGCTGCGGTGAAGAACAGAAACACTCCCGCCGCCGCGCCCTGCAGGGACTGTGGAAAGTAGTTGATCCCTTTGGAGTTGAGAGTCGGATAGATCACGGACATGGCGAGCCCGGAGGCAGGCAGCAACCACGCGGCCATGTCCACGCCGCCCGTGAGGGAGCCCAGGAAACAGATGGCGATCGCTACTCCGCACAGAGCCAGAACCGCCTGCCATTGCAGGTGCTGCAGCAGCCACACTCCCAGAAACCGCCCTGCCGCGCGCAAAACAAAGAAGATTGTCAGTCCGTATATCGGTAGCCAGCTGTGCGCGCCGCGGTAGCGCTGCACGTAGGTCGGCATCCACACGTAGATGGCGACCTCGACAGACACGTACAGCAGGATGAGTGTCGCAATAGCGAGAGCGTACGGCTTCTTCAGCACCTCGAGCGCACTCTGCACGTTGAGTGCGCCCGGCTGCTGAGCGCGCGAAGGCGGAAAGCTCGTACGATGTGCCATGACGATGAGCAGCGCACACATGATGGCGGCCACGACGTACAGCCACTTCCAGGACAGTCCGGCCTTCACCAACGTTGCGACGACGGCAGGCCCGATGATCGATCCCACGGCAAAGAAGCCTTCGGCGGCGTTCATCAATCGTGTGTGCAGGGAGCTGGAGGGTGCGATATCGCCGATCAGCGCCAGCCCGCCCACCTTGAAGATACTGATCCCGAGTCCCGACACGGCCAGCAACGCGACGAAGAAGCCGAATGCGTGGCCGGCGGCAAACAGCAACGAGCTCATCCCGTAGAGCGTCAGCCCGATCACGATGGCCGGCTTGCGACCCCACCGATCCGCCACGAACCCCAGAGCGAGGCCGCCGAGTGCAATGGCTATCATGGGCACATAATGGAAAGCGCCTGCCGCCGTCAGACTCAGGTGAAACTGGGTCACCACTTCCGAGATGACGCTTCCGACGGCATCGCTGGTCATCGCAAACAGCAGAAACATCAGATAGACGAGCAGCCGGAGCGAGCCGGTATTCTGTTCAACTGCTGCCGCGACGCGTTCGGTCATCGCCTGGGGTCCCCTCTCGCGATAACTTTACATCCGAGGACAATCGATTGCACTATCTGTGGCAATGAAGAACCAGGTTCAGTTGATTGCCTATGCCGACCGGCTCGGCGGGACCATGCGCGCGCTGCATGGCCTCCTCACCGGGCCGCTGCGCGGCACGTTCGTCGGCTTGCATCTGTTGCCGTTTTTCCATCGCATCGATGGGGCTGACGCCGGTTTTGATCCCATCGACCACACCGCGGTGGATTCGCGGCTGGGCACTTGGGAGGACGTGCGCGCGCTGGCGCGAGACATCGACCTCATGGCCGATGTAATCGTCAACCACATCTCCACATCCTCGCCGCAGTTTCAGGATTTCTCGCGCCGCGGGGCGCAGTCCCCCCACGCCGACCTCTTCCTCACGCTCGATGCCGTATTTCCAGGCGGTGCACAGGAGAAGGATCTGCTGGCCATCTATCGGCCGCGGCCCGGGTTGCCCTTCACGACGGTGACGCTGAACAACGGAACCCGCCGCATCCTGTGGACCACCTTTACACCGCAGCAGGTGGATATCGATGTCACTCGCGCGCCAGGTCGCGATTACCTGGACGGCATTCTGCGCACCTTCGCTGCCAACGGTATCCGCATGGTGCG
Source organism: Steroidobacteraceae bacterium (assembly GCA_035552975.1). Lineage (GTDB taxonomy): Bacteria > Pseudomonadota > Gammaproteobacteria > Steroidobacterales > Steroidobacteraceae > 13-2-20CM-66-19. Next base: position 26,891 of record DATNEN010000038.1, read on the forward strand.
CCTGGATGCAATCGGGTATGCCGTCAAGAAGGCGGGCGCCGACTGCTTCATGATGCCGGAGACATTCGACTTCATTGCGGACTTCTCCAACAGTGCCCGGCGCTGTGGGCTCGAGGTTCTGGTCGAGGTTCACTCGCACTATCGACGCCAGATCGATGTCGCAGCCCATGTCGACTGGGTTTACGACTTTGCCTTGCCGCCGCTGGTCCTGCACGCGATCTCCCGCCAGACTTCGCAATATCTGCGGCGCTGGATCGGCATCCGCCCCACCAACTGCCTGACGGTTCTCGATACGCACGACGGGATCGGCATGATCGACGCCGGACCGGCGAGCGGGCCCGACGGCGAGGAGGGGCTGCTCCCCCAAGCGGAGCTCAATCGCCTGGTCGAGCAGATCCATCGAAACACGGGTGGCGGCAGTCAGCGAGCCACCGGATCCGCGGCACAAAACCTCGATCTCTACCAGGTCAACTGTGCCTTCTATGAGGCGCTCGGGCGGGACGATTCGATGTACCTGCTGGCGCGTGCGATTCAGTTCTTCTTGCCGGGCATTCCTCAGGTCTACTACGTGGGGCTGCTTGCCGGGACCAACGACATGGAGCTGCTGGCGCGCACCGGCGTCGGCCGCGACATCAACCGTCACTACTACGATTGCGAGGAAGTCGAGCGCAACCTGCAGCGCCCGGTTGTCGCGGGGCTGCTGGAGCTGATCCGGTTGCGCAACGCACATCCCGCCTTTGGCGGAACCTTCCAGCCGCTCCCCTCCCCGGAGGACGCACTGCAGCTGCGGTGGCAGCAGGGAAGCCAGTTCGCGCATTTGAGCGTCCGTTTCAAGGAACGCCTCTGGTGCATTGAATACTCCGAAGGATCGCAGCACCTGCGTTTCCCGGCCGGTTGATTTCC
>DATNEN010000039.1:0-13045 GCA_035552975.1 Steroidobacteraceae bacterium
ACAGGCTTCGATCAGTGGAGTCCTGACGCCGCGCGTCTCCAGCTCCTCCTTCAGCCAGCGAGTTGCGATTCCCAACGCCGGAATGGCATACCGGATCGTGCTGTCGACAAGATTCATTACAAGTCTCCCGCTCACTTGTATTGTGGGTGCGGTGTGCGCCCGGAGCGCGACCTTTCAGACTTATGTCACCCGATGCGCAGGCGCAACAGCTACCGCACGGAACCTGGTGCACGGGGCGTGCCAGGAAGTCCGACGATTCCGGTGAGCAGGGCGACGAGCGTGTGCGCGGATGGCGGCTCAGTCCCCAACGCGCGCCACGCGACGAAGCCGTCGGGGCGCACCAGGACGCAGCCGGCAGGCCCGATGCCATAGGCGCCGGGAAGCTCGCCCGCAGGATCGCGCAGCCCGTCGCTTCCCGGAGTGAAGCAGGTGAGTGGAATGGAGGTGGTGGCGGAAGCGGCGCGGCCACAACGGCACCACTCCTGCGCGTCGCGGCCGCCTAACAGCGTGAATCCGGTTCCAAACAGATCGAGGGTGGAGAGGCGGGTTCCATTGCGCTCGAGCCACACATGCGGAGCGCGGGTTCCGGGCCGGCCGCGCGATTCGCGCGGACTCAGGTGCAAGGCGCCATCGTCGGACTCGCTCGCGTCGATAGCCGAAGATCGGTACACGTAGCCGAGCTCGATGTTCAGATCCTGCACATAGGGTGCCGTGCCGGTAGGCTTCAAATGCGGGTCGGTGCGCACGACGTAGCGTGTGTAGGCTTGCTCGACCGTCAGTGCTGCGGGCGGCTCACGCTCCGCAGCGTAAGTGTCCAGGAGCGCCGGATGGGCTCTTCCGGACAGGACGAGCGCCAGCTTCCAGGCGAGATTGTGCGCATCCTGAACGCCGGTGTTCCCTCCAAACCCGCCGTTGGGAGGCATGACGTGGGCGGCGTCGCCGGCGATGAACACGCGGCCCATCCTGAACGTCGTTGCCACATCCGCACAGGCGTTCCAATGCATCACGTTTTCAACGGTAACGGGAATCGTCGCGCCCAGAGCAATATGGACAAAGTGCCTGGCACGATCCTCCGACAGCCCAGCCGACAGATTCGTGTCCGGCGCATCGGGGTCGCCGGCGGTATTGACCACGAGGAAGGCGCTCTCGAAAGGCTTCTCGAACCGGAAGAAGCCCCGCAGCTGCGCGTTGTTGACGTAGACGACCGCCCACTGCTTGTCTGCCAGGAAAGGCTGCAGGTTGGCGCGAAAGTAGATCGTGATGCTCTTGGAGAATGTGCCCCGACCACGCACGCCGATGCCCAGCTGCTCGCGAATGCGGCTGTGAGCGCCATCTGCGGCGATCACATATTGAGCCCGTACAGTGGTGACCTCACCGCTGTCGCGGTGTCGAAGTTGCGCAGTCACTCCGTCCGCCTCCGACTGCACCGAGAGGACTTCGGTCGCGAAGCGAAACTCGGCTCCGAGCTCCACGGCGCGCTGCTTCAGTAGCGGCTCGAGCGCGTTCTGCGAAAGGAATACGCGCTCACACGGGCTGACATCGCGAATGCCCGCGTTGAGATCGGCGATGAACTCCGTCGTCAGACCTCCCGCGAGGGTCTCGACGGCCACGACACCGCCGTTCGGTACGAATTGCTCGGCGGAGCGGTCGCAGATGATGCGCTCCAGGCCCACGGCCCGGAAGATTTCCATGGTGCGCTGGGTTGCCTGCGCAGCGCGCGGATGAATCGCCGTGCCGCGGTGATACTCGACGGCGAGGCTGCGAACGCCGTGCTGTGCCAGGAACAGCGCCGCGGACATCCCGACCAGACTCCCGCCGACGATGAGTACGGGGACCTCGATGTCGCTCATTCAGGCCTCGTCCGGTTTGCGCAAGGACTCGATCAGGCCGGGGCTCAGTTTATCCGGCATCGCTGCCAGCATCGCCTCGTGCCGGGCGACCATCGCCGAGCGCCATTCGCCGTGGGTGATGACGTACAGCTGATCTTCGCGGATGGCGTTCAGGATCAGGGCGCTGACTTCGGCCGGGTCCATCCACAGCTGCGAGGGCACACGCTGGGCGAGCCTCTCGGCCGCCGCCTGGAACGCGGCGTGCTGAGTGAAGCGCGCCGGCCGATTCTTCACCAGCTCGTGGATGTTGGATCTGACCGGCCCGGGACACAACACCGTGACGCCGATGTTTTCCTCCGCGAGCTCGCCGCGGATTGCCTCGGTGAGCGCGAGCACCGCAGCCTTGGACGCTACGTACATGACCATGTAGGCCGGCATCGTGACCAGCGCGGCGAGGGACGCGGTGTTGACTACGTGTCCGCCTTTGCCGAGCGCGCGCATTCGCGGCAAAAACGTCTGCAGGCCGTTGATGACACCCCCCAGGTTCACCCCGAGGCCGAAGTCCCAGTCGGCGTAGGTGGCCTCCTTGAACGGTCCTTCGATGCCCACTCCCGCGTTGTTGACGAGAATCTGAACTTTGCCGAGCACGCGCTCCGTCTCGTCGGCCGCGGCCGCGAAGGCGGTGCGGTCGGTCACGTCCAGATGGAGCGTGTGCACACTCGCGGCCTGGCCGCGGCTTGCGAAGGCGCCCCGGGCGGTGCTGAGATGATCGGGGCGCAGGTCGGCGAGAGCGACCTTGGCGCCCGCCTCGACCAGCGCGCGCGCGATACCCAGGCCGATGCCGCTGCCGCCGCCGGTGATGAATGCAACTTTGCCGCGGACGTCCTTCATTCGCCAACCTCTGTTGTCGCCGTCACCGGCAAGTTTCCGCTCGCCGCGCAGGGTTGGCAACTTCGTCCATCTCGCCGAGGTGTCGCGCACCGTCGCGCCGAAGAAGCCCCGGGGAAGTGTCGCGATGCGAGGCGGCTTCCGTGGCTCTCCCCCGTGGCTCTCCCCTTTGAAGGGCTGACGAGCGCCGCCACGAATGGCACACTGAGGGGATGCAAAGCCTTCGTCCGAGCCTTCCGGCACTGCTGTGCGTCGTCGGCGTCATTGCGATTGCGGCGTGCGCCGCCGCGGTCGCCGAGTCACGCTACGATCCTCTGCAGACTTTCGCCCCGCTGAGGTTCCCGCAGGCGGTGAATCAGTACCGTTCGGCGAGCGGCGCCCCGGGTCCGCAGTACTGGCAGAACCGCGCGGACTACGAGATCCATGCGCAGATCGACACGATCGCCCGGCAGCTGAGCGCCACCGAGGTGATCACCTACACCAATCACAGCCCCGACGCCCTGGCCAGCCTGTGGTTGCAGCTGGATCAGAACACGTATCGCCGCGATGCCCGCTCAGTGCCGGCCGATCTGGAGCGTCACACGCACTTCACGCAAGGCATGGTCCTCGATGAGCTCGATATCGAGTCTCGCGGCCGCACTCGCAAAGTGGACTACCTGGTGTCCGATACCAGGATGCAGATCCGCCTGCCGGAGCCGCTCGAGCCGCACGGAGGCAAGATCCGGGTGCACATCCGCTATCACTACGTCATTCCGGGCACGTTTGGCGGCCGAACCTCCTGGGTCAGCACCTCTCACGGGGATATCTACGACATCGCGCAGTGGTATCCGCGAATGGCCGTGTACGATGACGCGCGCGGCTGGGACACTCTTCCGTATCTCATCCAGGAGTTCTATCTGGAGTACGGAGATTTCGATTACTCCATCACCGTGCCGGCCGACATGGTCGTTGCCGGGAGCGGCGAGCTGCAGAATCCCCGCGAGGTATTGACTGCGGACGAGCAACAACGCCTGCAGAGGGCGCGCAGCAGCGATGCGACGGTGATGATCCGCTCTCCCGCAGAGGTCGAAGCGGCGACGCAGGGGTCCCACCGGGCTGGCACGTTGACGTGGCACTTCCGCATGCAGAACACGCGCGATGTGGCTTTCAGCGCTTCGCCCGCGTTCATCTGGGACGCCGCCCGCATTCAACTTCCGGGCGGCGCGCACTCGCTCGCCATGTCCTTCTATCCTCCCGAGAGTGCAGGGGCCGCGGCGTGGGGCCGCTCGACGGAGTATCTCAAGCACGCCGTGGAGGAATTCTCGCGGCGCTGGTATCCCTATCCCTATCCCGCAGCCATCAACGTGGCCGGCGGCAGCTCCGGGATGGAGTATCCGGGGCTGTTGTTCGATGGCATCCCGGACCAGGGCAAGGCGCTCTTCTGGATCACCGCGCACGAGATCGGCCACACCTGGTTTCCCATGATCGTGGGGTTCGATGAGCGGCGCGCGGCGTGGATGGACGAGGGATTCAACACTTTCATCGACGTCTACGAGTCCGATGCGTTCGGCGATGGGGTCTACGGCCCCAAGCGCGACTCGGAGTTCGCTCCCGGCGGCGGTCATCCGGCGGATGAGATCGTGCCCATACTGCAGGACCCGGATGCCCCGCCGATCATGACGCGGGCGGATGCGATTCCGGAGAAGTATCGGCATTCGGTGACCTACTTCAAATCGGCGTTCGGGCTGATCCTGCTGCGCGAGCAGATCCTCGGGCCGGAGCGCTTCGACTGGGCGTTCCGCCATTTCATCAGCGAGTGGGCCTACAAGCACCCGCAGCCGGCGGACTTCTTCCGTGCCATGGAGAGCGAGGGCGGCGAGGATCTGAGCTGGTTCTGGCGGGGGTGGTACCTCAACAACTGGTCGCTGGACCTGGCCGTCCAGGGGGTCGCCTACACCGACGGCGACCCCGCCAAGGGCGCGCAGGTGAAGATTGCGAATCTCGACCGGCTGGTGTTGCCGGCGATCGTGCAGGTGGAGTTCAAGGATGGCAGCCGCACCCGGATTCGGCTTCCGGTTGAGACCTGGCTCCTGAAGAAGCAGACCACGGTGTATCTGGACAGCACGCAACCCATCGCCCGGGTGATCGTGGACCCGGACCATCTGATCCCGGACAAGGATCGCAGCAACAACGTCCTGTCGCCTTAGACCGCCCCGGTGCGCCCGGCCGAGAGGATTCCGCGTTCGCGGTAACGCTCGGCCACGAATTCGATGAACGAGCGCACCTTCTTGGGCGGCGGGCCGTGGGTCGGGAAGATGGCATAGACGGGAGTCCGCGGGGCTTCGAATTCCGTCAGGACTCTGCGCAGGCTGCCCGCCTCGAGTTGCCCCTGGATCAACCATGTCGGCAGCACCGCCAGCCCTGCGCCCGCGAGCGCGGCGTCGAGCAACGCTTCCTGGTTGTTGGCTCGCAGGCGGCCGCGCACCCTGATCGAGACCGTCTGTGCGCGGTCGCTGAAATTCCATTCGTCGGAGCGCAGATAGTGGGTGAAGTGCATGCAGTTGTGGCGGGTGAGATCGCGCGGATGCCGGGGTATGGGGTACTTCTCGAAGTAGGCCTTCGACCCCACGACGGCACGCTGGATGTATCCGAGTCGCCGCACCGTGACGCCCTGAACGCGCAGCGGGGCAACCCGGATCGCCACATCGAGCCGCTGGTCGCCCAGCGATTCGCAGCGGTCGGTCAATGACAGGTAGAACGATAGGCGCGGGAAGCGCTCCAGGAAGTCCGCCACCGAGGGGGCGACGTGATAGCGTCCGAAGGTCACCGGTGCCGTGACGCGCAGCTCGCCCGCCGGTGCTTGTGCGTGGCTCTGTACAGCGGCATCCGCATCACGCAGGTCTGACAATATCCTCTGGCATCGCCGGTAGTAGAGCCGTCCGCCGTCGGTTTCCGCCAGTCCACGCGTCGTACGCGAGATCAGGCGTACACCCAGCTCTTTTTCGAGCGACCCGAGGACTCGGCTGACCGTCGGGAGGGACAGGGCGAGGTTTGCGGCGGCGGCAGACAGGCTGCGGCGGTCGACTACTGCGACGAACACACGCATGGCTTGCAGACGATCCACCTTGAATGAATGAAGCTGCCGGCCGCAGGTTCCCGCGCGCCGTGCCCGCAAGGCTTTCTTCCAAAAAATGAAAGAGTGAGCGGCCGCACCAAACGGCGGCCGGCCATTGCGGTCATAGCATTGGCGGCATCTTCGGTTTTTCTCGACTTACGCATGAGCCTGAACACCCTGCAGCGAGCGATCGGCACCTCCCTCATCGTCTGGATCGCATGCGTTGCGTGCGGTGCCGCTGTCGCAGGCGCTCCCACCCCGAATGCCACGTTGGTACCGGCCCCCGCCATGGCCCCTGCCGTCGAGCCCGCGGTCTGGGTCCCCCGCGAGGTGCTGATTCAGCTCCACCACTTGCCCAAGCGCTACTCCTGCGCAGCTCTGCAGCGCAAATTCGAGGATCTGCTCAGGGTGCTCGGCGCGCAGCACGACGTGCGCGTTCTGGCCTACGGATGCGGAGCCGGCACGGGCGCCCGCGGCTATTCCCCCTCCGTGCATCTGCACTTCGCGGTTCCCCATGTGGTGGAGGGCGCGCAGATCCAGTGGGCCCATTTCGATGCCAACCGAACCAACGTGCTGCCGGAGACCGTCCAGTTACGGCCCGGCAGTCCGGTTTCGTTCGACGGCGATGACTGTGCACTGTTGCGCCAGATGAAAGCGGCGCTGTTTCCGGCTTTATCCGTTCACGTGGTCAACTACCGCCTCGCGTGTCAGGCGCCGCCGTCGGCGCAGTCGCGCTACGATCTGTCGATCGCAGCACTGATACCTACCTCCGCCGGCGCGGCGCGTGTTGCCTCGCGGAGGTAGATATCATGAGATTCTCATACAGACAGGCTTGGGTGGCGCTTGCCGCCCTGACCATTCCGCTGGCGGCGAGCGCCGATCCGGACCTGGACCAGAAGATGGCCAATCCGGCCAACTGGGCCGCCCAGGCCGGCAACGATGCCAATCAGCGCTACAGCGAGCTGAAGCAGATCGACGCCGGCAACGTCGGCAAGCTGCAGGTCGCATGGACGCTCTCCACCGGCACCCTGCGCGGCCACGAAGGATCGCCGCTGGTGATCGGCGACACCATGTACATCCAGACGCCTTTTCCCAACAACGTGTACGCGGTGAGCCTCAAGGATCAGACCTTCCGGTGGAAGTACGAGCCGAAGCAGGACGCGGACGTGGTGCCGGTGATGTGCTGCGACACCGTCAATCGCGGGCTGGCCTACGGCGACGGCAAGATCTTCCTGCAACAGGCGGATACGACCCTGGTGGCCCTGGATGCCAGGACCGGCAAGGTCGTGTGGAGCGTCAAGAACGGCAACCCGAAGATCGGCGAGACCAACACCAACGCGCCGCATGTCTTCAAGGACAAGGTGATCACCGGTATCTCCGGCGGTGAATTCGGGGTGCGCGGGCGCCTCATCGCGTACGACATCAAGACCGGCAAGCGCGACTGGATCGCCTGGAGCACCGGGCCGGACCAGGATCTGCTGGTGGATCCGCAGAAGACCATGACCTGGAGCGACGGCAAGATGGCGCCGATCGGCAAGGATTCCTCGCTGAAGAGCTGGCAGGGCGATCAGTGGAAGCTCGGCGGCGGCACCACCTGGGGCTGGTACTCCTATGATCCGAAGCTGAACCTGCTCTACTACGGCACCGGCAACCCCGGCACCTGGAATCCCGCGCAACGCCCCGGCGACAACAAATGGTCGATGAGCATCTTCGCCCGCGACCTCGACACCGGGATGGCGAAGTGGGTGTTCCAGATGACCCCGCACGATCAGTGGGACTACGACGGCATCAACGAGATGCCGCTGGTGGACCTCACGATCAAGGGCAAGAAGGTGCCGGCGCTGGTGCATTTCGACCGCAACGGGTTCGCCTACACGCTCAACCGCGAGACCGGCGAGCTGCTGGTCGCGCAGAAGTTCGATCCGACCATCAACTGGGCGACGAGCGTCGACATGAAGACCGGCCGCCCGGTGGTCAACAAGCAGTACGCGCCGGGCTATACCGGTCCGGATGTCAACGTGAAGAACATCTGTCCCGCCGCGCTCGGTGCCAAGGACGAGCAGCCCTCGAGCTGGGATCCGAAGCTGCACTGGTTCATGGTGCCCACCAACCATGTGTGCATGAACTACGAGCCCTTCCAGATCGAATACACCGCGGGGCAACCGTATGTCGGGGCAACGCTCACGATGTTTCCGACACCCAACAGCCACGGCGGCATGGGCAACTTCATCGCGTGGGATCCGGTGCAGGGCAAGATCATGTGGTCCGACCCCGAGCGCTTCTCCGTGTGGTCGGGCGCGCTCACGACCGCGGGCGATGTCGTGTTCTACGGGACGCTGGAAGGCTACCTGAAGGCCGTCGACCCGAAGACCGGCAAGGAATTGTGGAAATTCAAGATGCCCTCCGGAATCATCGGCAACGTCTTCACTTACGAGTACGACGGCAAGCAGTACGTCGGTGTGTACTCGGGCATCGGCGGGTGGGCCGGCATCGGCATGGCGGCGGGCCTGCAGGAGGCGACCGCCGGACTCGGCGCGGTGGGCGGCTACAAGGATCTCGCCAAGTACACGACCCTCGGCGGCAGCCTGTTTGTATTCACGCTGCCTGAAGGCCAGCACGAGCACAAGGTCGCCCTGCGACACTGAAGCACTTGAACCCCAACGGGGGGCTGCTCACGAGGCGAGCAACCGGCAAGCGGTTGCGCTTCGTGAGCAATTTTTACCCAGGCCGGTTACGGTGCGGCTGCGAGGCGTGGCCACTCCTGGATCGCGACCCGGGCGACCAGCTGCGCGCCGCCGTGACCGTCGGGCTGGAAAATCAGCGCTGCGCCGTCTTGCAGGCCCGCCGCGTCTGCGGGAAAGGCTTCTTTGATGTTGGGCAGATGCGTGACCAGCACTGTATCGGTTCCAGGGGCGGGGGCCATGGCGACCTGCAGGCGCAGCCACTTGCCGCGCTCGCCCGTGGTATCGGCCTGCATGCTGTGACCGGAATCTCCAAGCTGCTCCCGGGTTTGCGGCTTGCCCAGCTGCGCCAGGCGTACGGTTTCCAGTGCCCGATAGGTCGGACTGCAGAGCACCGCTGCGACCGGAATGCGTAGCCGGCGCAGGGCCACCCCCATCGCGTGGGCCGCCGAACGTCCCGCCTCATCCAGCTGCCGCTCGTGCCGCAGGTTGTCGGGGTTGGCCTGGGCTGCCGCAGGAGGGGCCTGCGGCGAGCTGGCGTGCCGCATCAGGATGACGTAACCGCCGCGCTGCAGGGCGGACACCAGCGCTGCTCCCTGCAGCGTCTGTGCCGGCGCCGGTTGCCAGATGAGCGCCGCCGCCAGCAGCAATCCCAGGGTATGTAAGCTTGCCCGCATGTCCCCCTCCATTACTCGGCCCATTCATGGGCCTCGCCCCTGCGGGGCCGCCGTCGCGGACGACGGCGTTCAAATCGGCATCCTGCCGATTGATTGAAAAACTAAACTGAACTGTCTAGTATAGATTGGAGCAGGGAACCGCTCCCGCCCACGATCGCGAGAACTGCATGATCCGCGCCGAGAACCTGACTCGCAAGTTCGGGGATTTCATCGCCGTCGATGCTGTGTGCTTCGAGGTCGGAGCGGGGGAGATCTTCGCCTTCCTCGGCCCCAACGGCGCGGGCAAGACGACCACCATCAAGATGTTGACCACCCTCCTGGCGGTGACGAGCGGCAAGCTCGAGATCGACGGCCTGGATCCGACGCGCCACAAGAACGAGGTGCGGCGCCGCTTCGGCATCGTATTTCAGGATCCCAGCCTCGACCAGGAGCTCACCGCCTGGGAGAACATGGAGCTGCACGGTGCGCTCTACCACGTGCCCCGCAAGCTGCGTCGCGAGCGCTCCGAGGCGCTGCTCACAACGTTCGGCCTGTGGGATCGCAAGGACGGCCGAGTGAGGGAGTTCTCCGGCGGCATGCGGCGGCGCCTGGAGATCGCGCGCGGCCTGCTGCATACCCCCCGGATCCTGTTCCTGGACGAGCCCACGCTCGGCCTGGATCCGCAGAGCCGCAACCAGCTCTGGACGCACGTCAAGGAGTTGAACCGGAAGGAGGGGGTGACGGTCTTTCTCACCACTCACTACATGGACGAAGCGGACCGCGCGGCCTCGCGCATCGCCATCATCGATCACGGCAAGATCGTGGCGCTGGGGACTTCGCAGGAGCTGAAGGACAAGACGCGCACCGCGACCCTGGAGGACGCCTTTCTGGCGCTGACCGGCACGGCGTTGCGCGATGAGTCCGCGAGCCCGGTAGACAGGATGCGCAACGTCGCGCGGATGTGGAGGCGCTGATATGTCGGCTATCTATATCCTCTGGCTGCGCGAGTTGCGACGCTACACGCGCTCGCGGGTGCAGATCATCGCTTCGCTGGGGCAGCCGGTGCTCTATCTGGTGGCCCTGGGCTTTGGCATGGGCGCGGTGTATCGCCAGGCAGGCCGCGGGAGCTACCTGCAGTTCGTGGCGCCGGGCGTCATTGCCATGACAGTGCTGTTCTCGGCGACGTTCTCCGGCATCGCCTTGCTGTGGGACCGCCAGTTCGGCTTCCTGAAGGAAACCCTCGTGGCGCCGGTGCCGCGGGTCTTCATCATGTTGGGGCGCACGTGCGGCGCTGCGACGGTTGCGTTGTTGCAGGGTGCCCTGGTGGCGGTTGTGTGCGTGATTGCCGGCTTCCGTCCGTCGAATCTCGCGCTGTTGCCGGAAGGACTCGCGTTTCTCGCGTTGATTGCGCTGGTCTTTGCCGGGTTGGGCACCACCGTTGGCTCCTCGCTGAAGGACATGCAAGGCTTCCAGATGGTCATGAACTTTCTGGTGATGCCACTGTTCTTTCTCTCGGGAGCGCTGTATCCGCTGGACCATCTGCCGAGCGTCCTTGCCGCAGTGACACGCATGGACCCACTCTCGTACGGCGTCGACGGTCTGCGGTCGGCGCTCATCGGGCAAACGCACTTCGGGCCCGCGCTCGATGCCACCGTGCTCATCATTCTCGCCGCGGCGTTCGTCTGCCTGGGCGCCTGGCGCTTCTCCAGGATCGAGGTATAGCGGCGTGCCGCGCGGCCTGAGCCAACGGGCCCATCAGAAAGTCCTGGCAGCCGCGACGGAGCTGTTCGCGAGCCGGGGTATCGCAGCGACCAGCATGGATGCGATCGCGGCCGCCGCGGCGGTGAGCAAGGCAACCGTCTACAAGCACTGGGCGGACAAGGATGCGCTGTGCCTCGAGGTACTGCTGCATGTGCACCGCGTCGACGAAGACCCGAGCGAGCAGGACTCGGGGGATCTGCGGGCGGACATGAAGTCCTTCCTCGCCTACGAGCCCCCGGCGGCGCGAGCGGAGATTCAGCGGCGCCTTGCGCCTCACCTCATCGCTTATTCGGCCTGCAATCCGGAGTTTGGTCGAGCGTGGAGGGCGCGCGTCTCCGAGCGCTCTCGTCTCGGATTGCGAAAGCTCCTGCAGCGTGGGATGGGTGCGGGGACCTTTCCGGTGGTGCTGGATGAGGAGCTCAGCGTTGCGCTGCTGATCGGTCCGATGATGTATCGACACATCTTCGGTCCTGCTGTAGACCGGCGCTGGCTGGCCGAAGGCGTCGTGGACTCCTTCTGGAAGGCGCACGCCCGTCACGGTGGCACGGCACCCCTGCGGACCGACCGTGCCACGCGCAAGCCAAGGGCCGGGCGCAACCAAAACCCAAGTCGGGCACTGACAAGGCGTAGCCGCAGACGCCGTCCGCATCGAGAGGTATGATCGCCTCCGCGGCTGGAGGCGGCAGGGGGCAGAGCGATGATTTCACGCCATGTTGGCAAGAGACGCGTTCTCGGGTGGCGGCTCCTGGCACCGCTGGTGCTGGCGGCCGGCGCCGGTCTGGGCGGTGCGGCGGACGCGTCCGACTCGCATCCCGATCTGACGGGCATCTGGACCCTGTACGTCGAGGCAGGCAAGTCTGCTTTCACCTTCAATGGCGTACTCCCCCCTCTGCCATTCACCGCCGAAGGCAAGCGCCGGGTGGACGAATACCGCTCCCTGGTGGGGCCGGACGACAATCCGGGGGCGCACTGCCTGGGCTCGGGGATGCCCGAGTCGCTGACCTTCTCCGGCGCCTATCCGATGGAGATCATCGAGCGGCCCGAGCAGATCACGGTGATCTACGAGGCGCACAACGAGGTGCGCCGGCTCTACTTCGGAGCGAAAGTCATTCCCGAGGCCGACCGAGTGCCCGACCGCAACGGCTATTCGACGGCTCGCTGGGAGGGTGACACGCTGGTGGTCGAGACGGGGTCCCTCAAGGAGCAGGAGGACCAGAGCTATCCCCACAGCGATCAGGCCCATATCACCGAGCGGTATACCCAGACCACCGACGCCAGGGGACACCGCGTGCTGGTCGCGCAGATGACCTTGACCGATCCGGTGTTCTACACCAAGCCGGTGGTCGTGCAGAAGAAGTGGCGCTTCGATCCGAAGGGGATCCTGTTGCCCTACGAATGCAACGAAGAGGCGTGGCTCAACAGGCTCGATGAGCTGCGTAAGAAGAAGGCCGCGAGGACCGCGGCGACGCACTGAGGCAGCGGGTCGACGGCGACGCATTGAGGCAGCGGATTGAGAGGCGACGGCGCGGTTCGCAAGCAGGAACGAAAGAGGCGTACATGAAAGCGTTCAAAGTGGCACTCGCGGCGTGTTTGCTCGCGGCCGGCCTGGCGCCCGCACTGGCGCACCATTCGGCCTCGCAATTCGATTTCCGGCAGCTGCACGAGCTGACCGGCCAGGTGAAGGCGATCCGGGTCATCAATCCTCACATGAGCATGACCCTCGCGGTGACCGACCAGAAGGGCACGCGCGATGTGGACTTCGAAGGCCACAGCATCAACAACTTCTATCGTGCCGGCTGGCGCCCCAACATGATCAGGATCGGCGATCAGATCAAAGTCAGATTCGCTCCCCGCAAGGACCGCACGGATGGCGGTTTCGTGAGCGGCTTCGTCACCGCGCAGGGCAAGGACATCCAGTTCAAGATCCCGACGGAGGCGGATGACGCACCGGCCTCGGGCCAGCCCGGTTCCGGACGGTAATAACCCGCCGACGCTACGGCGGCCAATCAGTTGCGCGAGGTGCTTCTTCTTGTCGCGGACCGCGATCATCCCGACGGGGCGCTGAGTCGGACGCAGGCTGCGCAGGGCGGCTTTCTGCAGCTTGGACACGGAGGGCGCCTCCGGTGCCGGCCAGTG
>DATNEN010000040.1:0-2081 GCA_035552975.1 Steroidobacteraceae bacterium
CACTTCCCGACAACACGCCTTGCAGCCAGCTTACGGCACGCACTCTCTTCTCGTGTGACGTCAACCGATGGCGTTCTCGTTCGCTTTGCAGTGTCAAACGTCCCCGAGCGGAACGTTCGGCCCACGACATCGCAAACGGAGCAACCGGACATGCAACTCAAACTGATCGCCCGCGCCGTGTGCGGCGCACTGCTGCTGAGCCTGTGCGCCTGTGGTGGAGGCGGGGACGCCCAGCCTTCCAGCCCGAGCAGCGCCGGCAGCGCCGGCAGCGGCGGCACGACTCAATCCACTTCCGGCTCGATACGTCTCATGGTCAGCGATGATAGCGCCGAGGATTGGGCGACGATCGGCGTGAAGGTACTGAGCATCGCGCTGCTCCCGCAGGGTGGCGGCAGCGCGGTGACCGTCTATACCGCTCCCTCGCAGGTACCGACGATCAACCTGGAAGAGCTGGATCAGCTGGCCGAGATCCTCGGCAATGTCAGCGTTCCGGTGGGCACGTATACCGGCGCGATCGTCACCGTCGCCGGCAACCCGGGCGATGTCGCCCTGACGGTGTCCGCCGACCCGGAGCCGGGCTTTGACGGCACGGCCGGCGCGACCATTCCAGCGAGCCAGATTCAGATTCAAGGCGGGCAGGGCAGCGCGCCCAATCGCACGGTACCGATCTCCGTGAGCTTCGATTCGCCCCTGGTGGTGAGCAGCGGGCAGAGCAATGCCCTCGACCTGGAGTTCGATCTCAATCATCCTGCCTTCCTCATCGGGCATACCCCTCCGGCCGCCGCCGGCGCGACGATCTGGGCGGTGAATTTCAAAGGACCCGTGCGGCATCGCCCGATCCGGGACCTCACCCGCCTGGTGCTGCGCCACACCTACGGGACGGTCGCCGCGGTCGCCAGCGACAACAGCTCGATCACCATCGACAAGGACTTCCCGGTCCTTCCGGCGAGCACTCCGGAGACCGCGATCTCCGATACCTCGCAGAAGCTGACGATTCTCGCCGACGCCACCAACGGAACGCTCTTCTACGACGTCGACGCCAAGACGCGCACGACGATCAAGGACTTCTCCGCCGAAGCGGCCACGCTGGACGGCAAGTTCGTCCGCATCGCAGCCCGTTTCCAGCCCGACGGCACGCTCGTCGCGGTGCGCATCTGGGCGAGCTCGACCTTCAACAACGTATGGTTGAGCCCCGAGGGGCACGTGCTGCACGTGAATGCGACCAACACCCGCATGTGGGTCTCGGATGAGTCCGGGATCGCGGTGCCGCTGACGGTAAACGCCAATACGCAGTTCTACTTCCGTACGCCTGCGAATGCCCAGGCCGATGCGACGCCCATCGGCACCGGAACGGCCTTCCTGGCTGCCAACGAGCTGGTGCGCGGCTTCAAGGTTCACGTGAGCGTCGTGGACCCGCTGGCCAATCCGCTGGTTGCGGACACCGTGGACATCGAGACTGCCACTTACAGCGGGCATATCTCGGCGGCAGGCAGTACCGGATTCACTTACACGCATGCCTTTGCCACACCCTCGGACGACTACACCGTTGCGCTGGACTACATCGCCAATACCACCGCGAACGGAACCGACGCGAGCGGTAACGCCATCACGGGCTTCAAGTGGTGGAATCTCACGTACCCGACCCTCGTGACCAGTGGCACCAACGCCATTTCCGACTACGTCGCGGCCACCAATGGCGGCGTCAACTTCGGAGGTACGGCCGGTGCGGTCACGGCGTGGGGTACCTCGAACGTCATCTGGAACGACCCGGCCGACGCCATGGGCTGGTCCGCCCGCTGGACCGTGCTGGTGCCGACACCCATCCCTCTGGGTACCGTCGCCGCCGGACTGGCGAACAATGCGTTCACGATGACCGTCGCTGGCGGAGCCAATCCCGCGACCGTCGATGTGAGCACGACTTCGGGCTCGGCGACGCTCGTCTATCAGGTGGATCGCACCAATGGCATCGTCACGGTCAGCCCCATCGACATCACGGCGTCCGCCGGTCTGACCGCGTTGACCAACGGCCTGACCACCGGGGCTACCGTCAAGGTGTACGCGGTGCCGCAGCCTGACGGTAC
>DATNEN010000041.1:0-9434 GCA_035552975.1 Steroidobacteraceae bacterium
GAGCACTGTAAAGATCTCGGAACTGTTCTCCGTCAATGGGTACGGAGTCGTCGTTACCGGCGGGGCGAGCGGCCTGGGCCTCGGCTTCACGGAGGCCATGGCCAACAACGGTGCCCGGGTCACCATGCTCGATATCGATGCCGGTCGCATTGCCGCGGAGACCAAGCGGCTGCGCGCCGCTGGCCTCGACGTTCACGGCGAAGTCGTGGATGTGTGCGATCACGCTGCCCTGGACCGCGCGTTCGACGCCGCGGCAGCGCGCTACGGGCGGCTGGACGTTGCCTTCGCCAACGCGGGGATCGATTCCGGCCCCGGTTTCGTCGACTCCTGGGTGGGAGAGCGCTCACGGTATCCGGCCGGGGCGGTCGAGAACTACACCGACGAGCGCTGGACCAAGGTCATCGACATCAATCTCAACGGCGTGTTTGCGACGGTGCGTGCGGCCGCGCGCCATATGCGCCCTCGCAAGTCGGGCCGTATCATCATCACGACCTCCCTCGCCGCGGTGAAGTGTGAGGCGGTGATTGGCGCTGCGTATATGGCTGCTAAGGCTGGTGCCGCACACTTTATGCGGAACGTCGCCTTGGAACTGGCGGCCGATAACATCACCGTGAATGCAATCGCACCGGGATTCTTCGTCACCAATATCGGCGGGGGACACGCGCACAACCCGGACACGCAGGCGCTCGTCAGCAAACACGTGCCGATGCACCGCGTCGGATTCCCCGCGGACATGGCGGGGCTGACCCTGTTTCTCGCCTCGCCGGCCTCGGCGTATGTGACCGGTCAGCAGATCATCATCGACGGCGGCTGGGGACTGGGCGAGGCAGACTGAGCTACCACTCGCTCGCGGGCGGCATCACGTCGCGGTTCTTGATGAGCCAGTGGCCTTTCACGCGCACCACTTCGTCGATTCCCCGTCCCGCTGCGGCCACCTGCGGTCTCTCCTTCGGATCGGCGGGCGCGAACAGCGTCTGCCAGTAGGAATGGATCCGCGCGTGGTCCTTGTCGACGAACTCGATGTACTCGTTCGTGATGACGTGATACAGCTGCGGAGGCTTCTCACCCTTCGCCACCTGCTCGGCGCGCCGCTTCTTCACGTCCGTGATGATTTTCTTCAGCGCCTCGGTGCCCTCGGACACCGATTTGCCGGCCTTGAAGGAGCCGTCGGGCGTGTAGTTGGCGGCATACGCATTCTCATCGAGTGAGTCGAGCGCGTGGACGTAGTGCCACATCAGCGCGTCGATTTCCCCGCGATCGCGGTACTCACGAACAACATCCGCGTCCGAGGCGAGCGCGAACCGGGGTACAGCGCAGATCGCCAGCGCGGCCAGCGTGCCTGTCAGGGCCTTCATGGAAGAAACTCCTTGGTGCGCGCGTTCGCGCGCGTGCCGTAGGTTCGGGCTATCGCTCGCGCGCGTTCGCGCGATGCAGGCGCGACGTTTCCGCCGCGCCGTGTGCTTTGTGCTACCAGTGCTATGAACGTCCGCTGCCGGTGCTATTTGCCCGGGGGCGCCTTGGTGGCCGGATCCCAGTGCTCATCCGCCTTGCCATCGACCATGCGGTACTGATCGAACCAGGTGGTGGTGTACTTCTTGGACGGATCCGACGGATCGGGTTGCTCGCGGGAGGCCGCGACCGTGACCATGTCCCCCTCGGCGACTACCGACACGATGCGATAGGACAGGTGTGCCGGAATCGGTGTGGGCTTCACCTTTCTCACCTGCGTGAAGTAGTACACGACGCCGTCGAGACCGTTCTTCGCGTTCGGGTTGTGCTGAATGTAGCGCTTTGTCAGCCATTTGTCGGCGAGCTCCCAGTGGTTCGCCTGCAGCAGGTCCTTGAAGATGTGGTACACGGCCTGCTTGTTGGCATCGAGCTTCGGGTCCTTGCTGTGGAACAGCGCGTCCTGGTCCGCCGCCGGGACGACAGGGTCTTGCGCACTGGCCGCGCCGCAGGCGACCAGGATCACGGGAGCCAACACGAGACTGAGGGTTTTCATGGCGCGATCCTTATGGTTTGATGTCTGAAACGCGGGCCGGCGGAAGTGTGAACGCTTTGCCCGCACCACTCAACGCCGATCAGGGGAGGGGAGTCATGCCGCGCGGGGGATCGTTCATCGTGCGGGCAGCCGCCCTGGTAGCGTGCCTGCTGTCATTGCCGAGCTTTGCGTCCGATGTGTGCGAGCGGGCCTGCCTGCAGGACCTCGTCGACCAGTACCTGGCGGCCCTGGTCGCCCATGACCCGGGACGGCTCCCACTGGCCGTGAACGTCCGATTCACCGAGAACGGCCAGGAATTGCGCCTGGGAGATGGCCTGTGGGGTACCGCCTCGGGACGGGGGAAGTACAAGCTGTACGTCGCCGATCCCGAGGATGGCCAGGTAGGCTTCTACGGCACCCTCATGGAGAACGGCACGCCCGTGCTTCTGGCCCTGCGGCTGAAGGTGACCTACGGTCTGATCAGTGAGGTCGAGACCCTCGTGGCCCGGGGGGGCGGTGGCGGCCCCTTCACTCCGGCCGGCAAGGCGATGGAAGAGCATGGCAACCCACGGCCGCAGTTTCTGCGCACCGTGCCCGCGGCCGAGCGGATGTCGCACGAGGATCTGGTGAAGGTCGCCAATTCCTATTTCACCGGTCTCGGCGGCAACACAGGCCACAACACCGCACCCTTCGCTCCCACCTGCCTGCGTTGGGAGAACGGTGCGCAGACCAACAGCAATCCGACACTGCGCCCGAACGGCGCCGGCGGGGTGAACATCGTCGCGATGAGCTGCGAGGAGCTGACCCTGGAGATCTCCGAGCTGTTCCAGATCGACAAGGGCAAGATCGATCAGGTCGAGGCTGTGATCAATACCGTGCCGTACGGCATGCGCTCAGCCGTGTGGGATTAGCGGGTCGCCGCCGCAGCGGCTAGTCCAGCCACCGCAGCAAGTCCAGCGGCGACTCGATCCAACCGTCCGCGGGCCAGCTCTCCGGCTTGTCGGCGGCGTGGAAGTAGCCATAGCGCGCCCCGATCGCCGGCATACCGGCGGCGCGCGCGGCTTGCATGTCCAGCTCTGCGTCGCCGACGAAGACGCACGACGCGGGTGCCAGTCCCAGCTTCTCACTGGCGTGCAGCAACGGCAGAGGAGACGGCTTGCGCTGCGGCAACGTGTCTCCGCACACGACGACTCGGGCGCGTGTGAGAAGAGCGAGCGTTTGCAGCAACGGCTGCGCCAGCCAGCCGGGCTTGTTGGTGACGATTCCCCACGCGATGTCCCGCGAATCCAGAGCATCCAGTAGCGGCAGCACGCCCTCGAACGGTTGCGTGTCGAGGGCCAGCCGCTGACTGTAGAGAGCGAGGAAGCGCTCGATGCGCGGCGCGTGCTCCGCGGGCGTCGCCGCGCCGAATCCGAGCGTGACGAGTGCCCGCGAGCCTCTCGAGACGTGAGGACGGATCGTCGCGTGCGCAAGCGCGGGCAGACCGTGCTCCAGGAGCAGCGCATTGAGCGTCGCACCCATATCCGGGGCGGTATCCAGCAGCGTGCCGTCGAGGTCGAACAACACGCCGCGAACAGGGGGTATCGCTGAAGCGGAGCTTGGCATGCAGGTTGCGAGTATAACGGGGGCACAGCGACAGGAGGCGAGCCGGCATGAAGGTGGGATTCATCGGACTGGGGCAGATGGGCGCGGGCATGGCCACGAGCCTGATCAGGGCCGGGCATGAGCTGACGGTCTACAACCGTACGCGGGAGAAGGCGCAGGCGCTGGCGGCCCTGGGTGCGAAGGTCGCCGATCGGATCGCCGATGCGTGCCGTGGCGAAGTCGTATTCACCATGCTGGCGGACGATCGGTCCGTCGAGGACATGACGCTGGGGAGCGAGGGCGTGGAGCGGCACTTGGCCAAAGGAGCCATCCACGTCTCTTCCAGCACCATCAGCGTGCGACTGGCGGAGAAGTTGACGGAAGCGCACGCCAAGGCGGGTCAGACTTTCGTGTCGGTTCCGGTGTTCGGCCGGCCACCCGTCGCTGCGGCCGGCAAGCTCTTCGTAGTCGCGGCGGGGCAGCAGAGTGCGGTCGAGCGAATCATGCCCGTCCTGGAGGGGCTGGGCCAGAAAGTGTGCGTACTCTCGGAGCGCCCACGGGATGCGAATCTGCTGAAGTTGAGCGGCAACTTCCTCATCACTGCGATGATCGAAGCTCTCGGGGAGATGTTGGCGCTGGTGGAGAAGGGTGGGCTCGATCGGCGCGTGTGCATGGACTTTCTCACCTCGACACTGTTCGATGCACCCATCTACAGGAACTACGGCGGCATGATGGTCGAGCGGCGGTTCACGCCCGCCGGCTTCGCCGCGCCCCTCGGGCAGAAGGATGTCCGTCTCGTACTGGGCGCGGCGGAGGATCTCAGCGTTCCCTTGCCGCTGGCGAACCTCATCAGGGATCGGTTCCTGCGGCTGATGGCGCACGGCGGCGAGCAGCTCGACTGGGCGGCCATCGGCGACCTCCCGGCCGTGGATGCAGGCATCACTCCGGCTTGATCGGCCACCGGGCTTGGGGCATCTTCCCTCGAGTATGCCTCGCAAGCGCAAGCCCCTTCGCGTGGGTAGAGCCGGGAACGGTGTCGTGCGGCACTGGGCTGCTCCCTTTGTGCTGGCGATGCTGCTGCTGCGCGCGCTCGTTCCCGCGGGGTTCATGCTTGCGCCGGTAGATGGCGGCCTCGCAATTGTTCTGTGCGACGCGGACGCGACTGCATCTTTATATCGCGGTGCGGGCCACGCCTTGTCCGGGCAGTCCGACGCCGTGTCGGGCGGCGCGATGTCCGCGGCGGAGATGTCCGGCCACGTGGCGTCCGCTGCGGGCATGGACGGCATGTCGGCGGCCGAGATGGCCGGCCACGACATGCCCATGGCCGACGTGGGCGGCCACGAGATGCCGGCAATGGCCGCCACGGGCGGCCACGGGATGCCGGGGCACCAGGGAGGCCACACCCACGCGGATCCTACATGCCCCTACGCGCAGAGCTCGGGCGCGACACCGATTCCGTTCCTCGCCGCAGTCACCCCCGCGATTGAATCTGCTCCGCCCGTTCTGCCCGAGCCCGCGGCGCAGACCTTCGCGCATTTCGGCCCTGCTCGCCAACAGTCTCCCCGCGGACCTCCGCGCCTCGCCTGACCTCATCGATGCGCCGTCACTGTGCGAGTGCAGAGCGGCGCGCGTGCCTGTTCGCACTGATGTCATGAGAGGCGACCGTGAACCGATCTATTTCGCGCGTGGCGTTGCTGACGATCTCGTCAGCATGCGCCACTGCGCTGCCCTGTTCCGCATTTGCATGTGCCACCTGCGGCTGTACGTTGAGTGCCGATGCCGCGATGGGCTATTCGGCCGAGGCCGGCTGGCGACTAAGCTTTGAGTACGACTACCTCCACCAGGACCAGCTGCGCAGCGGCACGCATACCATCAGCACCGTACCGGACGGAAACGAGCTCGAGCGTGAGACGCTCAATCGCTACCTGACCTACGGGCTGAGCTACAGCCCGACGGCGAACTGGGACTTCGACCTGCGGGTGCCGTACGTGATCCGGACACATTCGACGTACGGAGATTTCGATTCCACGCAGCCGCTGAACGGGTTGAGCTCTTCGCGCAGCTCGAGCCTGGGCGACGTGCGCCTGATCGGCAACTATCAGGGAATCCTGCCGACGCACAACCTCGGGGTGCAGCTCGGTGTGAAGCTGCCGACCGGCAAATACGGGACGGCGATCGATTTCTATGGCGGACCGAACGCGGGCACACCGCTGGATGCGAGCCTGCAGCCGGGTACCGGGAGCAGCGACATCATCGTCGGCGCGTACTATTACCGGGCGATCAGTCAGGATTTCGATCTGACCGTGAACGGGCAGTTCCAGAGCGCGGTGCGACACCACATGGATCGGCCGGGAAATGACTATCGCCCTGGCAACTCGACCACGGTCGACATCGGGTTGCGCTATGAGGCGAACCCTCGCTGGGTGCCCCAGGTCCAGGTGAATCTGCTGCACAAGTCGCCCGATCAGGGAGCACTGGCGGACATCCAGAGCACGGCGGGCAATGTCGCGTACCTGAGCCCGGGCCTGACAGCGATGGTGCTCCCGAAGCTGCACGTCTATGCCTTCGCACAAGTTCCTATCTACAGTAACCTCTACGGCTACCAGCTCTTCCCTCGCTGGACGGCCAGCTTCGGGGCCAGCTATGCACTTTGACGAACACGCGCGCGGCGCTCGCCGTGCCGTATTGAAAGCTCTCGGCGCAGCGGCACTCCTGGCTGCTCTGAGCGAGCGCCGCGCCGAGGCGAACGATCTGCGCCTGGGTGCGTCCGCACCCCCTGCGAGCCTGGTGACGCTCGACGGCCAGAAGATTGCGACCTCCGACCTGCTCGGGCACGTCGTGATCCTGACGTTCTGGGCAACCTGGTGTGACCCCTGCCGCGAAGAGTTGCCGCTCCTGTCGGGCTACGCGGAACGGCACGCGGCCGATGGGTTACGGATTCTCGGCTTCAGCCTCGACACGCCTGACAAGCTGCGTGAGGTCCGGCAGGTCGCTCAGACCCTGAAGTTTCCCGTCGGCCTCATGGCGAACTCCAGCGCTCCCGGCTACGGGCGCATCTGGCGGTTGCCGGTGAGCTTCACCATCGACCGCGCCGGGCGGTTGGTGGATAACGGCTGGAAGGACAAGAACCCGGCGTGGACCGCGGACAGCCTCGAGCGGATCGTCACCCCGCTGTTGGCGAAGTCAGCGTAAGCCGCCGCTGTCGAGGTCAGCGGTCCCGGCTGCTCAGGAGTTCAGCCGGAGCGGTTGGCGAAGTCAGCGTGAGCTCGTTGGTGAGGATCACATCCATCGGGATGTCGTGCGACTGCGGATAGATGGTCGGCAACTCTGCGTCGGCCAGAGCGACACCGATGGTGTGCGGGCGCGGTTGCGCCGCCGCAAGCGTCCGGTCGTAGAACCCGCCACCGTAGCCGAGCCGATATCGTCCACGGTCGAAGCCGACCAGGGGGACGACCAACAGGCTGGGCGCAACGACGTTGCGATCCGGGGGGACCGGAATGTTCCAGAGTCCCTTTTTCATCGCAACGCCGGGTTGCCAGCGCCAGAACTCGACGGGCGCGGCCTTCTGAACCACGACCGGCAGCCCCACGATGCCGCCGGCTGCGACGTGCCGGCGCGCCAATTCCCGCAAGTCGATCTCGCCGCGGATCGGCCAATAGATGCCGATCACGGGATACTCGTTGACGTCGATGTGATCGAGCAGGCACTGCACGACCGGCCGGCTGAGGCGCTGCCGCTCGGTAGCCTCCCTCGCGGCCCGCCGTGTAATGATTTCCTCACGGCGCGCCTTGCGCCACTGCTTGATCTCTTCCCAGCTCGTGAGCGGAGGTGCGCCGCTGTTCTGGAATTCGTGCAGATAGCAGGCCGGGGAGCTGTATGCACGCGGCTCGTCTTTGGGCTTCATCGCCACCTATCTTAATGCTCTGCGGCTCTGGCGACGAGGGCATCATCCGGTGGCGTCGTCCAGGAGTGATGCGGCGGTGGCGAGGGCAGCTCCCATTCCAGCCCGCGGGCGCCGTCCCACGAGCGGCCCTCCGCGTGCACTCCGGCGCGTGCGCACTTCCAGATCAGGTAGACGAACAGGAACTGCGACACGCCGTAGACGAACCCGCCGATGGAGGAGACCATGTTCCAGTCGGTGAACTGCGTCGGGTAGTCCGGGATGCGCCGCGGCATGCCGGCAAGACCCAGGAAGTGCTGCGGGAAGAACAGCACGTTGACGAAGATCGCGGACAGCCAGAAATGCCAGTTCGCGAGCTTCATGTTGTACATGTGGCCGGTCCATTTCGGTAGCCAGTAGTAGACGGCCGCCTGGATGCCAAACACCGCTCCCGTCACCAGCACATAGTGGAAGTGCGCCACCACGAAATAGGTGTCCTGGTACTGGAAGTCCGCCGGGACGATCGCGAGCATCAGTCCGGAGAAGCCGCCCACCGAGAACAGGAACACGAAGGCGATGGCAAACAGCATCGGCGGCTCGAAGGTCAGCGAGCCCTTCCACATGGTCGCGGTCCAGTTGAATATCTTCACACCCGTGGGGATGGAGATCAGCATGGTGGTGAGCATGAAGAACAGCTCGGACGCGAGCGGCATTCCGACCGTGAACATGTGGTGCGCCCACACGATGAAGGACAGGAAGGCGATCGAGGCGAGCGCATACACCATCGACTCGTAACCGAAAATGGGCTTGCGGGAGAACGCCGGGATGACCTCCGAGATGATCCCGAAGGCCGGCAGGATCATGATGTACACCTCCGGATGCCCGAAGAACCAGAAGATGTGCTGATACATCACCGGGTCGCCGCCACCGGCGGCGCTGAAGAAGGTGGTGCCGAAGAAGTGATCGGTGAGCTCCATGGTCACCGCACCCGCCAGCACGGGCATCACCGCGATCAGCAGGTAGGCCGTGATGAGCCACGACCACACGAACAGCGGCATGCGCAGGAGCGACATCCCCGGCGCGCGCAGGTTCATGATGGTCACGATGATATTGATGGCGCCCAGGATGGAGGAGATCCCCATCAGGTGAATGGCGAAGATGGTCATCGGAAAGCTGTCGCCCATCTGGATCATCAGCGGCGGGTACATCGTCCAGCCGCCGGCGGGGGCGCCGCCGGGCACGAACAGCGTCGCGATGAGAATGAGGAAGGCGAACGGCAGAATCCAGAAGCTGAAGTTGTTCAGCCGTGGCAGCGCCATGTCGGGTGCGCCGATCTGCAACGGGACCATCCAGTTAGCCAGGCCGACGAAGGAGGGCATGATCGCGCCGAAAATCATGATCAGGCCGTGAAGGGTGGTCATGGAGTTGAAGAAGCCCGGATCCAGCAGCTGCGTCCCCGGCTTGAACAGCTCCGCCCGGATCAGCATGGCGAAGGCTCCGCCGACCAGCCACATCGTCAGCGAGAGCACGAGATACATCGTGCCGATATCTTTGTGATTGGTGGCGAAGACCCAGCGTCGCCAGCCGCGGGGTGCCGCGTGCTCCGCGTGCACGCTGGGGGTAGCGAGGGGGTCGTGCCCGGCCTGCAGCCCGTGCGATGGCTCCATGGGGATTCTCCGCTGATATTTAAGAGACAGAGTGTAGCGAAAGTCTACACCTGTTCGAGCAAATCCGGGGCACCGCCGCATATAGCGTGCCGCTGGCCGGTCACCGCGGCCGCAGCGGTGGCGACAGTCCCCCTCCCGCCGGGCATGGCTTCGCCATTGGCGGGGCTGTGGCATCATTCGCCCCGTGATCAGAACCGTCACCGCCACCCGCTACGTCACGCCGCTGCGCGAAGGCGGGTCGCTCCCGGCGATCGTGGAGGCGGACGACGAGGGCATGTACGTCCTGAAATTTCGGGGCGCCGGGCAGGGGCCCAAGGTGCTG
>DATNEN010000042.1:0-43171 GCA_035552975.1 Steroidobacteraceae bacterium
TCCGCCCCCAATACTCGAACCAGCCGCTCATTGCTCAACTGAAGCGGCTCGTTCCAGAGGTACCGCATCTCCATCATCTCGCGAAACAAAGTCACGAAGGGCGACGCGAGCGTGACGACGAGCCACGGAAACTTACGCACGGGCGCAGAGGGATTGCCAATGACACGACGGATCGCCTCCACCATCTCGCCGCCGTTCGCATCCCAGTGGCCACGGAAATGAAAAGTCTCAAACAGCGCGAGCGTCGACTCGCGCTCCAGCAGTTGCACCATCGTCTGGGCAAGATCCGGCAGATAAGCCCAGGAGTGACCGACGCCGTTGCGGCCCGGACAGGTGATCGAACTGACGGGGCGCCCGGGCTTGACGAGCCCCTGCGAGAACCAGTTGTTGCCCGCCGCGGGCCCGAAGAAGTCGCCCGCGCGGACTACCAGCGAACGCACGCCGGATCGAGCGGCATCCCGCAGCGCGCGCTCCATGTCCACCCGGATGGCGCCCTTGCGCGTAAGGGGATGCTGCGGTGAGTCCTCGCGGAGCACTGGAAAAGCGTCCGGGCCGTAGTTGTAGATGGTTCCGGGAAGGAGCACGCGGGCACCGGACGCCTGCGCCGCAGCGATCGTGCTCGAGAGCATCGGCATCACCAACTCCGCCCAGTTGCGATAGCCGGGAGGGTTGACGGCACATCGGCGCTATGTTGACCGTCACGGGATGCCCGGCAGTGCCGCCGAGCTTGCCCGTCATGCCGTGATCGGCTTCGACCAGGAAAACGCCTTCACACGCTCCCTTCGTGCCCGCGGCCTCGCGCTGGACATGTTCGCGCTGCGCACCGACAGCGACCTGGCTCAGCTGGCGGCGCTCCGGGCGGGCTGCGGAATCGGCGCCTGTCAGATCGGAATCGCTCGCCGGGACCCGGATCTGATACCGGTCCTGCCGGCGGCCTTCTCATTGAAGCTGGAGATCTGGGTCGCCATGCACGCCGACTTGCGCCGCAGCGCTCGCTGCCGGATCGTCTCGGAGGCGCTGACGCAGGGCTTGTCCCGCTACGTGGCCAGTGTCAAAGGCAAGCGATCGACGTAACATCCTCGCGGGGAGGAAGCAGCGATGTTCCGAAATTATCTGGCTGCGGCGCTACGCAACATTGCGCGGAGCCGCTTCTACGCCACGATCAGCATTCTCGGCCTCGCCGTCGGCCTGTCGGCCGCTCTGCTGGTCGGCCTCATCATCCATCACGAGCTCACCTACGATCATTTCATCCCCGGCTACGACCGGACGTACCTGATCGCCACCATCGCCATACCGAAAGGACATCCCGAGCTGTACAACGCGGAGTCCACGAGTTGGCTGGCGGAGGAGATCAGGACGCAGGTGACGGGTGTGGAGGCGGTGGCGCGCGCCTCCCAAACCGAGGTGATGCTCCGCAAAGACCAGACTGAGTCCCGGGAAACGATCTACTGGGCCGACCCCACCGTGTTCGACGTCCTGCCCCTGCCGGTCACCGCGGGGGATCTGCATAGCGCCTTGCGTCAGCCCGACAGCATCGTCCTGACACGCAGCAAGGCCAGAGAATATTTTGGAACCGATGCTCCGCTTGGCGCCACGCTTCTCGTCAGCGGGATCGAGCACGCGCCGCCGGGCGGATCGATCCAGGGCGCGCACCCGATGACCGTGACGGCTGTGATCGACGATCTGCCGTCCGGCACTGAGCTGGAAACCGGAATTTTCGCGAGCGGGTTGTCGTCGTATTCGCCGCAGAGCGTCCTCGCTGCCAACCCGCGCAACCGGCCTGGGAGCGGTGCGATATTTCTCACTGGTCGCACCTATGTGAGATTGTCCTCGAAAGCGGGCCTGGAAAACCTGCTGGCGGCGATGCCGGCGTTGATTCGCGCGGTGTTTCCTCCGAACAGCTTTCCACCCGGAATCGTCGCCTCGCTCGAGCCGGTACGCATCGACCGCGTGAACCAGCACCCCAACCTCAATTCCGGGTTTCGCAGTCGGCTCGTGATGCTCGCGCTCGTAGGCGCACTCACTCTGTTGGTTGCCACCATCAACTTTATCAATCTTGCGGTCGCCCGGTCTCCGCGGCGCGCGCTCGAAGTGGGGATTCGCAAGGTCTCCGGGGCCGGTTCCCGCGACGTGCTCGTGCAGTTTCTGGGCGAGTCGATGATCTATGCCGGTATCGCGGCCTGCGTCGCAGTGGTGCTGACCGAGCTGGCCCTACCACGGGTGAGCGCACTGCTGGATCTGGGAGTGAAGCTCGAGCTCGGACACACTCCAGCGCTGATTGGATGGATAGCGCTCACGACGCTCGTGTTCGGCGCCCTCGCAGGACTGTATCCGGCGGCCGTGCTACGCGAAATCCGACCGGCACGAGCGCTCCACGGCTTCTCAGCGGGCATGCACGGCGCACGCGTCAGGCAAGCTCTCGTGACGGTTCAGTTCGCAGCGCTGATCGGCCTGGTGATCGCGGGCGGTGTCGTGTACGAGCAGCGCAACTACGCGGCGCACGATGCGCTGCGACTCAATACCGACCAGATGCTGATGATCCGGGAACCTTGCGAGCAGGCATTTCAAAACGGGCTACGCGAGTTGCCGGGAGTGAGCGGCGCCTACTGCTCCGATCAGGCGCTGCTTGATCGCGCCGCGTTCGGCAACTTTCGCCTGGCTGACGGAAGCACGCTGGCGTTCGACACCGTGGCGCTGGAGCCGGGTCTGTTTCAGCTCTACGGGTTGAAGCCGCTCGCGGGGCAGCTTCCCGTGCGCGATGCGGCGGGCGCGGGTAGTGCAGCGGGCACGGCGAGCGCGGCGGACGCGGGTAGCGCCGTGGGCACGGCGAGCGCGGCGGGCGCGGGGGGCGCGACGGGCGCAGGCGCCGCGGGCGCAGCGGGCGCAGCGGGCGCGGCGGGCGGCCCTCCCGGCTACATCCTCAACGAGACTGCCGTGAAGCGCCTCGGCTTCTCTTCTCCGGCGGCGGCTGTGGGCCAACGCCTTCCCTTCATAGACCCGCATCCCGAGGCGCCGATCGTCGATGTAGTTCCCGACTTCTCCATCGACACGGTACACGAGCAGATTCGCCCGGCCATCTTCATGGAAGCCGGTGCCGCGCGCGACCGCCTCGTTGGTCGAATGGGCGAAGCCTACTCGCTGATCAGCGTAAAGCTTCGAGGGCGGGATATCCCCGAAACGCTTGCAGCGATCGATGCACTGTGGAAGCGGACCGGGCATAGCGCACCCATCGATCGCTTCTTTCTCGACAGCTACATACAGACTCTGTATGTCGCTGTGCTGCGGCAAGCGCAGTCTTTCGCAGCCTGCGCCGCTGTGGCGGTGTTGCTGGCTTGCCTGGGGTTGGCAGGACTGTCAACGGCCCTGGCAAACCAGCGCACCAAGGAGATCGGCATCCGTAAGGCCATGGGTGCGCAGACGCACGATATCCTGCGCCTGCTGCTATGGCAGTTTGCGAAGCCGGTGTTATGGGCGTCGCTGCTCGCGTGGGCTGCCGCAGCGGTGTTGATGAGCCGCTGGCTGGAGTCCTTTGCTTACCACGTCACTCTGGATCCTGTTCTGTTCGTGGCCGCGGCAGCAGGCGCGCTTGTCCTCGCGCTCGCGACAGTAGCTGCGCATTGCTACTCCATCGCGCGCGCAAATCCGATACTTGCATTGCGTTGCGAATGACCACGGCTCGGGCGCCCCGCAGTGCGGGCCCCGGCGCTGCACCACCCGGTCAGTCCAGGTACGCCGGAAACTTCGGCATCGATTTGAAGTCCTCCGGGTCGTGCTCGATGACCACGCGCGCATGCGTGTTGTGCGCAAGCCGCTCGACACGATCGAACGAGGCCAGCGTGTCGGCGCGATTGGTATTGAAAAGAGGAACCAGCCGCGACGCGCGGTCGGCGCGGAAGTGATAGAGGTCACCGGCCAGAATCACCGTCCCCGCCTTCTGCAACTTCAACTCCAGGACCTGGTGGCCGGGCGTGTGACCGGGTGTCTTGAGGATGCGCACCGTGCCGTCGCCGAAGACATCGTAGTCAGCGTCGATCATGTGGGTCCTGGCCGTCTTGTATGCGCTGAAGTCGCTCACGTCGACGGGACTGCCGGAGCCGCCCCCGAGCGCCCACGCCAGCTCCGTCTTGTTCATGATCCAGGTCGCCGACTTGAACAGGTTGGCGTTGCCAGTGTGATCGCTGTGCAGGTGGGAGAACGCCAGATAGTTGACGTCGGCGGGTTTGATGCCGATCTGCGCGAGGAGCTTCTCCACGGGCACATCGATGCCACCGCTGACGCCCGCGGCGTTCACGCCCTTCGGGAAGTGCGGGCTCATCCCTGTGTCCCACACCAGGATTCCCTTCGGATGCCGGATGACGAAGCACGGCGCGACGATGACGCCGCTCTTGCCGCCGTCATAGTCGCCGGTATCGGAGAAGAAACTCAGATCCTTGAACTCGAGGTGTCCGCAATTGAGGGTGTAGAGACGGATCTCCCCGGACGCGGCGCCCGCCTGTGTTTGCGCCACTGCACTGGCAGGCATGGCGCCCCAGGCAAGCACGACGAGCGCTGTCCACCAACCGCTGCAAGCTCGCGAAGAAAAGCGCATGGGACCCCCTTTTTTTGCGGATTCTGGACGAGTCGCTGCAACGCGGCAAACTGGCGCGCTTCTGCCGTCCATGCGGATGTACTCTATACGGATATGAGCTCTAACGCGCCGCCCACGCGCCTCGGGATTCTGGGCACCCTGCGCGCACTGCTCGGGGGGCCTGGCCATCGTGGGGCGCCCACTGACCACTTCGATGGCGAGCGGTTTTTCAATCCCGTCGGAAGCACCGGCCGGTCCTTCGCGGACGTGCGCCGCTGGCGGCGCACTTCTCAACCCACACCCTGGCCGCAGTGGGTAGAGAATCGCGCGCGCCCGGCACCGGCGACGCACCTGGCAGCAGGTGAGATCGCGCTGACGTTCGTCAATCACATCACTTTCCTGGTGCAGTTTCGCGGTCTCAACGTTCTGACCGATCCGGTGTATTCGCAGCGGGTGAGCCCGTTCACGAGCATCGGACCCAAACGGGTGCGCGATCCGGGGTTAGCGTTCCAGGACCTCCCGAGGATCGATCTGGTTCTGGTCACGCACAATCACTACGACCATCTGGACATGCCGACGTTGGTGCGGCTGCAACGCACGCACTCGCCCTGCTTCCTCACCAGCCTGGGGAACAAGCCGCTGCTGGAGAGCTTCGGCCTGGAGAGGGTCCATGAGCTCGACTGGTGGCAGTCCGTAAGCGTACCCAACGCGCAGGTGACGATGACACCCGCCAGGCACTGGTCCGCGCGCAGCCCGCGCAATCGCAACCGTACGCTGTGGGGCGGATTCGTGGTCGAGGCCGACGGTCGCCGCCTGTTCTTCGCAGGGGACACCGGCTACGGGACCCACTTCAGTGACGTGCGCGAGCGCTGTGGGCCGCTCGACATCTGCCTGCTCCCGATCGGAGCCTATGAGCCCCGCTGGTTCATGCAGGAGCAGCACATGAACCCCGACGATGCGGTGCGGGCGCATCTGGACCTGCGGACTCCGCTATCCGTGGGTACGCATTTTGGCTGTTTTCGCCTGACCGACGAGGGGATCGATGACCCGGTCATCGATCTGGCGGCGGCCCGCCGCCAACATGCCCTCGCGCCCGAGGCCTTTCAGGTTCTGGAAACCGGCGAGACGCGAATCTTCTACCCCGTCACACAGCCGGCTCTTGTCGCCTCCCCTGACTGATGCTACGTTTGGGTCATGCACTCGAGCGCGACATCCCTCCGCATCCCCAGCACCGGCGTCCTGCCGCTGCTGTCGCTCGCGCTTACGCTCCTGCGCCGCTAGGCGCAAATCACCCACGCGCCAACGGTCGGCGCTGACAAGACCGTAAACCCCAACTGAATTCGCGAACCGAACCGGGATCGCGCTTGCCCGGCGCTGCCTGCGGCATTGCGCCGATGCCCTGCGACGTTCCCTCAAGGAGATACCCGTGCAGCGCACGCCCTCGCAAAAGTACCGACCGTTTGCTCCTATCCCGATTGCCGACCGCACCTGGCCGTCGCGCACGATCACCGCTGCGCCAACCTGGTGCAGTGTCGACCTGCGTGACGGCAACCAGGCACTGATCGAGCCGATGGATTCCGCGCGCAAGCGCCGCATGTTCGAGCAGCTCGTGCGCATCGGCTTCAAGGAAATCGAGGTCGGCTTCCCGGCCGCCTCGCAGACCGACTTCAACTTCGTGCGCGAGCTGATCGAGGAGCGCCTCATCCCGGACGACGTCACCGTTCAGGTACTCACCCAGGCCCGCGCGGATCTGATTCTGCGCACCTTCGAGAGTCTGCGCGGCGTACCCCGCGCCATCGTTCATCTCTACAACTCCACTTCCACCACGCAGCGGCGGGTCGTGTTCCGACTCGATCGCGCAGGCATCCTGGACATCGCGGTGACCGCAGCCGAGCTGATCCGCCAGTGCGCGGCTCTGCAGCCGCAGACACAGTGGACGTTCCAGTATTCGCCCGAGAGCTTCACGGGGACGGAGCTCGACTTCGCCGTCGAGATCTGCGATGCGGTGACCGCGGTCTGGCAGCCCACGCCGCAGCGTAAGGCGATTCTCAATCTGCCGGCGACAGTGGAAATGGCCACACCGAACGTCTATGCCGACCAGATCGAGTGGGTCGGTCGACACCTCGCACGCCGCGACTGTGTCGTGATCAGCGTTCACCCGCATAACGATCGGGGTACGGGAGTGGCCGCCGCGGAGCTTGCCGTGATGGCCGGTGCGGAACGTGTGGAAGGGACGCTGTTCGGCAACGGTGAGCGCACGGGAAATGTCGACATAGTGACGCTCGCGCTCAATCTGTACACGCAGGGCGTAGAGCCCGGACTGGACTTCTCGAACATCAACGCGATAGCGCGCTGTGCGCAGGAGTGCACGCGGCTCCCGATCCATCCCCGCCACCCCTATGTGGGTGACCTGGTGTTCACCGCGTTTTCCGGCTCGCACCAGGATGCGATCAAGAAAGGGTTTGCCGCGCTGGTACCGGGCGGGATCTGGGACGTGCCTTACCTCCCCATCGACCCTGCGGACCTGGGCCGCTCCTACGAATCCATCATTCGCGTCAACAGTCAGTCCGGCAAAGGCGGGGTGGCCTACCTGCTGGAGCGCGACTACCAGCTGGTGTTGCCGCGACGGCTGCAGATCGAATTCAGCAGGGTGGTGCAGGAGGCGGCCGATACCTGCGGCTCGGAGCTGACATCCAGCGACCTGTGGCGGCTGTTCGAGACGGAGTATCTCGCCCCACAAGCTCCGTTCACCTATGTGGCGCACCAGTCGACGACCTCCGCGGACGGACACGAGCGGGAGCGGATCTCCCTGCGCCTCCTCGATGCAGGCCGAGAAGTCGCGTTGCAGGCCGCAGGCACGGGGCCGATCGATGCCGCCGTGCGGGCACTCGCGCTTCCGATCGATGTCCTCGCGTACGACGAGCACTCCTGTACGACGGGAAGCGATGCGCAAGCCGTTGCCTACGTTGAGATCTCGGTAGCCGGATCGGGGTCGCTGTTTGGCGTGGGACGTCACGCAAATATCGTCACGGCCTCATTGCTGGCAGTATTGTCAGCAGTGAATCGAGCGATTCGACGCGGCGTGCTGGTGCGCAGCCAGGCCGAGGTGCGGACAGGAACCTGACCGCGCCCTGTCATCGAAAGTCGGCCCGCCGCGTTCCCACCAGGACCAATGAACAGGCTCGGATCCATCGCGGCGACAGGTCTGGCTGTCCTTTGCGCGGCGGGGGGCGGGCCATCGGCCCGCGCGGCCGGTGCCACGCTCTCGCGGGAGGACGCTCTGTGGCTGGAGCGGGTCACCTATGGACCCACGACGGCCACTGTCAGCGAGTACCTGAAACTGGGGAGGCGCAGGTATCTGGACGAGCAGCTGCACCGGCGCGACCCGCGGCTGCCGCCGCAGATCGCTGCGCAGATCGACGCCCTGCAGGTCTCGCACTCGAGCGCGCCTCAACTGCTCCTCGCGGTAACGCAGGAGCAGCAGCGCATCAACGCGTTGAGCGACGATGCGGCCAAGCAGGCCGACCGCAAGGCGCTCAACGAGCAAGGCAACCACATGGCGTACGAGGCAGCGCGCCGCGAGCTGCTGCGCGCCATCTACTCGCAGGCACAGATTCAAGAGCAGATGACGTGGTTCTGGCTGAACCACTTCAGCGTGTTCCAATACAAAGCCAATGACGCCTGGCTCGTCGCAGACTATGCCGACACCATCCGCGCGCACGCGCTTGGCCACTTCCGCGATCTGGTCATCGCCACGCTGACCCACCCGGCGATGCTGCAATACCTGGACAACGCACAAAACGCCGCGGGGCACCTCAACGAGAACTACGCCCGGGAATTGATGGAGCTGCACACCTTGGGAGTGGGATCGGGCTACACCCAACAGGACATCCAGGAGCTCGCCAGAATCCTCACCGGCGTCGGCATCGACGCCTCCGGCCGCGAGCCGCGCCTGAAGCCTCAGTGGCAGAAGCTCTACCGGCACGAGGGCGCGTTCGAGTTCAACCCGGCGCGCCACGACGCCGGTACCAAGACACTGCTCGGCAAGACTTTCGAGCCGGGCGGATTCGATGAAGTGGAGCGGGCCGTCGATCTGCTGGTGTCGCAGCCGGCCTGCGCCGCCTTCATCTCGCGCCAGCTCGCCATGTACTTCGTCGCCGACGATCCGCCGCGCGCGCTCGTGGAGAAGATGGCGAAGACTTTCCGCAAGACCCATGGCGACATCGCTGAGGTCCTGCAGACGTTGTTCGAGTCGCGGGAGCTGTCAGCCTCGCTGGGCACGAAATTCAAGGACCCGATGCATTACGTGGTCTCGACGGTGCGCCTCGCCTACGACGGCAAGGCGATCCTCAATACGCATCCGGTGGTCAACTGGCTCGATGCGCTCGGCGAACCGCTGTTCGGGCGGCAGACGCCCGACGGCTACCCACTGACCGAAAGCGGCTGGGCCAGCTCGGGGCAGATGAGTCGCCGCTTCGAGATCGCCCGGGCGATCGGAGCCGGCAACGGCGGACTGTTCGAGCCTGAGGATGGGAGCGCGGCCGCGACCACGGGCTTTCCGCAACTCTCCACCCGCTTGTACTTCTCCGCTATCGAGCCATTCCTGTCGGTGAATGCGCGAACGGCGCTGGATCGCGCGAGCTCACAGCTCGAGTGGAACACGTTTCTGCTGGCTTCGCCGGATTTCAACTATCACTAGGGGCGCGTATGCGACGTCGCGAGTTGCTGCACCTGATGGCCTGTGCCGTTCCCGCTTGCACCGCGGCCGGCAGAGTGTTTGCGGCGCCCCCGGGCTCGCCACGCTTCCTGCTGGTGTTCCTGCGAGGCGGATACGATTGCGCCAACATCCTGATCCCCTACTCCAGCGCCTACTACTACGAGACGCGCCCCAACATCGCAGTCCGCCGGCCAACGGGTCAGGACACCGGCGGCGCGCTGGCCCTCGACTCCGACTGGGCCCTCGCCCCGGCATTGCGCTCCTCCGTGGCGCTGCTGTATGCACAGCGGCAGGCACTCTTCATCCCGTTCGCGGGCACTGAGGATCTGTCGCGCAGTCACTTCGAGACGCAGGACGACATCGAGCTCGGACAAGCGGCCTCCGGCCGGGTCCAGGGCTCGCCGGACCTGCGCTCTGGCTTCATGGCGCGTCTGGCTGGCGTCGTGAACGGGGCGGCGCCGATCGCGTTCACCGACTCCTTGCCCGTGTGCTTCCGCGGCAGTGCCGACATTCCCAACATCTCGCTCAAAGGGGTCGGCCGGCTGGTCTTCGATGCCCGCCAGGCCGCCATTCTCTCCGCCATGTACACCGGTCATCACCTGCAGCCGCAGGTCGAGGACGGTCTGGAGCTCAGGCAGGAGGTGAGCCGGGCGATGGAGCAGGAAATGAAGGAAGCCAGCCGCGACGCCCTCACGCCCAAGGGCTTCGAGCTCGAAGCGCGCCGCGTCGGACGGCTGATGCGCGATCAGTACCGCATCGGCTTCATCGACGTCGGCGGCTGGGACACCCACGTCAACGAGGGATCGGCCCAGGGGGCTCTCGCCAACAATATCGACAGCCTCGGCAAGGGCCTGACCGCGCTTTCGCAGGAGCTCGGGGCCGAGTGGCGCAACACGGTCGTGGCCGTGGTCTCCGAATTCGGCCGCACCTTCAGGGAGAACGGCAACAAGGGCACCGACCACGGTCACGGCTCGGTCTATTGGATTCTCGGCGGGAGCATCAACGGCGGACGCGTCGCGGGCGAGCAGACGGGAGTCACGCGCGAAAATCTCTTCCAGGATCGCGACTACCCGGTCCTCAACGAGTACCGGGCCGTCCTGGGCGGATTGTTCGCTGCGCTCTGGGGGCTCTCTCCCGAGCAGGTGCAGCAGGTGTTTCCCGCCTCGACCCCGGTCGACCTGAAGGTGATCTGACCGCATACTGCGTCACCACTTCCCGCTACGGTATGTCAATGACGCTTCTGGATTTATCCACAGCGATTGCCGCGCTGCTCATCGTCGGCATGATCTGGCTGCGCACGCGGATGCAATACGTCGGGCTGGTCCGAGGCGCACCCGGGCACAAGCTGCAGCTGGAGAAAGCGGGTCGGCTGTATTTTTTCTGCGCCGCAGCGCTTCTCATCGTCGGCTGGTTCGCGGCGCCGCCGCTCGGTGCCACGCTCTGGCCCGCCAGCGCGGCCAACCCCGCGCTCATCCGGGTGATCTGGTTTCTGCTGACGTATTACGTCTTCATCCTCATCCACCGCGTCCTGCAGGCCCGCGGCATCGTCGTGTTCAAGGTCCACCAGAGCACGGCCTGAGGGCCTCAGCCGCAACGACCGCGTTCCCGGAGCTGGCGCGACCGGTCATTCCTCGACGATCCACCCCCTTCGACGGGCGGCATCCAGGAAGTCCCGCACATCATCGGCGAGACTGTCGTCGTTCTTCAGGCGCACGACGCGCGCGATGATTCCCTCTCGGGTCCGAGTGCCGTCGCACAGCTCGAGAATCGCTGCTGCCGCTTCGTTGAGGCGCACAGGCCCGGTGCGGGATGTCAGGATGTGCCCTTGGCCGGCAGCGTCTTTCTGCAGCTGGCGACCCGGCGCTAACCTGACTTTACCCGCGCGCGCCACTGTGTAGTCCTTCATGCCCCTGATAGCCCCGTGGACGCACCTGGTCACAGCACCACCACCCGTGCACCGTTCGACATCTAGGGCCGTCTCGACCCTCGGACGCACACAAGCCGCTCGTGCAAGCGGCGGGCCAAGTCGGGAAGCGAGGTGGGGCGGGGCTATCTGCCGCGGGGGAGCGCGATCCTGTGCCGCTTGAACTTCCGGTAGAGGGTGTTGCGGCTGATGCCGAGCTGGGCAGCCGCTCGCGTCATGTTGCCGCGGCACTCCTCGACGACCCGTGCGAGCGCGGCGCGCTCTGCGACTTGCAGCGGATTGGTCAAGGCACTCCCGTCGCTGGACAGGGGACAGGGAGCGTCGGCGCAGGCGGGCGCAGCGCTTTCCCGAATCTCACGCGGCAGGTCGATACGCCGCACGACGCCTCCGTCGCAGATCGCGAGCGCCGTGCGGATGACGTTGTGAAGCTCGCGGATGTTGCCGGGCCACGGATACTCGAGCAGCCGCTGCAGTGCATCCACCTCGATGGCAGCGGGGCGGCCATTGCCGGTCTCCGCCGCGAGCGCCCGATGGATGACGCGCTCCTTGTCGGCACGATCCTTCAGCGCCGGGAGCTCCAGAGTGATGCCATTCAGGCGGTAGTACAGATCTTCCCGGAAGGCGCCGCGCACGATCATGTCGCGCAGATTGCGGTGCGAGGCGGCGATGACGTGCAGGTCGACTTTGACGGCGGTCTCGCTGCCCAGCGGCACGATCTCCTGTTGCTCCAGCACACGCAGCAGCCGCGTCTGCAGCGTCAGCGGCATATCGCCGATCTCATCGAGAAACAGCGTGCCGGCCGATGATTGGAGTATTTTGCCGCGCATGCCTTCCTTGCGCGCGCCGGTGAATGCGCCGGGCCGGTAGCCAAACAGCTCGCTCTCGATCAGGGTCTCGGGAATCGCCGCGCAGTTCACGGCCACGAACGGCCGCTCAGCGCGCCGGCTGACAATGTGCATCGCGTGCGCGAACGCCTCCTTGCCCGAGCCCGTCGGTCCTTGAATGAGCACCGACACGTTCGAATCGGCGATCCGGTACGCACTGCGCACGTTGCGCAGCATCTGCGGATCCTCGCCCGCCAGGTTCTCCAGCGATAGCGGCCGGTGCAGGTTGCCGGCCGGGAAGCTCACGAAGATCGGGCCGGCATCGGCGGCACTGGCCGCGGCGGCGGCGATTCGCTCGGCACGCGCGGGCACACCGTCGGATCGCTCGTAGAGAACGGCTCCGCTGGCATCCGTCAGCGAGAGCGTGCAACCGCTGCCGAAGATCTGCTCGGAGAGCCGATCCAACTCCGCGGCCACGCTCGCAACCAACGCCTCGCTGCGCTCGGCCGCCAGCGCGGCCACGCTCGAGCCGCGTGCGACGCCCGCAGCTTCACGCACCGCATCGTCGTAGTGTCCCGACCCCGTTGCGTTTGCCATACGAATCCCCTCGAGCCGTCCATGTGCTGCGCCAGGACCGCCACGCCGTCGCGTGACAGTGTCACCGTAGAGAAGCACGTCGCGCGGCTCACTGCAAGCGCGATTCCGGGCTGTTTCCCGCCGTCGTTTGCGGCGCCGATGTTGGTTCACTGTGCAGTGCGGCGGACCCGCGTTCCATCCGCGTGACACCTGTGTATCAAAGGGCGATGCAAATGGAACAACAACGCAGTGCCTGCGGCGTTTGTGTTGCGTACGCGACATCCAGTTGCAGCGCACACGGCCGCTGGCATGCCGGTTGCACCCGTCGTGGCGCCGACGTCGTGGGCCTCAGACGCTTCAGTGCGACGCGACTTCCGGTATGCAGTGCCCGGATAACTCGAAGGAACGCTTCCATGAAACATTCAACCAAATCACTCTCGATCTGCACCGGGGCTTTGATCGCGGCGGCTCTCGCGCCAACGGTGCAAGCCTTTGACGTGCAGGCCGGCGACTGGAAGCTGACGGTGACCGGCAATGTCAACGCCGACTACATCTACTCGAGCTGCGAGGAGCATCCTGCGGCGGTGGCCGGCGGCCTCGCCTGTGCCGGGGATATCAACGGCGACAAGTCCTCCTCGGTGAGCAACGGCCTGCTCCCAGCCGCGCTCACCATCGCCGCCGCGACCACCCAGTCCGGATATGACATCGGCGTGGATTTCGGACTGTATCCGGGTATCAGCACTAACAACGGCGGCAGTCCCAACATCGCGAACGCCCCGGCCACCAGCAAGACGGCGCTCGGCACCGCCAGCCTCGACGTGCGCCAGGTGTTCCTGACCTTCGGGAACAAGGACATGGGCACGGTGCTGGCGGGCCGCAACATCGGGCTGTTCGGCGCGGATGCCATCCTCAACGACATGACCCTGCTCGGAGTCGGCGGGGGCAACGGCAACTACGCCAACCCCGCCAACACCTCGCTGGGCTCCATCGGGCTGGGGTACATCTACACCGACTGGCTCTCGCAGATCGACTACACCACCCCCGACCTGAGCGGCCTGAAGGTGACGGTGGGTATTTTCGATCCGATCAACTCGCTCACCGCGGTCGGCACCCCTGCGGCCAAGAAGGCGCCGGGCTTCCATGCCAAGGTGGCGTACAAGCTCGGTGGCCTGTACCTGTCGGCGAGCCTGCTGACCCAGAAGCAGGCCGACTCCACCGGCATCTCCTACACCGGCACCGGCTTCGACATCGGCGGCAAGTACGACATCGGCGGCTTCGAGGGACTCGCCTGGTACTACCACGGAAAGGGCCTGGGCACCACCGGCCTGTTCGTGTTCTCGGCGGATGCCGCCGGGCAGACCCGCACCTCGGACGGCTTCCTCGCCCAGGTGACGTACAAGATCGTCAACACCAAGTTCGGTGTGAACTACGGCCAGAGCAAGTTGGATCTCGCCACCGGCGAGATCAACCCGACGCTCGTCAGCAAGAACGACAAGTGGACGGTGGGCGTCTATCAGAGCCTGACGCCGAACCTGACCTTGCTGGCCGAGATCAGCGGCATCAAGTCGGAAGCCCAGAACGGGGCGAGCAACACCAGCCACAACTTCAACGTCGGCGCATTCGTCTCGTTCTAACCCCCTGCGGGACGGTGCCAGCGACGCCGGCGCTCATTGCGCCGGCGTCTTTTCGTGCGCGCGCACATGCCCGGCAGTGATGGGCATAGATCCCGAAGATCTCTACCACTGAAGGGTGATTTGCACGCCGGGCAGCTGCATTCCACAATACGCGCCCCGTACCTGTACCGCTCGAGGATGAGTGCAGTCCGATGAGTGACACGACGCCCGACCAGATCGCCGAGCTGGACCCGGAGGAAGTCAAAGAGCTGCTCGATGCCGGCAAGATCCTTCTGGTGGACGTGCGCGAGCCCGTCGAGTATCACACGGAGCGCATCGCCGGCGCCCTGTTGTATCCGCTGTCGACCTTCGATGCGGCGCTGCTGCCTCCGGATGAATCGCGCCGCCTGGTGTTCCACTGTGCCGCGGGCGGACGCTCGCTGACGGCAGCGCGGCAGAGGATGGCGACTGGCCAACCCGCCGCTCACATGACCGGGGGGCTCGCGGAGTGGAAGGCAGCCGGCCTGCCCGTCATCCGCATCGATCCCCGCACCGGCCGACCGGTGTGACGCGAGTGCTGACCGGCACAGCCGGGGTACCTGGCGAGCCGGGGTAACGGGCCAGCCGGGTAGTCGGCGAGCCGGGCAGGACCCCCGTGCGGACCGATGCCGCAGCATCGTGGCGATTGCATTCAAGCATGACAGAGAACGAACCCCCTGGCCCATCACGGGCCCGCCCGATCCGATCGTTCGTCACGCGCAGCGGTCGCATCACCGATGCGCAGCAGCGGGCGCTGCAGCTTCTCTGGCCGAAATACGGAATCGAGTTCGAGGCGTGCCCGCTGGATCTTGCGGCGGCGTTCGGGCGCGTGGCGGCCCGCGTGGTGGAAATCGGATTCGGCAACGGCGAGAACCTGATTGCACTTGCCGCCGCCCGCCCCGAGCGCGACTTCCTGGGCATCGAGGTTCACCTCTCGGGCGTGGGCCGGGTCCTGCTCGCCGCCGAGGAGCGTCAACTGGGCAACCTGCGGGTGATCTGCCACGACGCCGTGGAAGTGCTCGAGCACCAGATTCCGCTGCAATCGCTCGATGAGGTGCTCATTCTGTTCCCCGATCCCTGGCCGAAGAAGCGCCATCACAAGCGCAGACTGGTGCAGGGCCCTTTCGTGGAGCTGCTGGCCGCACGCCTGAGGCCCTCGGGCGTCCTGCGGCTAGCCACCGACTGGCAACCCTATGCCGAGCACATGCTCGAGGTGTTGAGCGCCTGTCCCCTGCTGAGCAACGAGTCTGCCCAGCGGACCTTCGTCCCACGGCCCTCCGAGCGTGCGCCGACCCGGTTCGAGAAGCGCGGCGAGCGTCTCGGTCACGGCGTCTGGGACCTGGCCTTCCGCAGGATCTAGCTCTCGGGCGAGCTCAACTGCCGAAGGTGTTACGCAGTCCGTCGATGATGAATTGCACGGCGAGCGCCCCCAGGACGACTCCCAACAGCCGGCCGGCCACATTGGCGCCCGTCACGCCCATCACCCGCATCAGCGGGCCGGCGAGCCACATCACCCCCAGGGAGATGGCCAGCACGAGCGCTACCCCGGCGCTCAGCCCGAAAAACAGCATCGTCTGATCGGCGATGTTGATGGGGCCGAACCACAACAGGATGGTGGCCAGCGCGCCGGGCCCGGCAATGAAGGGAAAGGCGAGGGGAAACACCGAAATGTCGGCCCGCCGGCGGCTCTCCGCCTGCTCGTCCGAGGAGGTGCGGGTCCCGGACTCGCGCGCAAACACCATCTCCAGCGCCAGCAGGAACAGCAGCAGCCCGCCGAAGATGCGAAACGCCTCCAGGCTGATGCCCATGGTCCGCAGGAATGCGGCCCCGCCGAGGGCAAACAGCAACAGGATCCCGGCGGCCACGACCACCGCCTTCGCGGCCATGCGCCGCTGATAGGCGACACTGGCGCCGTGCGTGAGTCTGCTGAACAGGGGAATCAGTGCGATCGGATCGACCACCACGAAGAACACAACAAAGAATTTCAACGGCTGTTCGAGCATGGCACCTTCGCGCGTTGCGGCGCTCCACGTTGTGGGCCAGCCGCGTGCGGCGCTCCGTGTTGCGGCAACGAGCCGCGTTCGGGATCCTCACTCATTGCGGGAGTGAGCAAATGACCTCACGGAGGTCTTGAAAGCGTCACACGTGAAGCGCAACATCGATCCGCGCTCGTGACTCCCGCGCATGACCCAAGCATAACAGCTGGCAGTCTCGGGGCTACGGGGCGCGTCCAGGACGGACGCACGACTTACCACAAGGACCGAGCATTGACGGAGGTTTGTAAGATGACGACGCCTCATCCTGGAATCGGCGAGTGGTATCGACTCAACGGCGGTGAGTTGTTCGAGGTCGTGGCGGTCGATGAGGACGACGGCACGATCGAGCTCCAGTACTTCGACGGCACGGTCGAGGAAATGGACGTCGACGACTGGAACGCCCAGTGGGACGACGGTGCGCTGGAAGCGGCCGAAGCGCCGGAGGATTGGAGCGGCTCCGTCGATGTCGAGTCCGAGCGCGATGCGCGCAACTCCGATGCCTCCGGCGAAGATCGCGAGCTGCGCGCCAGCGGCCTGGACGGCATCGATCTGTTCGAATGAGGACTCAGCCGCTCGCGCCGGCGGCGGGCAGGCCGGCCGCGCCATCGGCGAGCAACACGAAACCAGCCTCGATGAGCAGCGGCACGCTGCGCAGATAGGCTCCCGCGCACGGGCCGGCAACGCACACGCCCGTCAGCTTCTCGAACAACGCCCCGTGCGATGCGCACACGATGAGGGCGCTGTCCGCCGTCAGGAACCGATGCGGCAGCAGGTTCAACGGATGGTGCGCGTGCGGGCAGTCATTGACGTATCCGCGGATCTCCGCGCCAACACGCACGACGAAGCCGCGCAACGGCCAATCTCCCGCACCGATGACGAAGGCGCGCGCGCCGTGCTCGCTCAGATCGCTGATCCGACAGACGACGCGCTCGAGATCCAGATCAGTCGCCATCGGCGCTCGCGACAGCGGCCGCGGGCGACGGCGACTGGGGCGCAAACGGACCGCGACGGCGCAGGAAATACAACAACACCAGGCCGGGCACGCTCAGGGAAGCCGTGTAGACGAAGAACGCGACATAGCCGATGTGGTCCACCACCACACCCGACATCCCCTCGAGAATCTTGCCCGGGATCGCGTACAGCGAGGAGAACAACGCATATTGCGTGGCCGTGTACTTTACGCTGGTGAGGCTGGAGAGAAAGGTGACCAGCGCGACCCCCTGGGTCGAGATGGCCAGGAAGTCCAGGCCGTTGACGAGTCCGAGACCCAGCACCGTGGGCTCGTGGCGAGTAGCGAGCCACGCGAAGCCCAGGTTGGAGGAGATCAGCAACAGGCTCCCGAGCATCAGCGTTCGCAGCAGGCCGATCCTCGCCACCAACAGCCCGGCGACGAACACCCCCACGATCGACATCAACAGCCCGTAGATCTTCACCACCGCCGCGATCTGATCGAGGGTGTAGTGGTGGTCGATGTAGAAGGGATTGACCATCGACCCCATCGTGAATTCGGTCAGGCGGTAGATGCCGACGAACACCAGCGTGAGCGCCGCCAACCCCAAGCCGTAGCGCCCGAAGAAGTCCACCAGAGGACAGATCACGGCGCCGATGAACCACCCGCCGATGCCGCGCAGCGACTCAGGCCAATGCGCCTTGCGCTCCAGCCATTCCACCACGCGCGCCTCACGCTCCACGGAGCCGCGCGGTGCGACAGGGTGCGGCTCTCTGATCACCAACGTAGTGATGATGCCAACGCAAGCCAGAGCGGCCATGATCGTGTAGCTGCTGCCCCAGCCCGCCTGGGCAGCGAAGTGCAGAGCCCCCGC
Source organism: Steroidobacteraceae bacterium (assembly GCA_035552975.1). GTDB lineage: Bacteria > Pseudomonadota > Gammaproteobacteria > Steroidobacterales > Steroidobacteraceae > 13-2-20CM-66-19. Next base: position 18,120 of record DATNEN010000042.1, read on the forward strand.
GCCGCCGCAGATCAGCCCAACCCGGTATCCGACCTGGTAGGTGGCGACCATCACGCCCTGTTGTGACAGGGGAGCCGACTCGATGCGCCAGGCGTCCAGCGCGATATCCTGCGTCGCCGCGCAGAAAGTCACCAGCAACGCCGACAACGCCAGCGCGCGCACCCCGGAACCCGGATCGCTCGAGGCCGCGCTCAGAAGGCCGGCCGCAATGCCTATCTGGGCCAGAAGCATCCAGCTGCGCCTGCGCCCGAGAAGTCGATGCAGCAGTGGCAGTCGCAACCGGTCGACCACGGGCGCCCAGATGAATTTGATCGAGTAGACGATGCCCACCCACGACAGCATGCCGATGGTCGCGCGCGCTACGCCCACCTGGCGCAACCAGGCCGAGAGGGTCGAGAACACCAGGTAGAAGGGCAGTCCTGCCGAGAAACCCAGAAACAGCATCGCGATCGGGCGAGGCTGCAGGTAGGTGCGCAATGCGCCGACCCAACCCCGGCCCTCGCCCGCAACCGGCTCAGCGGCGCTCGCCTCCACCGCCGCTCCGGCACGTCCGCTGTTGCCCGGCTCCTGGCGGGCAACGTATGTGCCGTGCTTGCCGGTGTCAGTGCTCAAGGAGCTGATTCCGTGTGCGCCCTATCGATGTGCATGCGAGCATCATAGCGGCAGTGGCCGGCCCTGGCGTGGGCCGGGGTCTCAAGCGAGCGCGGGCGTTGACAGCACTGCCCCTGCAGTGCACCGTGCGGCGCGACCCGATCCGAACGTGTGAGAGGCCATGCAGGAGTATCAGCTCAACTTCATCGAGCTCGCCCTGGCGCGCAACGCGCTGCGCTTCGGGCGTTTCACGCTCAAGTCCGGCCGTGAGAGCCCCTACTTCTTCAACGCCGGTCAATTCAGCGACGGCGAAGCCGCACTGGTTCTCGGGCAGTGCTACGCGAGCGCCATCACCCGCTCCGCGATCCCCTTCGACATGGTCTTCGGCCCCGCCTACAAGGGCATCCCGCTGGCGACGGCCGCCGCCATTGCGCTCGCCGAGCATCATGACCGCAGCGTTCCCTATGCATTCAACCGCAAGGAAGCCAAGGAGCACGGCGAGGGAGGGAGCGTCATCGGCAGCCCGCTCACCGGTCGGGTCCTGATCATCGACGACGTCATCACGGCCGGGACGGCCATCCGTGAATCGCTGCAGATCATCCGGGCCGCCGGGGCCGAGCCGGCCGGAGTGGCCCTGGCACTGGACCGCCAGGAGCGCGGCCAGGGGGCCCTCTCGGCGGTCCAGGAGATCGAGTCGACCTACGGGCTCAAGTGTGTGAGCGTGGTCACACTCACCGACCTCATCGAGGCCCTGGCGCGCCCGGTCCGCGGACCGGCGCGCATTTCTGCAGAGCAGCTCACATCTCTGCGGGCCTACCGGGAGGCTTTCGGGGTTACATGAGGCTTGCCACGATGGCAGCTCCGTCGGAATATTCAACAGGTTGTCCGTGACGTAAGAGGGTGGGGTTACATGTCGGCTGGTGGGCCGCGATTCGCAGCATTGTTCCTGCTGGCCGCCGCCTGGGCGGGGGCCGCAGCCGCCGCGCCCAGCAAGTCGGTGACTTACCGGTGGGTCGACGATCAGGGCATCGTGCACTACGGCGACCACGTCCCCCCTCAGTACTCGCAGAAGGAGCACACGGAGCTCAACGCCGAGGGTGTCGAGTTGAAGCGCCTGGATGCGGAGAAGTCGCCGGAGCAGCAGGCCCGCGATGCCCGCACGCAGGAAGTCATCCTGCGCCAGAAGCAGCACGACAGCTTTTTGCTGACCACCTACACCTCCGTCGCCGATATCGAGGCGCTGCGCGATGAGCGTCTCCAGCAGCTCAAGGCCCAGCGAGCGGCCGCGGAGGCGTACGTCGAGACGCTGCGCACGCGCCTGGCGGCACTGCAATCGCGCGCGCTGCTGTTCACTCCCTACAACCCGAAGCCGGGCGCTCACCGCGTGCCCGACGACCTGACGGAAGATCTGGTGAGAACGCTCAACGAGATGCGCTCCCAGAGCGCGGCGATCGTCGAGCGGCACGCGCAAGAGACCAGCCTGCGCAGCCAGTTCCAGGCGGACATCGACCGCTACCGCCAGCTGCACACGACGCCCGATCGCTGAAGGCCCACCCTCCTGGGGTGCCGGAGGGTGCCGCAGGGACTGGCGGAGCATCTCGCAGAGCGCCAGCCGGGCACCGGCCGCGGCGCACGCCGTTTGCGGCCTAACTCCGGCCGGAGTGGCCGAATCCGCCACCGCCGCGGGCGGAGCCGGTGAAATCCTGCACCACCTCGAGCGCCACCTGCACGACCGGGACCACCACCAGCTGCGCGATGCGCTCGCCGGGCTGAATGGTGAAGGGCTCCTGGCCCCGATTCCAACAGGACACCAGCAGCTGGCCCTGGTAGTCCGAGTCGATCAACCCCACCAGATTCCCCAGCACGATGCCGTGTTTGTGGCCGAGCCCCGAGCGCGGCAGGATCACTGCCGCCAGTCCCGGATCCTCGAGGTGAATGGCTAGCCCCGTGGGAATGAGCTGGGCGCGCCCCGGCTCGAGCGTCACCGGCCCATCCAGGCAGGCACGCAGATCGAGTCCGGCGGAGCCGCCGGTCGCGTAGGCCGGCAAGGGGAAGGCGGTGCCGATGCGTGCGTCCAGGATCCGCACTTTCAGCGGACGAAGTTGGGAGCCGCTCACGTTCAAGCCCGCGCGGTCTGAGCCGCGCCGCCCGCGCGTGCCGCTTCGAACGACTTGGCGATCAACGCGACGAGCTCGCGCGCCAGTGCCAGCTTGGAGGCCCTTCCCAGCTCCTGCCGGCCGTTGCGCCACAGCACGACCAGTTGGTTCTCCTCGCAGTCGAACGCTTTGTCGTGGCCCACCTCGTTGGCCGCGATCATGTCGAGATTCTTCTTCAGCAGCTTGCCGCGCGCATGCTGCTCGACCGCTTCGGTCTCCGCGGCAAAGCCCACCACGAAGGGCCGGTGGGGCCGCGCCGCGACGGTGGCGATCACATCGACGGTGCGCTCCATGCTCAGATCGAGGGTATCGGAGGTCTTCTTGATCTTCTGGCTCGCGGGCTGCGCGGGACGATAGTCGGCTATGGCCGCGGTCGAGATGAAAATATCGCAGTCCTCGACCTCGCGGAGCACGCCGGCCAGCATGTCCGCCGCGCTCTCGACGTCGACGCGCCGGACCCCGGTGGGAGTCGGCAGGCTCACAGGCCCGCAGACGAGCACGACTTCGGCTCCGGCCTCGCGCGCCGCCTGCGCCACCGCGAACCCCATCTTTCCGGAGCTGCGGTTGCTGATGAAGCGTACCGGATCGATGCGCTCACGCGTCGGACCGGCGGTGATCAGGACGCGCCGCCCCTGGAGGGGGCCATCCCGCAGAATCTGCTGAGTGACGCGGTCGGCGAGCTCGATCGGCTCGAGCATGCGTCCGGAACCCACTTCGCCGCAGGCCTGGTCGCCTTCGGCCGGACCGAAAGTCTGGATACCCCTGGCCTGCAGCGTCGCCACGTTGGCGCGCGTCGCGGCATTCGCCCACATGACGCGGTTCATCGCCGGCGCCAGGGCGATCGGCGCCTCGGTCGCCAGGCACAAGGTCGTCAGCAGGTCGTCCGCCTGGCCCCCGGCCAGCCGGGCGATGAATCCGGCGCTGGCGGGGGCTACGAGCACCAGGTCCGCCCAGCGCGCCAGCTCGATGTGTCCCATCGCCGCCTCGGCGGCCGGGTCCCACAGATCCGTCCGGACCGCATGGCCGGACACGGCCTGGAAAGTCAGGCTGCTCACGAACTGCCGCGCGGAGGCGGTCATGACGACCTGAACCTCGGCGCCGCGCTCGCGCAGCCGCCTCACCAGATCGGGACTTTTGTAAGCGGCAATGCCGCCGGTGACACCGAGGAGAATCCGTTTGCCTTGCATCGAAGGTCTCGTTCACGCCGTCGGCTTCAATTATCCGGCCCCGCTGGTGGATAGGCAAAAGTCGCCGGTGGCCTCGGCTGGGCGAGCGCTGGTGCGGATGACAGCTCTGCGGGTCGTGTTTCTGGCGTTTCCAGCCGCTTTTGTCCCCTCCCGGGGTTCGCACGACCGGCGCAGACTACTCGCCCTTCCCCCGAAGCCCCTGTCAATGAGCATTCGCGACTGGCCAGAGACAGAGCGTCCCCGCGAGAGGCTGCTCGCCCGCGGCGCCCATACCCTCTCGGAGGCCGAACTGCTGGCCGTGCTCATCGGGTGCGGCCGCAAGGGGCTTTCGGCCGTCGAGCTGGCCCGGGCGCTGCTCGCCGATTTCGGCTCCCTGCGCCAGCTGCTGAGCGCCGAGCGAGCGCGTTGGATCCGGGAGCCCGACGCTGCCGGCGTCGCCGGACTTCGCCGCCGCAGGCCGCAGGGGCAGATGCCGCCGGAGGGCTTCGGCCCGCCGCGGTTCGCCGGCATCGGACCCGCCCGCTACGCAACGATGCAGGCCGCCCTCGAGCTCACGCGCAGGCACTACAGTGAGAGCCTGCGCGTCGGCCCGGCATTGAACGCGCCCGAAGCCACGCGGAAGTTCCTGGTTGCGCAGCTGCGGGACCGTCCTTACGAAGTCTTCTGCTGCCTGTTCCTCGACGTCCGGCACCGGCTCATCGCGTTCGAAGAGATGTTCCGCGGGACCATCGACGGAGCCACCGTACACGCGCGCGAGGTTGTGCGTTTCGCGATGACACACAACTCGGCTGCGGTCATCTTCGCGCACAACCACCCGTCCGGAGTCACCGAGCCCAGCCAAGCTGATGAGCTCACCACGCAGCGCCTGCGTGAAGCGCTCGCGCTCGTGGACGTTCGTGTGCTCGATCACATCATCGTTGGAGATGGACGCTGTCTGTCATTTGCAGAGCGCGGCCTGCTGTGAGTGCGCCAGAGCGCTGCATCGGGATGGTGCGATGCATCAGCGTGCCGCAGTGTGCCGGAATCGATCCAACATCCGCAGCCCGTGCCAGCGCCCCCAACCTCAGGCAACACCTGAGTGTCAGCCGTTCAATATTTCTGTAATGCTGCGCGTTCATCATCGATCGGGCCGGGCGCACGACGCTGACCAGTGCGGCCAGCGCGTGACAACAACGATGCCCACGCCGCCGCCCCGGCCGCGCCGGCGCTAGTGTTGGTTTGCTTCCAAGGGGAACCTCCATGACAACACCAAGACCAGGCTCTCTCGCCATCGCGTTGTCCGCCGCTGTCTCGACCGCGCTCCTGAGTGCAGCTCCTGCGGCGTTTGCCAATGATGAGTCGTGGGGCCAGAGCGGGGATGCCGAAGGGCGCAACACCTGCAGCGGCCTGCCGAGCCAGACGGCCCTCAAGAACGCGCTGACGCAGGCCCGCGATCAGCCGAATGGCGGATTCAACCTGGACATGTGGGGAACCATAGTCAACCGCGACGGCGTGGTTTGCGCGGTGGCCTTCACAGGCACCGACCGCGGCCAGCAATGGCCCGGCAGCCGTGTCATTTCTGCGCAGAAAGCCAACACGGCCAACGCCTTCAGCCTGCCGGGCCTGGCGTTGTCCACCGCCAACCTCTACTTTGCCACCCAACCCGGCGGCTCGCTGTATGGCCTGCAGCACAGCAACCCTGTGGACACTCAGGTGGCGTACCGTGGCCCAGCCGTGGCGTTCGGCACGCGCAGCGATCCGATGGTGGGGTTCCGTATCGGCGGAGTGAACGTGTTCGGCGGTGGACTGGCGTTGTACAACGCGGCGCACGTTCTGATCGGTGCGCTCGGGGTCAGCGGCGACAGCTCCTGTGCCGACCACAACATCGCCTGGCGCACCCGCAACAACCTTGGCCTGGATCACGTGCCCGCGGGTGTGAGCGGCGACTCCAGCCGGCCGGACAACATCGTCTATGATCTGATCCCGCAGGCCGGGCAGCAGTCCGGCACCAGCATCAGCGGATGGGGGCATCCGCAGTGCAGTGCCGACGCCACGAACATTGCCGCGGGCTTGCCGCCGAAGGGGCACTGAAGCGGGAGCGGTGCGGCCGACGAAGGTCGCAGCCGCCTGGAACCGGTGGCCGGCTCGTGGGTGTCCGATGCCGTGCGGAGCCGGCCGTCGTATCCCGGCGGCCGGCCCACGGGCGGCGTGCATTCCCACGCCGAAGCTGGTATAAAGCGCGGCTCCGGTGGCTCGGCGCAACGCCCCACCACCTCAGTAACCTCTTGATTGGAAAGCCGTTATGACCCGGGTTTGCGAGATCACTGGCAAGAAGCCGGCTGTCGGCAACCGCGTTTCTCACGCCAACAACAAGAAGCGCCGCCGCTTCCTGCCGAACCTGCATTCCCAGCGGTTCTGGCTCGAGACCGAGAAGCGTTGGGTGTCGCTGCGCATCTCCACCCAGGGCCTGCGCACGATCGAGAAAAAGGGCATCGACCAGGTCGTCGCCGAGCTGCGCGCCCAGGGCGTCAAGGTCTGACGTCCAGGGCCTGAAAGAGACTCACGGAGAATCCCATGCGCGAGAAAGTCAAGCTCCTGTCCTCCGCAGGAACCGGCCATTTCTACGTCACCACCAAGAACAAGCGCCTGCATCCGGACAAGATGGAAGTGCGCAAATTCGACCCGGTCGCCCGCAAGCACGTCGCCTACAAGGAAACCAAGATCAAGTAGCCGCGCGCTGCGCCGCGGCGGCGTCGCGCTCCCATCCCGAACCAGCGGATGTGCCCGAGCTTCCTGAAGTAGAGACCACCAGACGGGGCATCGAGCCGCACGCGGTCGGCCGGCGCATCGTCGCCCTGCACGTGCACGAGCCGCGCCTGCGCTGGCGCGTGCAGGAGGATTTGCCGGCGCGTGTCGCCGGCCTTCGCATCCTGCACGCCAAGCGCCGTGCCAAGTACCTCCTGCTCGAGCTCGAATCCGGCACCCTTCTTCTGCACCTGGGAATGTCGGGCAGCCTGCGGGTGCTCCCCGGCGATACGCCGCGGCTCATCCACGACCACATCGACCTGCTCCTGGATTCCGGGAGCCTGCTGCGGTTCAACGATCCACGCCGCTTCGGCAGCCTGCATTACGTCGCCGGCGATCCGAACGAGCATCCGCTCCTCGCGAAGCTCGCCCCGGAGCCCTTCGACGACGAGTTCAACGCCGACTATCTGTGGCGCGTCACCCGCCGCCGCAAGGTCGCGATCAAACAGCTGCTGATGAACAGCCGCCTGGTTGTCGGGGTCGGCAACATCTACGCGAACGAAGCGCTGTACCGTGCGAGGATCCGGCCACGGCGGCAGGCGCGCAGCCTGTCGCGACAGGAAGTCTCCAGGCTCGCACGCGCGGTTCGCACGGTGCTGGCGATGGCTATTCGAGTAGGTGGGACCACGTTACGCGACTACGTAGGAGCCGACGGTTCACCAGGGTACTTCCGTCAAAAACTTTACGTGTATGAGCGCGCGGGCAAGCCCTGTCGGACTTGCCGCGCGACCATCCGCCAGCTGACTCAAGGCCAGCGCTCGACGTACTATTGCGCGACCTGCCAGAAGTAGCCGACCGGACATCCGGGGATGGCCGCCACCATGAGCGAGCTCGCGATCGCACACCTGTCGACCGTCGACCCCATCCTGGGCGGCGTCATTCGCGCCTTCGGCCCATCGACGCTGGTCGTGGAGCCCGATGGCGCTCCCTTTCAGACTCTCGCTCAGGCGATCGCGCACCAGCAGCTCAATGGGACCGCGGCTAACACGATTCTCAGCCGTTTTATCAAGAGCTGCGGCGACGGCGGCTTGTTTCCGACGCCCGAGGCCGTCCTCGCAACCCCCGAAGCGACTCTGCGCGCGGCTGGATTCTCTTACGCAAAGATAGCCTCGCTGCGCGACCTGGCTGACAAGACACTCTCGCGCGTGGTACCGGATCACGAGACGCTGCGCACGCTCGGCGACGAAGAGATCATCACGCGCCTCACGCAAGTCCGAGGCATCGGCCGCTGGACAGTCGAAATGATGCTCATGTTCCGGCTCGGCCGGCCCGACATCCTGCCCGTCGATGACTTCGGCGTCCGCAACGGTTTTCGCCTCGCCTACGGCCTGAAGAAGATGCCCTCGCCGAAGGCGCTCGCGCTTTTCGGCGCGCGCTGGGCGCCACATCGAAGTGTCGCGGCATGGTTTCTGTGGCGCGCCGTGGAATTGGCTCGAGCGGGCAAGCTGCCCGCACCGGTGGAGCGCGTTCGGCTGCCGAGGGTTCCGCGCAGGCGTCGCGCGGCGCGCAAAGCGACGGGCTCGCCACGCGCGAGGGCCGCGACGCGGCAGACAACCCGCGTGGCTGCGGGCAAGTCGCGCACAGTCGGCAGCAATGGAGTCGCGCGTGCGCGTGTGGGCGCGCGTGCGCGTGTGGGCGCGGGTGCGCGTGCGGGCGCGGGTGCGCGTGCGGGCGCGGGCGCGGGTCGATCGCGCAAGTCACGCGAGGTCGCCCGCAAGGCGTCGCCGCCTGCGCAAAGGAAGGCGCGGACTTCTCCGCGGCTCAGGAAAGCGCCGTCGAAGCGCGCGCGCAGGTAATGCTCAGCAGCAACTGATCAGCCGCGCCGATGCTTCTTGAGCTCCGCCTCGACGATGGGATGCACGAACTCGCGCACGTCACCGCCGAGCACGGCGATTTCCCGCACGAGCGAGGAGGAGATGAACGTGAACTGCTCCTGCGGCGTCAGGAACACCGTCTCGATGTCCCGCACCATGTGACGGTTCATGTTCGCGAGCTGAAACTCGAACTCGAAGTCCGATACGGCTCGTAGTCCGCGCACCACCACAGCTGCCTTGTTTGCGCGCGCAAACTCCACGGTGAGTCCCGAGTATCCCACCACTGAAACATTCGGCAAGTCGTGCAGTACGCGCCGCGCCATATCCACGCGAGCGTCCAAGGGAAACATCGGCGCCTTGTTCGGATTGGCGGCGATGGCGACGATCACCCGCTCGAAAATGCCTGCAGCACGGCGCACCAGGTCATGATGACCGTTGGTAATCGGGTCGAATGTACCCGGATAGATAGCCGTGCGGTTCATGTATGCACCGTCCCCCTCGAGAGCTCAGGCTCGCTGCGCGCGAGCAGATGATACCCGACCTCGCCGGCCTGCTTCCCCCTGAGGAGCGTCCAGGGAGCCGGCAGGCGCGGCAGCCCATCGCGTGCGGCGCATTCGACATAGATGTGTGCTGCGGGTGCCACCCAGCGCCGGCTCTCGAGCAGCTCCGCCGTGCTCTGCAGCAGCCCCTCGGCGAACGGCGGATCGAGAAACACGATGTCGAACGGCTGCACCGGCGCGCGACCGCGGAGAAACTGCAGCGCGTCGCACCGCTCGACCCGCGCCCCACTGGCCCCCCATTCAGTCAGACGCGAGGCAAGCTCGCTCGCAGCGGACGAGTCTCGCTCTACGAACGTAACCTCCGCAGCGCCACGCGACAGCGCCTCCAGTCCGAGGGCGCCGCTGCCGGCGAACAGGTCCAGGCACCTCGCGCCTGACACGTAGCTCCCCAACCAGTTGAACAGAGTCTCGCGAACACGGTCCGGCGTGGGACGTATCTGGGAAGAAGCCGGGAATCGGAACCGCCGGCCGCGCCAGCTGCCACCGATGATTCGCAGCTGGCGCGCCTGCGCCCCCCGGGCGGGCTGCGTGTCGCCGGACCGTCTGGATTTTTCTCTGCGAGTCAACGCGTTCCGCGCTCCGAGGCGGCTTGCCACCTTTCTCGCGCTAAGCGTAACCTAGCCATCGACTACTACAAGCACGTGGTCAGCGCGCCACCGCGGCGTCCGGATTTCGGGGGGCACTTCCGTGAGGGATATGGACCGACTCCTTGCGACTGCAGTCCTGGTGGCGGCCCTCGCGGCGGGCGGCTGCTCGGGAGGGGCACACGGGACTGTTGGCCCGACCGATACCGCGAGCGGCAACGGCAATCCCGGCGGCGCCACTGCGGTCACCCCGCCGGCCGGTACCGCGGCACTCTTCCAGCCCGAGCAGGGTATCCTTCCCTACCCGACCGACCTGTACTTCGCAGGCTCCACGGACGGCACACTCAACATCCAGCCGGCCAACGCGCTGATGCCGTCCCAGTCCGCGATCAATGCGCTCGACGGCTACTCCACCAACGCCGTGATTCGCGCACGCTTCAGCGCCCCGATCGATGCGACCTCGCTCACGGCGAGCTCGGTCATCGTGGTGCAGGTCACCATCGACAACACCACACGGGCGACGATTGGAGTCGTGCGGCCACTGCAACTCGGAACCGACTACACCGTGGGTCTGGGACCGGAGACGGGAGTGGGGAATACGATCCTGGAGATCCGTCCCTCGCACCCGCTGGTGGCTAGCACCGGAACCACGGACAACGGCTATCTGGTGGTGCTGACGAACGGCATCAAGGACTCCAACGGCGCCGCGGTAACCGCCGACGCGGACTACGCGACGATAAAAAGCGCTCTGCCCACCTGCAAAAGCATCTCCGACACCACGCTGAACGGCATCTGCATGCTCACCGGAGCCAACCTGCAGATCGCCCAAGCCCTGGGAGTCAACCCGGCGAACGTGGTGCTGTCGTTCAGCTTCTCGACGCAGTCCACAACCGACACGCTGGCGGCGCTGGCGGCCACGACCACGGCCCAACCGATCACCGTTCACAACACCGGCCTGACGACCAAGCAGGCCAGTCCGCTGCTCGCCGGTCACGCGAACATCTACATCGGCACGCTCACGATCCCGTACTACCTCAACCGCACGGCGCCCCTGACCGGCTCCTGGCAGGGCGGACCGTCGCCGCTGGATGCGAGCAGCCACTTCCTGACCCGTTTCAATCCGCTGCCCGTTGCCACCACCACGCTGCAGGTGCCGGTGTTGGCCACGGTGCCCAACGCATCCTCCGCCGAGGGCGGCATCAAGCCGCCGAGCGGCTGGCCGGCAGTGATCTTCGAGCACGGCATCACCCGCAACCGCACGGATATGCTCGCCATTGCCGATGCATTCGCCGATGCGGGCTTCGTCGTCGTGGCCATCGACCTGCCGCTGCATGGCCTCACCGACCCCACCAATCCGTTCTACGCCTCCGCCGCCAACCCGCTGTATGCAGGCCTGTCGCTTCCGGCGAGCGGCTCGATCGAGCGCACGTTCGATCTGGATGTCATGAACAACACCACCGGTGCCCCCGGCCCGGACGGACAGATCGATGCCTCGGGCGCGAGCTTCATCAACCTCACGAGCCTGCTGACCTCGCGTGACAATCTGCGCGAGTCGGCCGCCGACCTCATCGCGCTCAACCGCTCCCTCTCCGGGTTGAACCTCGATGCGACCGCAGGCGGCGACATCGACCTGACCAAGGTCCACTTCGTCGGCCACTCGCTCGGCGGAATCGTCGGCGGCGTGTATCTGGGGGTCATGCCCAGCACGGACGTCTGGACGGCCACGCTGGCGATGCCCGGTGGCGGCATCGCGCAGCTGCTGCTGAACTCACCGAGCTTCGGGCCCCGCATCGTCGCGGGCCTCCAGGCGCAGGGGATCCAGCAGGGAACCACGCTCTTCGAGCAGTTCTTCCGCGATGCGCAGACAGCGGTTGACTCCGGCGATCCGGTGAACTTCATCGCCACCGCCGCCCGTAATCATCCGCTGCACGTCCTGCAGGTCGTCGGCGGCGGCGCCGTGCCACCCGACCAGGTCGTGCCGAACGCCGCCACCCAGCGCCTCATCGACGCGGGCGGCCTGACGCGTATTCCGGCGCCCGCCAGTACACCCGGAGTTCCCTTCCCGATCCTGGCCATGGGGGGCACGCCACCCGGACAGCGCGCGTATGTGAACTTCATCGTCGGCAATCATGGATCGATCGTCGATCCCACGGCGAACGCGGCGGCAACCGCGGAAATGCTGTCGGAAAGCGTGTTCTTCGCGGCCGGCTTCCCGCCGCCGGCCCCGGCAGCAGCACCCGGGACCGCCATCGTGGTGACCTACCCACAGGTGATCCAGCCCTGAGGCTCCTCTAGCGCAGGCCGTGAACGGCGAGCGCGGCGTGCGAAAGGGTCGAGGTCCGCGCAGCTGGGGCACTCGAACCCCGGGTGACGGCTACAATCGGGCATTCAATTCAGGATGCCCATGTTCTTCAAGCGCAAATCCTCCAGCACGACCGAGCAGGCGCCCCCGCAAGCGGGGTTCTTCGAGCGTCTGCGCAGCAAGCTCAACCGCGGCCCTGCCTGGCTCACGTACGACCTGGCCAATCTCTTCGGGGGACGCAAGATCGACGCGGAGATCCTCGAGGAGCTCGAGGGGCGGCTGCTGATGGCCGATGTGGGCATCGAAGCCACTCAGCACATCCTGGCGGACCTGCAGCGCCGCGTGGCCCGCAACGAGCTGGCGGACGTCGCCGCCCTGATCGCGGCCCTGCGAACCGCCATCGTCGAGATCCTCGCCCCCTGCGCGGTGCCCCTCACCGTCGAGGCCGGCCGCAAGCCCTTTGTCATCCTGGTCGTCGGCGTCAATGGCTCGGGCAAGACCACCAGCATCGGCAAGCTGGCGCACACCTTGTCCGAGCAGGGGTGCAGCCTGATGCTCGCCGCCGGGGACACCTTCCGTGCCGCGGCAATCGAGCAGCTCCACATCTGGGCACAACGCACCGGCGCGGAGTTCGCCGCGCAACAGGCGGGCGCAGATCCGGGGGCGGTCATGTTCGACGCTCTGCAATCGGCCCGCTCGCGGCAGATCGACGTGCTGCTGGCTGACACCGCCGGCCGGCTCCACAGCCAGTCGCACCTGATGGAGGAGCTGAAGAAGGTGAAGCGCGTGCTGCAACGCGTTGACCCGACGGCGCCGCACGAAGTACTGCTCGTGCTGGACGCCAACCAAGGGCAGAATGCGCTCTCGCAAGCCATTCAATTCCGCGAGGCAGTGGGGGTCACCGGCATCGTGCTCACCAAGCTCGACGGCACCGCCAAGGGCGGCATCGTCGTCGCCATCGCCCGCAAGCTCGGGTTACCGATTCGCTTTATCGGCATCGGCGAGCAGCAGGAGGATTTCGGCGAGTTCGACGCGCAGGCTTTTGCCGCCGCCCTGGTCGAGGGTCCCTCCGGGCCCGAGATGGGCCAGCCGCCCCCGGCCGCGGCGCCGCACTGAGATCCAGCGGGAAGCGCCACGACATGATCGTGTTCGACCGCGTGGCCAAGCGCTATCCGAACGGGCGTGAAGCGCTGTCGAGCGTCAGTTTCAACATCCACAACGGCGAGATGGTGTTTCTCACCGGGCGCTCGGGCGCGGGCAAGAGCACCGTGCTGAAGCTGATCGCGCTCCTCGAGCGGCCCTCGCGCGGCGGGATCCTGGTGGCGGGCAAGAACACCAGCACACTGGCAGCGCGCCACATCCCCGCCTTCCGCCGCAACATCGGCATGGTCTTCCAGGACCACAAGCTGCTCATCGACCGTCCGGTGTTCGACAACGTCGCGCTCCCGCTGGTGGTCGCGGGCGTCGCATTGAAAGAGACCGACAAACGCGTGCGGGCCGCGCTGGACCAGGTTGGCTTGCTCGGCAAAGAGCGGATGCTGCCCACCGAGCTGTCCGTGGGCGAGCAGCAGCGCGTCGGCATCGCCAGGGCGGTAGTGAGCAAGCCGCCGTTGCTCATCGCGGATGAGCCCACAGGAAATCTCGACCCGGACCTCGCTTTGGAGGTCATGCGACTGTTTCGCCGCTTTCAGGATGTCGGCGTCACGGTCGTCGTCGCAACCCACGACATCCACCTGGTACGCGAGTTCGGCCAGCGTGAGATCGTGCTCGACAACGGGCAAGTGCAAGGCGATGCAGGGGACGCGCTGCCGAGCCTGATGGCAACGCGGTGAGCGCGCCGGGGCACCTGCAGTGAGTCTCTCCGGACACGGCGCACGTCACGCTCAAGCCTTCTTCGGCGCGCTGGGGAGGTTGGCGCGCCACCCCTTCGCGAGCGCCCTCACGCTGTTGGTGATCGCAGTAGCGCTCGCCCTGCCGGCGTCCCTGAGCTTGTTCGTCGACAATGCGCAGCTCGCCGTGGGCGGCTTCGTCAACTCCGTCGATCTCACGGTCTATCTAAAGACGGATGTGCCGCTGGCGAAGGCCGAACAGCTCGCACGCTCCGCGCGCGAGCGCTCGGAAGTTGCAGAAGTGACTCTCATACCGGCGGATCAGGCACTGGAGGAGTTCCGCAAGTACTCCGGATTCGGCGCGGCGCTGGAAGCTTTGAAGAGCAACCCCCTGCCGCACGTGCTGCACATCCGCCCGCGAGTCAGCGCGGAGTCGGCGGCAACCCTGCAATCCCTCGAGCACTATCTGAGCGCCTGGCCCGAAGTGGACACCGTGCAGATGGACACCGAATGGGTCAATCGCCTGAATGCGATCCTGGATGTCCTGCAGCGCCTGCTGGCCATGGCGGCCCTGCTGCTCGGACTGGGAGTGCTGGCCATCATTGGCAACACGATCAGGCTGGAGATCCTCAACCGCCGAGCGGAAATCGAAGTGACCAAGCTCGTGGGAGGATCGAACGCCTTCGTACGCAGGCCTTTCCTCTACTCAGGACTGCTGTACGGAGTCGGAGGTGCCCTGCTCGCGTGGGCCATCGTCGCTGCCGCCGTCGTGGTGCTGGGGCAGCCGGTCGCGACGTTGTCCCGGCTCTACGGCAGTCAGTTCAGGCTGCAGGGACTGTCCCAGCAGGACATCGAAATTCTGCTCGGGGCCGGAGTAGTGCTCGGTTGGCTGGGCGCCTGGGTCTCCGCGTCGCGCCACCTGCGCGCCATCGAGCCGCGCGCGTAGCCAGTGCCTTGCACATCAGTGGTACCCCTCTCCCGGGCGCACCTTTCCCCGGAAGGTGTGATACACGAACACCGTGTACCCGAAGATCATCGGCAACAGGATCGCAATCCCGATCAGGATGAACGATTGCGACTTGGGCGCCGCCGCCGCGTCCCACAAGCTGATGGACGGAAATACCAGGTAGGGCAGCGTCGAGATCGCGAGCCCCGCGAAGGAGATGACGAACAGCCCGACGGCGCTGTAGAACGCAGCGCTGGCGTGCTTCCCAACCAACCCGCGCCAGCAGCCGACGGCGAGCCCGAGCGTGATCAGCGGAACGGGCGACAGGTAGAGCCAGTTCGGCCAGCTGAACCAGCGTTGCGCAATGCGCTCGAACCGCAGCGGCGTCCAGACACTCACCAGCAGGATGAACAGCAGCAGTGCCAGCAGCAGCGGCTTGCCTCGACGCCTCGCGGACTGCTCTACGCCTCCCGCCGTTTTCATTACCAGCCAGCAGGCGCCGATCAGCGCGTACCCGACGACCAGGCCGATGCCGCACATGAGGCTGAAGGGATTGAGCCAATCGAGCGCGGCGCCGCCGAACTGCCCGTGATCGACCTTGATGCCGCTGAGCAGCCCGCCGACCATCGTGCCCTGCGCGAACGCGGCGATGGTCGATCCCGCGGCAAAGGCCAGGTCCCACGTTCGATGCTGGGGTTTTGCGATCCATCGAAATTCGAACGCCACCCCGCGCAACACCAGGGCCAGCAGCATCGTGAACAGCGGCACGTACAGCGCAGGCGCGATCACCGAATACGCAAGCGGAAAGGCGACGAACAACCCGGTGCCCCCCAGCACGAGCCAGGTCTCGTTGCCATCCCAGAACGGCGCCACCGAGTTCATCATCTGATCCCGATCGCCCTCCTGGGGAAAGAACGGGAACAGAATCCCGACACCGAGGTCGAATCCGTCCATCACGACATACATGGCCACGGCGACTGCGATGACCAGCGCGGTGATCAGTGGAAGCCAGTAAGCGGCGCCGATGAGGTTGCCCGGGTTCATGGGTCAAGTACCGGGCGGTCGCGCGCCCGACTCGCGCAGTGGCTCATCCGCCGTGGATAGCGGCCGATTGGGCAGGCCCTCCGGAAGTGTCGCCGGCTCGAGCGCCGCGCCTTCCGGTCCTTTCACGACGATGAGCTTGTACATGTAGCGGATGCCGATCGAAAACACGATCGTGTACACCAGCACGAACGCCACCAGCGACGTCGCAACCGTGGAGGCGGCAACCGGCGAGAGCGCCTGGTCGGTGCGGAGGATGCCGTAGGCGATATAAGGCTGCCGGCCGCTCTCAGTCGTCAGCCATCCGGCAAGGATCGCCACAAAGCCGAGCGGCCATGCGGGCTGCGCCATGCGCAAATACCAGCGCGTCGTGAACAGCCGCCGGCGCCACCAGAGCACCGCGCCCGTGAGCCCGAAGGCAATCAGCAGCAGCCCGATCCCGACCATCAGGCGAAAGGCGAAAAAGATCGAAGTCACCGGCGGACGCATCGCGGGTGGCACATCTTCGAGGCCCGCGAAACGCCCGTTCCAGTCATGGGTCAGAATGAGACTGCCCAGGTGGGGAATGGTGAGGGCTGCGCGGTTGCGCTCGTGCTTCTCATCCGGAAGCGCGAACACGACGAGGTCGGCAGGGCCGTCGTTCTTCCAGTGAGCCTCGAGCGCAGCGATTTTGATCGGCTGATACTTCAGGGTGTTCAGGCCGTGCTGGTCCCCGAGCAGGAGCTGCACGGGGCCCAGTATCGCGACCATGCCGATGCCCATGCGCAGCATGGTCTTGGCTTCCTGTTCGAACTTTCCGGCCAGCATGTAGCGGGCACCGGTGGCGAGGACCACCACCGAGGTGGTCAGGTACGCCGCCGTCATCATGTGGGCGAAGCGGTACGGGAAGCTGGGATTGAAGATCACCTTCAGCCAGTCGACAGGTACGGCGACGCCCCCGTGCATCTCGTAGCCCGCCGGGGTGTGCATCCAGCTATTGGCGGAGAGGATCCAGAAGCCCGAGATGGCCGTCCCCAGCGCGACCAGGACCGCCGCAGTGAGGTGCAGCCAGGGCTTGACCCGCTGCCAGCCGAACAGCATGACCCCCAGGAAGCTGGCCTCCAGAAAGAAGGCGGTCAGCACTTCGTAGCCGATCAGCGGTCCAATGACGTTGCCGGTGACGACCGAGAAGCGGCTCCAGTTGGTGCCGAACTCATACGAAAGGGGGATTCCCGAAACGACCCCCATGGCGAAGGATACAGCGAAGATCTTCGTCCAGAACCGCGCCAGCCGGTGGTAGTGCTCGCGGCCCGTGCGCCGCCACAGCACCAGCAGCGTCGCGATGAAGGCGGAGAGCCCGATGGAGAACGCCGGGAAGATGATGTGGAAGCTGATCGTGAAAGCGAACTGCAGGCGGGCCAGCAGCAGGGCGTGAGGGTCCACTTCAGGACCTCCCGCCGCCGGGTGCCGGGATACCGCTTCGCTGCCGTGGAGGCATTGAGCTCCTTGGAACCTGCAGGGCCCGCCGTTCGTTGCGGCCTGGGACCGCAGTGTACCCCAAACTGGACCGCTGGAGGTAGCTTAAGCTTTTGTTTCGACAGGCAAAATCACCGTGCGACGGCGCGGAACTCCTTCCGCCGTTAGCACTCTAACTACACGAGTGCTAGAATGCCCACCCAAAACCCAGGAGAGTCAATGACCGGAAGCACCGCCCTCGTCGCCCGTAACGGTGACCTCGCCCTGACCGGCGCGGTCGGCAGCCTCGATGCGTATCTGGATCGGGT
The DNA here is from genome assembly GCA_035552975.1 of Steroidobacteraceae bacterium. Lineage (GTDB taxonomy): Bacteria > Pseudomonadota > Gammaproteobacteria > Steroidobacterales > Steroidobacteraceae > 13-2-20CM-66-19. The sequence goes on from DATNEN010000042.1 coordinate 35,677, forward strand.
CAGCCGGATTCCCGTGCTGAGCCGTGAGGAGGAGCGCGATCTCGCTGTCCGTTTTCGCCGCAACAACGACTTGAGCGCCGCCCGGCAACTCGTGCTGTCGCACCTGCGTTTCGTCGTCCACATCGCGCGGGGCTACGGCGGCTACGGATTGCCCATCGGCGATCTGGTTCAGGAAGGCAATGTCGGCCTGATGAAGGCCGTGAAGCGTTTCGATCCGAACATGAATGTGCGGCTCGTGTCCTTCGCCGTGCACTGGATCCGCGCGGAGATTCATGAGTACGTGCTGCGCAACTGGCGCCTGGTCAAGATTGCGACCACCAAGGCGCAGCGCAAACTGTTCTTCAACCTGCGCAAGCTGAAGAAGAACCTGGCGTGGCTGTCGGCAGAAGAGACGGCCGCAGTCGCCCGCGACCTGGGTGTCAGCGTCAGCGAAGTGACGGAGATGGAGAAGCGCCTGGCTGCCCGGGACCTCTCGTTCGATCCGGCCCCGGAGACGGATGACGAGGAGGTCTACAGCCCGGCGGCCTACCTGCCATCGCCGGATTCGGACCCCGCCGAAAGCGTCGAGAACGCCGAGTGGGAATCCGACTCCTCGGATCGGTTGCGCGGCGCGCTCGACAGCCTCGACCCCCGCAGCCGCGACATCCTGCAGCGGCGCTGGATGACCGAAGACAAGGCGACGCTGCACGAGCTCGCCGACAAGTACGGGGTGTCCGCGGAGCGCATCCGCCAGATCGAGTCGAATGCGATGGGCAAGCTGCGCGGCCTGATGACGGCAGCGCAGGCGCCCGCAGCCTGATCGCCCAGCCCCACCCGGCCAGCCTCGCCCGCTGGCCGGCCCTCGCCCACGGTCACGGCCCGGCATCGCCGTACCTCGATTGATTCTCAACCAGCCGGCGTAGCCGCCTCGTGAACCGCGGCGGCTACGCGTTCGTGGACATTTTTATCCAGCGGATCCGGGACGAGCTCATCGGCGCGCGCGAGCTGTGCGATCGCATCCGCCGCAGCCATCAGCATCACCCCTGAGAAGCGTCGGGCTCGCGCGCTCAAGGCGCCTTTGAACAGGCCGGGAAATGCCAACACGTTGTTGATCCCCTTGCCATCGGCGGCGAATGCGGCGCCGCGCTCGCGCGCCAGCAGCGGCTCGATCTCCGGATCGGGATTGGAGAGCGCCAGGATCACCTGGCCCGGCCTCACCCACTCCGGACGTATCAGTCCTCGGACGCCGGTCGTGGCGATCACGATGTCGGCGCGCGCCATGATGGACTCCAGGGAGCCGCCCTCGCCTCCAAGGGAAACCAGCCGCGCGATGGCTGCAGGATTGCGGTCCGTCCCCAGTACGCGCCCCACTCCGTAAGCCCGCAGCAGGCGAGCGATTCCCGTACCGGCCGCGCCCAAGCCGATCTGCCCGACAGTGCTCTCGCGCAGATTGCGACCCGCGTAACGGGCGGCATTGATCAGGGCCGCCAGAGCGACCACGGCCGTACCGTGCTGGTCATCGTGCAGAACAGGTTTGTTGAGTCGCTCCTGCAGCTGGGTCTCGATCGCAAAACACTCGGGAGCGGCGAAGTCCTCGAGCTGAATCGCACCAAAGGACATCTCGATCGCCGCCACGATCTCGACGACGCGCTCGACCTGCGTCTCACGCAGCAGGATGGGGACTCCGTTGATGCCGACGAGGTCGGCGAACAGCGCGGCCTTACCCTCCATCACCGGTAGCCCGGCCAGTGCCCCGATGTTTCCGAGTCCCAGCACTGCGGTGCCGTTCGTGACGACCGCGACGGTGTTGTCGATGCTCGTGAAGTCGCGGGCTGCGGACGGGTCCTTCTCGATCGCCAGACACACCCGCGCAACACCCGGGGTATAGATATCGCGCAGGATCTGCTGCGTGTTGATCGGGAGGCTGGCGACAGTGCGAATCTTCCCGCCGCGGTGGCGATTGAACACGCGGTCGGACTTGCCGAGGAAACGAGCCGTGGACAGCTGCCCGATGCGATCGTAGAGACTGCGATCGGCCTCCTCGTCCATCTCCAGCGTCAGCTCCCACACGGTCCAGCCCTGGTCGCGCCGCAAGGCGGAGAGGTGCTCGATGGTCAACCCGGCCTCGGCGACGACCTGGAGCACCTTGGCAAGGCTCCCTGGCTGATGAACGGTCTCGATGATCAGAATCTCGGGAATCTTCATCTGAGCATGATCGCGTTCCGCGCTGCGGCGGGCAACCCTATACAATGCGACCATGCGCGCAGCGGTGATTCACGCGTTTGGCGGACCCGAAGTCCTGCAGATCGAGGAACGGCCCGAGCCGGCACTCCGGGACACGGACGTGCTCATCGAGGTGCACGCCACTTCCGTCAACCCCGTCGACACGAAAGTTCGCGCCAGCAGCAGCGCGCCGCGCGCGCTCCCTCTGATTCTTGGATATGACGTCAGCGGGGTCGTCGTGCGCTGCGGCTCCCGCGCGACCCAATGGAAGCCCGGCGACGAGCTGTTCGCCGCACCGAATCTCTTCAGGGATGGCGCGAACGCGCAGTACGTCGCCGTTGACGCACGCAGTGCGGCGCGCAAACCGGCGTCAGTCGATCACGCAACTGCGGCAGCGCTGCCCCTGGTGAGCCAGACTGCCTGGGAAGCGCTGCATCTGCGCGCCCGCATATCGCCAGGCCAGACGATCCTCATCCACGCTGGCGCAGGCGGCGTGGGCCATGTCGCAGTGCAGCTCGCGAAGCTCCACGGATGCCGCGTGATTACCACCGCGGGCCGGGAGGATTCGATCGCATTCTGTCGCGACACTCTGAAGGCGGACGAGGTCATCGACTACAAGAAGGTCGATTTCCCCGAGCGGGTCCGCGAGCTCACTCAGGGCAAAGGAGTGCCCGTAGTCATCGACACAGTCGGCGGCGAGGTCTTCGCCAAGAGCCTCGACTGCGCGGGCATCAACGCGCAGGTCGTGACAATCCTCGGTTCCAACACCGGGGATCGCAGCCGGGGGCTTCTGTACCGCAACATCTCCGTCCACTACGAGTTCATGGGCGTTCCGACCGCCCACGAGATCGAGCCCGAGCGACCGGGGCAGATCCTGGCGGGGATCGCGCAGCTCCTCGACTCGGGGCTGCTGCGTCCTCACATCAGCCTGCGCCTGCCGCTCGAGCAGATCGCGGCGGCGCATCGGCAGGTGGAATCCGGAAGAACGATCGGGAAAGTGGTCCTCACCGTATGACGCGCGCGCTCGATCCCGTGGATCTGTTCGGCATCCGTGAGTCCTGCAGCGACGAAGAGCGGATGGTGCAGGCCTCCGTGGCGCGCCTGGTGGACGATAAAGTCCTGCCCATCATCCAGCAATGCTTCGAGGAACACCGCTTTCCGCGCGAGCTCGTTCCGGAGCTTGCTGCGCTCGGACTGCTCGGATCCTCCCTCGAGGGATACGGCTGTGCCGGATTGAACGCCCTCTGCTACGGCCTCATCTGTCAGGAGCTGGAGCGCGGCGACTCGGGTTTGCGCAGTTTCGTCTCCGTACAGTCGTCCCTGTGCATGTACCCGATCCACTCGTTTGGATCGGAGGCACAGAAGCAGAAGTACCTGCCGCGGATGGCGCGCGGTGAGCTCATCGGCTGCTTCGGCCTGACCGAGCCGCACGGCGGTTCCGATCCCGCCAACATGAAGACCCACGCCCGAAAGCGCGGCGGCGATTGGGTCATCAACGGCTCGAAGATGTGGATCACCAATGGCGCGATCGCTGACGTCGCCGTGGTGTGGGCGATGACGGACGACGGCATTCGCGGCTTTCTGGTTGACAAGGGAACCGCCGGCTTCTCCGCACCGGAGATCGAGAGGAAGTTCTCCCTGCGGGCCTCCGTCACGTCGGCGCTGTTTTTCGACAACGTCCTCGTGCCGCAAGAGAACGTGCTGCCCGGTGTTGTCGGACTCAAAGGTCCCCTGTCCTGTCTCACACAGGCTCGCTACGGCATCGCATGGGGCGTCATAGGCGCCGCGCAAGCGTGTCTGGCGCAGCTACTGGACTACACGCGGACACGCGTGCTGTTCGGCCGGCCCCTGGCACAGAACCAGGCCATTCAGATCCGACTGGCCGAGATGGCTCGCCGCATGACCGCCGCTCAGCTGCTGGCGTGGCAACTGGGCCGGCTCAAGGATCAGGGAGAGCTGCAGCCCGTACAGGTCTCCCTCGCCAAGTGGAACAACTGCCGCATGGCGCTGGAGGTCGCGCGCGACTGCCGCGATATGCTCGGAGGCTCCGGCATCAGCGTCGAGTACGTTCCCATGCGCCACATGCTCAACCTCGAGAGTGTGATCACTTACGAGGGCACGGAGACGATTCACCAGTTGTCCGTCGGACGCGAGCTCACGGGCCTGAGCGCGTTCTAATCCAGGGCTGGGGCCGCAGCGCTCAATCGCGCTGCATCCACCTTTAGCCGCTGCGCTCAATTGCCGTCTGTGCAAAAGGCTTGGTGCTTGCGCCTTCAGGTGAAGCAGAGCGCCAGCAACACGAGCAGCCCCAGCCAGTCGGCCACGGTGCCCCCGAAGCCAACCCTTCTGTAGCGGCTGGATGATGGCAGTGTCATGACGGGTCTCCTGTCCGCGTTACACGTGGCAGGATTCTCGCCAGCCGGGCGGCAGGGACTCGGGGCGCCAAAGTGGCGCGGCACCCAAGAATTGTGGCGAAAGATGGCACGGCGGCCGTCCGCGTTCGACGGGGCGCGCTGCGGACAGGAGCGCGCGAGATACGTGCGCTCCATGCTTTAACCCGGCCGCGCCACGCTGTAGCCTGTGTCGCATGAAGCGCCTGATAGCCATCGTCGAAGACGAACCTGCCATTCGAGACAACTACGCTGCCGCCTTCGCGCGCGAGGGCTACACCGTGCGTAGCTACGGCAACCGCGCACAGGCGATGGCCGCCTTCGCATCCCGTCTGCCGGATCTCGTGATCATCGACATCTCGTTGGAAGACGAGCCGGAGGGCGGTTATGAGCTGTGCCGGCAATTGCGCTCGCTGTCTGCAGAGCTGCCGATCATTTTCCTGACAGCGCGCGACACCGAGCTGGATGCAGTGTCCGGATTGCGGCTCGGGGCAGACGATTTCCTGACGAAGGATCTGAGCCTCGCGCACCTGAGCGCGCGCGTGAATGCCCTGTTCCGCAGGGTCGATGCGCTGCGCAAGCCGCACGAGGCGACGCAGATCATCAAGCGCGGTCCGCTGACACTGGACTCAGAGCGGATGCAGGTGGAGTGGGAAGGACAAGTCGTGCTGCTCTCGCTGACGGAGTTCTGGATCGTGTTCGCGCTCGCGCGCCATCCGGGGCACGTGAAGAACCGCCAGCAGCTGATGGACGCGGCCAACGTCGTGCTCGACGACAACACCATCACTTCGCACGTCAAGCGGATCCGGCGCAAGTTCCAGGTCATCGACCCGAAGTTCGATGCCGTGCAGACGGTCTACGGCATGGGTTACCGGTGGGTGGAATGAGCGGAGCCCGCGCGCGGAATCCGTCCGACCCGCCTGACGGTCTGTCAGCCTCGTCGGCGCCGCCATGTCGCTGCGACTGAAGCTGCTGCTGCTGGGCCTTGCCACTCTGGTACTTCCCTGGGAGGGCACGCGCTACGCGCGGGAGATGGAGTCGGCGCTCCGCGAGGGTGAGCAGGATTCACTCACCCAGGTCGCCCAATCCATCGCCTCATCGCTTCAGGGTCAGACGCACCTGTTGTATCGCGACTCCGCGCCGCCCGTCACACTGGGGCCCTTCGACCTGCAGCCGGTCGTGCTGACGACGCAGCCGTACCTGGACGGCTACCCGGACGAGTGGCCACGGGACAAGACAGCCTGGCGCCACTATCCCAACGGCAACAATGGCGGCTTCGGCATTCTCACGGGCGTGTTCGAGCGCATGCTGTACGTGCTCCTCGACGTGCACGACGACAAGCTCGTGTTCGATGCCGTCGGCGCCAATCCGCTCGACTCGAGCACCCTGGGCGAGCGCATCTGGCTGGGGTTCACCGGACCGGACGGCATGGAGCACCAGGTGTTCCTCTCCGCCACCGGCGCGGGGCCGGTGATGGCCCGCCGCATCGAGACCGGCGAATACCGCCAGCAGACGGCAGTCACGGAGCCCCGCATCAACGGGGCCTGGCAGCCCAGCCCCGCCGGCTACCGCGTCGAGCTGAGGGTGCCGCTCTCCATGCTCGGCGACCGCTTTGGAGTGCTGATCGACGATCGCGACCGGCAGGGAGAGCCCGCTACCAGCTATGGAATGCTCAGCACCCAGGACCTGCACACCCAGGGCAGGCTCATCGTGGCCTCACCGGATCTGACCACCTACCTGTCCCAGTTTCTGCAACCCGGATTGCGTCTGGCGGTCGCTTCCTCCGACGGACGGACCCTCGCCCAGGCCGACGCGCTGGGTCAGGCGACCGAGCTGGGGCCGGAGCCCGGAATCCTCGCTCGTCTCTATCGTCGCTTGCTCGATGAGCCCAAGGCGCATCGCGCCATCGACGCGACGGCAGCCATCTACGACCAGAAGCATCAGCAGACCATCGGGCAATTGCGGGTCACCCAGACCGGCGAGCGATGGCTCACGCTGCGCGACAGAGCCCTGACGCGAATGCTCAACATCACCCTCATCACCACGATCATCGCGGTCGTACTGATGTTCGTGTTCGCTGCCCGTCTCGCCGTGCGCCTCTCGCGCCTGCGCGGCGCCAGCGAATCGGCGCTGACACGCGAGGGCCTGATCACGACGTTTCCTGAGACAGGCGCTTCGGATGAGCTGGGTGATGTCGCGCGCGGCTTTTCGACGCTGCTCGGCCGGTTGAACGAATACACGGGCTATCTCCGCACCCTGGCCGGAAAGCTCGCTCACGAGATCCGCACCCCTTTGACCATCGTCCGCTCCTCACTGGAAAACCTGGAATCCGAGGGGATCTCCGATGGCGCGCGCGTTTATCTGGACCGCGCGCGCCAGGGCAGCGAGCGCCTCAACGGCATTCTGGTCGCCATGGGTGCGGCGACGCGGGTCGAGGAAGCCATTGCCGGCGCCGAACGCACTCGTTTTGACATAGTCGCTGTCGTAGCCTCGGCCGTGGCTTCATACGGGAACGCCTTCCCCCACCGTAGGTTCGTCACGGACCTGCCCTCCGAGCCGATCGAGATCGAGGGCGCGCCCGATCTGATCGTGCAGCTGCTCGACAAGTTGGTGGACAACGCGGTCGACTTCAGCCCGCCCGGGGCGGCGATCACCGTGCGCCTGAGGTCCGAGCCGCGTTTCGTGGTGCTCGCCGTGGAGAATCCCGGGCCGCCGCTGGCCCCGTGGATTCGCGGCCGGCTGTTCGAGAGCCTGTGGCAATCCCGCACCGACCGCGACAGCCGCCCCCACTTCGGGCTCGGGCTGTACATCGTTCGCCTCATCGCCGAATTCCACGGGGGCAGCGCCAGCGCCGCCAACCTGCCGGGCGAGGCTGGAGCGAGCTTTGTGGTGCGCCTGGCCAG
>DATNEN010000043.1:0-3006 GCA_035552975.1 Steroidobacteraceae bacterium
AGAAGATCCAGCGGCGTGTCGCGTTGGAGACTGCTCACTTCATGAGCATCCCTTTCGTGATCTCGCAGTCCGACCTGATCGTGACCGTGCCACACGCGGTCGGGGTGTTCGGCAAAGGCGTGCAGATGAACATCCGCATCGCGCAGCCGCCGATGCGCACGCCGGGTATCGATCTGAAGATGCACTGGCACCGCAACTTCCAGCGCGATCCGAAGAGTCGCTGGCTGAGGGAAGTCGTCGCGAGCCTGTTCACCGACGAGCTCGACGAATGGCGGATGTGAAAAGTCCAAGCGCGCCGGCTCACCGGCCCTGAGGAGCGTCGCGCTCATGGAGCGCGACGCGCAGGAATCCAACAGGCGGATGAGGGCGGCGGCTGGACTCGCGCGGCCGCCGCCACTACCATCGATTGGCTTCGTGTTTGAATGCACCTCCGCGGGCATGACACGGAAGCTGGAGCCACGATGAGCGTCGAGACCGTTTCGCGAAACAATGAGAACACCGTGGTCGCGATCATGTTCGTCACCTGGGGTGTCGTATTCCTTGACCGCATGGCGGTCCTGTACCTGGCGCCGTTCATCGCTCCCGAGCTGCATTTGAGCGAGGCGCAGATCGGCTCCCTCGCCGGTGTCATCGCGCTGTGCTGGGCGGTCTCGGCGCTGGCGTTCGGGGCGATCTCCGACCGTGTGGGTCGCAAGGCCGTCCTGGTCCCGATGGTCCTGCTGTTCTCGCTGTTGTCGGCCGTCTCGGGACTCGCACGAAACTTCGAGGAGCTGTTGCTTGCCCGGGCTCTACTGGGTTTTGCCGAGGGTCCCTGCTGGTCGGTCACGATGGCGCTCGTCGAGGAGAGCTCCAGCGCACGCAATCGCGGACGCAACATCGGCGTCGTGGTGAGCGCGGCTGCCATCATTGGCCTTGCGGCGGCACCGGTGCTGACGACGCAAATCGCCGCGCACTGGGGCTGGCGCTGGGCATTCTTCATCGCCGGCATCCCGGGCCTCGTGATGGCACTCCTGATTGCACGCTGCGTTCGGGAACCGGCGCGCGTTGCAGGATCGACGGAGCATCGGGTCGCGGTTTCTGACCTCTGGTCGCTGCTCTCCAACCGGAATGTGCGAGCGGGTGCGATCGGCGCCGCGGGCTTCATGACGTGGCTCTTCCTCGTGAATGCGTTCGCGCCGCTCTATATCACCGAGGTCGCGCACCAATCCGGCACCACATCGGGCTTCCTGATGGGTGCGGCGGGACTGGGCAGCTTTTTCATTGGACTGGTCGCGCCAGCGGCCTCCGACCGCTTCGGCCGTCGCAGAGTACTCCTCGTGGTCGCGGCCCTGTGCGCATTGCTCCCTCTCGCACTTCTTACGGACACGCTGTATCAGCACCTCTGGGTGCTCGCGGGCGTTCTGTTCCTGACGCAGGCGGGCCAGGCGGTGAGCGCCATCTGCATCGTGCTCGTCCCGGCTGAGAGCGTTCCACCCCGCCTGGTGGGCTCGGCGATCGGGTTTACAACCTTGTGCGGGGAGCTTCTGGGAGGCTTTGTCGCGCCCATCATCGCCGGCTCCCTTGCCGGGCAGCACGGACTTGCGGTGCCGCTGTGGATCGCAGTGGCCGGGGCTGCTGTGGTCGTCCTCGTGGCACTTTTCCTGCGGCCGGCCGGCGCAGGTGGACGTCTTGCAGCGGTCGAAACATCAACCTGACTTGCAGTCAGGAACACAGGGGGTAACCCGGCAGGGGTTGGGGGCGACTCGACCACCTTTGGTAGAGAATGAGCTGCGGCCCAAGATAAAGGAGAGACCCTTTCATGCGATCGTTCACCGTATTGTTCTTTGCGGCAACCCTGGCCACCGCAGCGTGGGCGCAGTCACCCCCGCTGACCTATGGTCCTCCGGTCACTCTCGAAGAGGCCCGCCAGATCGCCTCCGTCGCCGAGACCGAAGCCAAGACTCGCCACGCGGCCGTCACGATCGCCATCGTGGATTCCGGCGGTGCGCTGGTCTTCGAACAGCGCATGGACGGGGCCACTCTCGCTTCCGCTGACACTGCGCCTGCGAAGGCCAAGTCCGCCGTCATGTGGAAGCGGCCGACCTCCCTCTGGTTGGAGTCCGCCAAAACCAACCCGGCCCCCTTGAGTTTTCCCCACGTCGTTGCCAGCCCAGGGGGCGAGTTGCTCGTGCGCGACGGACGTATCGTCGGAGCCGTCGGCGTGGGAGGGTCCCCGCAGAACGAAGGCGACATCGCCAAGCGAGCCGCCACTTCGTTGAAGCCCGGCCCGCAATAACCTTCGAGGATCTCGTGCGGCCCCCAATGAGACCAGTCGATGGGCGTCGCCAGCAGCGGGGTAACCAACAGCAGACCGACGACGGTGACGACGTACATGCATCGGCCTGTAACAGGCGTGCCCATGGGGTGGACGGTCGCTTCGCCGGCCGCCAGCACGACCGTCCAGTGATCGGGTTGCGGAACGCTGTCTAGCCTTGGGTGCGCCTCACCGCCTACACTCACGCATCTCACGCGCGCTCGAGCGAGCGGGAATGACGACGCCCTCCCAATCATGGACTCTTCTGCACACGTCTTGTTCGTCCGGCACACCCTTGCGGCTCATGACCCCGTCTCCGACACCCTCTGTCGGAACGACTTCAGCGTCATCGTCGTGAACGACGGTGCAGAGATGCACAGGTTGTTGAGTCTCGGCAATATCGATGTACTGATCTTGGACGTCACAACGCCTCGGACCGATGCAGCAAATCGCTGGGAGCAGGTCTGCTCGGCGAGCAATCCACCCGTCATCATGCTCGCCGCTCCCGGCACTGAGCCTGGTGCCGTCCACGCGCTGCACGCTGGCGCCGCCGACTACATCACCAAGCCATTCAGTGATCGCGAGTTAGTGGCTCGAGTGCGCAGCGTGTTGCGTAGAACACGCTGGCAGGCGAGCGAAGCGCCAACACGTTGATGGAATCCATCGGGCAAGCGCGCGGGGAAGGAACACGGCTAGATCGTTCTCAACGACCC
>DATNEN010000044.1:0-32918 GCA_035552975.1 Steroidobacteraceae bacterium
CTCGGGGACCTCGAGGGGAGCGCTGCGGCCGGGAAGCGCCTGCTCGCGGGTGGGCATTGCGGACTTCTTGCGAAACAAGGCCATAGGTGTGGCTCCGTTCGAGGGGACAGTGAGTGTGGGGACCGCCGCCGGGCAACTCAAGCCTCGCCGGGAGTGGAAAATCGCCGCGGCGTCCGCGGGGAACGCCGCTGTCACGGTCATCTTTGCAAGTTGCCCGCAGCGTAGCTATATAGGGACCGTCCTGAAACACACCGTAGCGAAAAGGCAATGACCACGCCGGTTCGCCCCTTCCGCCTCGCCCTGGCCACCCTCGCCTTCGCCGGGTGGGCCGGTGGCTATGCACCTGCCGCCGCGGCAGCCACTCCATCCCCCAGTGATGCCAGCAGCACGACAGTCATCGGCGCAAGCGCATTGCTCTCGGACGGCGCCAGCGCATTGGAGGCCGGGCGCGCCGAGGAAGGTCTGCGTCTGACGCTGGCAGGGCTGACCGAGCCGCTGTCCACCCGCGAGCTTGCCGCCGGGCATGCCAATGCCTGCGCCGCACTGGCGATGCTGAACCAGTGGGAAGACGCGCTGAATCACTGCAATCAGTCCATCCTGCTGGACAGCTCCAACTGGCGTGCCTACAACAATCGCGCGGCGGTTTATGTGGCCAAAGGGCTCTACGACTTGGCGATTCACGATATCGAGACAGGGCTTTCGATGGCACCCAACTCGCACACGCTGCTGGAAAGCATGCGGGTGGCCCGCCGCAACAAGCACATCATCGAGCAGCACGCCCGCAGATCCGTACCGTCGTGATTGCCGGCAGAGCGGCCACGGCGCGGCGCATTGCGCGCCGCAATTGCAATCCCTGCCCCAAACGTGACGTAAGCGCTTGCGAGCCTGCACCGCGCCACCGTAAGCTTTCGCTGCCATGGGAATCAGTCAACCGCAAAACCTCCGCACGCCACCGATCGAAAGGCTCCGGCCGTACGGGATTCGTGTGAGCCTGCCCGCCGGCGACCCGTTCAGAAAGCTGCTGGGGCCGGAATGGCACCGCCTGCACTGGTATTCGACGCCGGAAGAGCGGGACACCGCGCTGAGCGAAATGAGCCGCCGTCATCAGTACTCGCGCGCCACGGACAAGCCGTCGTTGGTCTTCGAGAAGGTCGAGAACCTGGCGCAGAGTCGGGGTCTTTGAGAGCGGCACGCACCGCACCGCCGTGCGCGAGCGCCATCACGGCCTCATCAGAACGTCCTCCCCAGGAACAGGTAGAACGCCTGCCGACCCCGGTCATCGAACCCGGTGGCGATGTACACAGGTCCGAGAAACGTATCCATTCCGAGGAAGATGCTCTCGTCGCGGTGCGTGTTGCTGAAGGACGCCTCGCTGCGCGTCGCCCATACATTCCCCATCTCGAATGACACCCCGAGATACGTCGGGACATCCAGATACCCCGGTCCGCCGCGGCCGATCTGCTTATAAAAGAGCGTCCGGGCAATCCCATAATGAGGCCCGCTGAGCGAGTTCGCCTTCAATCCCGACAGATTCAGGAACCCACCGAGTGTGAACAACAGCTGCACGTCGGCGGGAATCCCTCCGGGCAGCGTCTGCGCGACGTCGGGAGTGTTGAGCGTCGTGCCGCCCGCGGCAGAGAACACGCCGGTGTATCGACCGAAGGAGATGGCCCCGAGGTAGCTGAACTCGATGCGGTCGGAGTCCTGATCCGAGCCGAGCGCGCGGCGTTCGGCATCCCACTCTAACGAGGCCTGCTGGCCCTTGCGCGGGAAGTTGACGTCATCCAGGCGATCGTAGGCCATGCGCACGAAGAAGCTGCGCGTGTTGAATGTCTCCTGCGGCAGATTCGGGTCGCCGATCTCGACGCGCGAGTGGCCCTCCTCGTGCTCCACGCCCGTGCGGATCTCTCCCCAGTTGCCAAACTCGTAGCCGAAGTCGAGCCCATAGTTGAACTCGCGCACGCGATATTCAGCCGAAGAGACCTGCCCGAGCGGCACGTCGAGATTGCGCGCCTCGTAGAGAACGTGGGGGTCGACGAACCACCCGGCAGTGTCGGACAGCGGTAGGTACACGTCGCTTCCGACGCGTGTGTCCTCGCCTATCTGCAGATCGCCCACCAGCTCGCCCCCCGGGGCGGTGATCTCGGACATGACGATGCGCGCGGCGGCGTCGTAGCTGGAGGTGCCCTGGAAATCGTCCTGCAGGCTCAGGCCGAAGCGAATGTAGTTGGGACCCCAGGAATTGCGGCGTGCATCCAGAGAGAGTCCGTATTCGTCGGTGCTCGGATCCCGCACGACGCGGTAGTCGAGCGACTCCAGGTTGCCTTGTCCGTAGACGGTGGTGATGTGACGCGCCACCTGGTCCGGGTCGAGCGGCTTGCCGACGACATCGCTGAACAGATGCTCGAGGCGGTTGGCGTAACGCTTCTCCGATCCAGCTTCGATACGCACGAAGTCGATGCGCGGCGGCGAGCTCCGTCCCGCATCGCGGCGGGCGACGTACTGCCGGAATTCCTCCGGGCTCTCCGCCAGCGGAAGGAGCTTGCTCTCGGACTGGCGGGCGGCAATCTCGCCGCTGTTGATGATGCGGCTGAAGATTCCGAAGTCGAACGACGAGGTGTCCCCGAGCTGCGGCTCGATGACGACATCGTTGGCGGTCAACTTGGCGAGCTGCTGGCGCGAGTTCTTCTGGATCAGGATCGCCAGCATCTGGTTGGAGATGACCGGGACGCTGTTGAGCTTGTCGCGCTTGAGCAGCGGAAAGCCGACGTCGACGACGATGACGATATCCACGCCCATCTGCCGGGCGACATCGATGGGGATGTTCTCGGAGATGCCCCCGTCGACCAGCAGCCGCCCATCGCGCTCGACCGGAGCGAACACGCCGGGCGCGGACAGGCTCGCGCGCATGGCGGTGGTCAGATCGCCGGATCTCAGGATCACGGCCTCACCGGTCTCCAGGTCCGTCGCGACCGCGCGAAAGGGTGTGGGAAGATCATCGAAGCTCGTGATGCCCGCGACGGGGAGGGTCAGGCGGCGCAGCATCTGGTTGAGCTTCTGCCCCTGGATCAGTCCCTTGGGAAGCTGGATGTGGCTGCCGCGAAGGCCCAGGGGAAATTTGACCAGGAAGTTCTCATCCTCCTGTTTGCGACGAAAGGTCAGGTCCTCGCGCGAAGGGCGGTCGCTGAAGGCGTCCTCCCAGTTCAGAGAAGTCATGATCGACTCGATCTCGCGCGCGCTCAGACCGCTCGCATACAAGCCGCCAACCACGGCGCCCATGCTCGTGCCGGCGATCGCATCGATAGGGATGTGGAGTTGCTCGAGAACCTTGAGCACGCCGATATGCGCTGCGCCCCGCGCTCCGCCGCCGGAGAGAACGAGGCCGATGCGCGGTCGATGCGGCGCGGGAGCCGCCGCAGCAGGAGCTGCCGCAGCGGAAGGCACCGCAGCGAAAGGCGTCGTAGCGGGCGCCTGCGCGACGGAGATCGCCCCTTGCGCAGCCGTTTCCGGCCGCTCACCGGTCACTTGCGAGCCGGCCGCCGGGGACACCCCACCCGCGGCGTTCTGGGCATTCGCGCCGCTCATGATCGCGAGCCACAGGGCCGCGATGAGAAAAGTGAAGACCCGGACCGCCCGTGCTGAAATCACGGCGGGAAGAATACCAGCATGCTGCACCGGAAACCCCTCCGTTGCCCGATAATGGGCGGATGAGCCAGGTAAAGAACCAGGCAGCCCGGCGAGCGCTGAGGCGCACCTTTGTGGTCGTAGCCGTCGCCACCTGCGGTGTGCTGTCCGGCGCCCTCCACGCTCAGTCCCCGGATGCGAGTGACTGGGGCTACTACGGCGGCGACGCCTTCGGCGACCATTACTCCAGTCTCGACGAGATCAATCGCCAGAACGTCGCGCATCTGCAAGTGGCGTGGACCTATCGCACCGGCGAGCTCGGTGCCGGGTTCGCCCGGGCAGCTCACCTCTCGTTCGAAGCAACCCCGGTGCTCGCGTTCGGCTCGCTGTTCCTGGAGACGCCGACGAACATCATCATCGCGCTCGACCCCGAAACCGGCCGGGAGCGCTGGCGCTACGACCCCAACATCGACCGCTCGCGGCACTACGGCGAGACCTCATCCCGCGGGGTATCGGTCTGGGAGGAATCGGACGCCAAACGACAATCGGCGCCGTGTGCCCGCCGGATATTCACCGGGACTCTGGATGCACGCCTGATCGCCATCGATGCCCAGACCGGCAAGCCGTGCAGCGATTTCGGGGCTCATGGCCAGATCGATCTGACACAGGGCTTGCGCATCCGTGACAGGGATTTCTACGAGGTGACCTCACCACCGGCCGTCCTCGGCGACGTGCTCGTCGTCGGGTCTGCCATCGGCGACAACCGGGCCACTGACGTCGCACGCGGCGTCGTACGCGCCTTCGATGCGCACACCGGAGCGCAGCGCTGGAGCTTCGATCCGATTCCTGACTCCCCTTCGCACCCCGCCGCGGCGGACTGGAATCTTTCCCAGGCAGCCGGGACGGGTGCCGCCAACGCCTGGGGCGTCATGTCGGTCGATAAGGACCATGGGCTGGTATATGTCCCGACCGGCTCTCCCAGCGTGGACTACTACGGCGGCACGCGCCTCGGCAGCAATCGCTTTGCCAACTCTTTGCTCGCGCTCGATGCAGCGACCGGCAAGCTCGTGTGGCAACAGCAGCTGGTACATCACGATCTGTGGGACTTCGACCTCGCGGCACAGCCCGCGCTCGTCGACGTGGAAATGCAGGGAATCCCCGTCCCTGCCGTCATCGAGGCCACCAAATCGGGAATGCTCTACGTGTTCGAGCGCACCAAGGGCAGTCCGCTGTTTCCGATCACCGAGCGCGCGGTGCCTCGCAGTCTGGTGCCGGGCGAGCAGGCTTCGCCCACACAACCGTTCTCCTCGCTGCCGTCCCTTGTCTCGCAGGCCCCGCTACATCCGCAAGACGCGTGGGGTATTACGTTCTGGGACCGCGGCAAGTGTCGCGACGCAATCGCGTCTCACCGCAGCGAAGGCATCTTCACCCCACCGGACACACGCGGCACCATCATGTGGCCCGGTTACATCGGCGGCGTCAACTGGGGCGGCATTGCCTTTGATGCGCGCCGGCAGCGAGTGTTCGCCGCCGTGAATCACTTGCCGATGGTGGTCACGTTGATCCCCCCCGGAGAGCTGAGCAAGCAAGCGGCCTCGGGGGACTATCGCAACTCGGAATTCGCCCGTCAGGCAGGCGCCCCGTACGCGATGCGCCGCGAGCCGCTGCTGTCCCCCTGGGGCCTGCCCTGCGTAGCACCGCCGTGGGGAACTCTCGTCAGTGTCGACCTGCGGCGTAACCGTATCGTGTGGCAGGTGCCCCTCGGATCGACACAGGGGCTGGGCCCGTGGTTCGCGCCCACACGCGATTTCGGTACGCCGAACATGGGGGGACCGATTGCGACCGCCGGCGATCTGGTGTTCGTCGGGGCGGCGATGGACAGCGAGTTTCGGGCGTTCGACCTCGAAACCGGTCGCGAGCTGTGGAAATATCATCTTCCGGCCGGCGGTCAGGCGACGCCGATGACCTATCGCGCAGGTCGCAACCAGCGCCAATACGTGGTGATCAGCGCCGGCGGCCACGGCGGCCTCGGCACCCCGCGTGGCGATTACCTCATCGCCTTTGCCTTGCCGGGTTTGACCGGCGCGAAGTGAAAGGAGCTCGTGAATGCGGGTCGGCCCGATGGCCCCCCGCGGTCGAGAGGACTCAATGCTCTATCTGATCCTGTCCTATCTCATCCAGGCTGCCCTGATCGTCCATTGCATCAAGACGGGGCGAAATTTTTTGTGGATCTGGGTACTGCTCCTGCTGCCCGGAGCGGGCCCTCTGGCCTATATCGCCGTGGAGATCATTCCGGACCTCTTCCGTAGCCGCACGGCGCAACGGACCGCTCGGGGCTTCAAAAAGGCCATCGATCCGGGCGCCGACCTGCGCCGCTACGAGAACGAAGCTCGTGTCGCGGGCAACGTCGCGAGCCGTCAACGTTATGCCGAGGAGCTCACGCGCCACGGCAGGTACGATGAAGCCATCGCCCAGTACCGCAGCGCGCTCGCTGGCCTGTACGAGCACGACCCTAATCTCATGCTCGGAGTGGCGCGGGCTCAGTTCGGCAAGGGCGACGCCGCGGGCGCACGCGCGACGCTCGACGAGCTGATCCGGCTGAATCCGGACTTCAGGTCGCCTGAAGGGCATCTGCTCTATGCACGAGCCCTGGAGGAAGAAGGCAACACGGACAAGGCGCTGGAGGAGTACCGCGTGCTGGCTCCCGCCTACCCCGGAGCCGAAGCCGCCGTCAGATATGCCCAGTTGCTGCTCGCAAAGGGCCGACGCGAAGAAGCGCAGAAAGTAGCGCGTGAGTTGCTGGAGCAGGCGCGCATCGCCCCCGGTCACTACCGCAGAGCTCAGAAAACCTGGCTGGACGCCGCCGCCCGCCTCGTCTGAGCGGGCCCTCTGACTCGGCGGCCTGTGGGCCGGGCTGCGTGGCGGGCCCGGCGTGCGGGCGCGGGGGCCGCCGCCACCCAACCGTCACCGTTGCGGCTGCCGCTTCTGGTCGATGTCAGCTGAACGTACGCGCGGGTCTGATCTGAGTCTCGCCAGGGCCCGCTGGCAATCCGGATCGTCTGCGTCATCGGCCCTGAGCACCAAAACGTGCAAAGCGGGAGTCAACGAGCGCACGTAGGTCAGTTCGACGCGAGTCGCGCTCGAGAGCTCGCGCAGGAAAGACGCATCGGGCGAGCTCGGCGCGCCACCCGGAGCGAAGGACACGATCACACGAAGAGTGCAGCCAGCGGCGCGGTTGCCAGAAGGAGCAGCCGGGGCCGCGGGCGCGGACGCGCCGGTCGCGCACGCCGCCAGCGACACCAACAGAAAAAGCGTCCCCCAACGCCCCAACAGCGACGCAACCTCAGTGAGAGGCGCCCCTCGCAAGCCCGTCAAACAACCCGCCTCCTGCGCCACACCCCTGCACCGGTCGCCAAGGCTACCGCGAGCAGCGTCAGGGCATCCATGTCGCCTCCGCCGGAACTGCCACCGCCGGAGGTGCCGCCTGCAGCGCCACTGGCGGAGCCCGCCGATGTAGCGGCGCTCGCCGCTGGCGTAATCGTCACTTGTGCCGATCCCGTACGGGCGGTATCGGCAGCTGACACCGCAGTCACAGTGACCGTAGCCGGCGAAGGAATGGCCGCCGGAGCCGTGTACGCGCCAGCGCTGGAAATCGTTCCCACCGTCGCGTTGCCGCCGGCAACGCCGTTTACCTGCCAAGTCACGGCGGAGTTGGCGGAATTCATGACGGTCGCCGAAAACGGCTGAGTCGCGGATACGGCGACGCTCGGACTTGCCGGGCTGACCGCGACCGCGATCATCGGCGTCACGGTGACCTGGGCCGACGCGGTTTTCGTGGTGTCCGCGTTGGACACGGCGGTGACCGTCACGGTTGCCGGCGACGGCACGGCGGTCGGTGCCGTATAGACACCTCCAGCGGAAATCTCACCGGTGCTCGCGCTACCACCGGCGACGCCGTTCACCTGCCAGGTCACTGTCGAGTCCAGCGAGTTGGCAACGCTCGCCGAGAACGCCTGCGTGCCGCCGCTCACCTCGACACTCGCGCTCGTCGGATTGATAGCGACAGAAATGGGCTTGGGGCACCCCAAGGCACTGGAGGCGACGGCTGGGGCGGTCGTGGTTGTCGAGGTCGTGGAAATAGCCACATCGGCAGTGTCCTGACGACCCGCATCGTCGGTCACTGTGACACGTACCGTGAAGTTTC
Organism: Steroidobacteraceae bacterium; assembly: GCA_035552975.1. GTDB lineage: Bacteria > Pseudomonadota > Gammaproteobacteria > Steroidobacterales > Steroidobacteraceae > 13-2-20CM-66-19. Next base: position 7,829 of record DATNEN010000044.1, read on the forward strand.
CCGAAGCCACCACGGTAGCGGTCGACGTGTTGGCTCCCTGAATCGGATCCTGAGTCGTCAGATTGGTCCACGCATAGCTCGAGATCGAGTGCCCGCAGGCGGCGGCGCTGCCAGAGGCGTGCAGCACCACGTTCTGCCCGGCAGAAACGCTCGCAGGCACCGCGACCGCGGCGATTGGCCGCAGGGCCGCGTTGACTGCTCCATAGGCGTTGGCCATGCCGGCGCCGCAGGTCTGGGTGGTGCAGTTGCACTCGGCGGTCTGGAGGTCCGAGGACCCTGAGGGCACGTGACAGGTCGGCACGCTCGAATCCGACGATACGGGAAACGGCTTGGCACCCTCGCGTAGCCGCGCAATGAGCTGCCTCGGCATCAGGTTGCCATTGACGCTCATCATCAGCCCGGCAATCGCCGACACCATCGGCGCGGAAAAGCTCGTGCCCAGATTGGGGTTGATCTGATCTGTATAGGTGCTCGCCCCCGGCACGGTCGTACCGGTGTTGCTGGTGGTGTCGAGCGAGAATAGACAAGCGCCGGTGGTGTTCACGCAGTTTCCACCGGGAGCGCTCAGGGCGATCTGGGGACCAAGGCTGCTGAAACCGACCTTCGTGCCGACGTTGCGCAAACCGGCGACCCCGGCCACGCCATTGCAATTGGCCGGCGAGTCGACCGGGCCACCCTCGTTGCCCGCCGACACGACGATGAGTACGCCGTCGGAGACGAGCTCGTTGATGACCTGCTGCTGTGCGGCCGTACAGGAGCCGGTGCTACCGAGGCTCAGGTTGATGATCTGTGCCGGAGTCGGGTTGTCAGGCACGCCGTTGACGTGCAACCCCGCCGCCCAGCGCATCCCATCCAGGATGTCCGAGTCGAGGCCGCCGCATTTGCCGAGCGCCCGCACCGGCAGAATCTTCCCTTGCCAGGTGATCCCGGCAACGCCCGTGGCGTTGTTGGCAATGGCCCCGAGGATGCCCACGACGCGCGTCCCGTGCCACGAGCTGTTACCGACGGTGCAGTTGGCGAAGGTGGGGTTCTGCAGATCGCTCGAGGCGACCCAGTCGCCCGGATCGGAAGCATCGGGATCGCGGCCGTCGCCGTCGTTGGCGACCGCCGGATCGGAGATGAAATCGTAGCCCGGCAGCAGCCGATTGAGCGTCGCAGACTTCAGGTCCGGGTGGTCGTAGCGAATGCCGGTGTCGACATCCGCGATCACCAGGTCGCTGCGTCCGGTCGTCGTGTCCCACGCCGTCTGCGCGTCGATGGCCGCGGGCTGCGTGTTCTGCAGGTACCACTGACCGGTGAACAACGGATCGTTGGGGAGCGCAAGCGGATAGCGGCGCTCGTCGGCGACGGCGTATTCGACGGACGGATCGGCCTGCAGGCGGGCCAGAGTGTCGGCGATGGACTCACCGGGGCCCGGCTGCACCTGCATGGCGTGCAGGCCCGTCGTGATCTCCCGCGACTGTTTCAAAGTCAGATGCACGCGGGTCGCGAGAGCCTGCGCCTGCGCGAGAGCCTGCGCCTGCACCTGCGCATCGCGAGTCGCTCCCGCAGCGATCTTGACCTGGGCCCGGCCGGACGCCGACTGTGCATTCGCACGCAACTTCACCAGCACCCGGTGCAGTTGGCTCGGAGCGCTGGCAGCAGGCTGGCGCAGCACCGGATTTGTCTCGTTGCTGACGGCGGCCGCACCCGTCGACGCGAAGCAGAAGAACGCGGCGAGGATTGCAACCAAGGAGGAGCGAAGCGTATCCACAGTATGAGTGCTCGCGGAAAAATGCGCGGATCGGGGACCGTACCCTACCGTGCCCGCAAGGCTGGTATCCCTGTCGGCACAGCACGACGGCTGCGATTACCGACAGTTAACAATCTCCATGCCAGACAGGCGACAGGGCCCCGCCGGGACTGTGACTGCCGCCACGGATTTCACGCGAGGAACGTTAAGCAGCGACCACTTTTTCCCGCCGCCGGCGCAACCCCGCGGCCGGTACCTGCTGCGTAATACAGTGGATGTTGCCGCCGCCCAGCAGGATCTCCCGGGCCGGCACGCCCACCACCCGGCGATCGGGAAACAACCGTTTGAGCTTGGAGGCGGCGGCGCGATCGCTGCGAGCATCGAGCAGCGGCATGAGGATGCCGCCGTTGGCAATGTAAAAGTTGACGTAGCTCGCCGCCAGGCGCTCACCAGCCCTGCGTGGCCTGGTCCCCTCGCGCGTGATGACCCCGGCGGCCTCGCGCTCGGATATGAACAACGGCCGCGGGGCCGGCAGTTTGTGCACCTTCAACCGCCGGCCGCTCGCATCACGCTCGTCGTTGAGCCGTTCCCACGCATCGAGTGAGATCGCGTGTTGCGGATCGCGCTCGTTGTCGGTCCAGGTCAGGACGATCTCCCCTGGACGAACGAAGCACGCGAGGTTATCGATATGGCCGTCGGTCTCGTCGTTGACCACGCCCTTGCCAAGCCAGATGACACGTTCGACGCCCAGATAGGCGCGCAACCGCGCCTCGATCGCGCTCTGGTCCAGCGCAGGATTGCGATTGCGGTTCAGCAGACACTGCTCAGTCACTAACGCCGTGCCCGCACCGTCCGTATGAATCGCGCCGCCCTCGTTGACCATGGGTGCGCGATAGCGGTCGCGCGCTTCGATCTCCAGCACCTTGCGCGCGACCAGATCGTCCTGGTCCCACGGGAAGTACAGACCGCCCTCCAGGCCGCCCCAGGCGTTGAACTGCCAGTCGACACCCCGAACCGCGCCGCGCGAGTTGACTACGAAGGTCGGCCCGACATCGCGCATCCAGCAGTCATCGTGCGACATCTCGACGACGCGGATCGGCTCCGGAAGCAACGCCCGCGCATCCTCGAAGTGCTTGCGCGACACACCGACGCTGACGGGCTCGAATTGCGCGATTGCCGCCGCGATACGCACGAACGCCTGCTGCGCCGGCCAGGCAACCTCGCGCCAGTTGTCGGCGCGTTCCGGCCAGAGCATCCAGCAGCCCGCATGCGGCTCGAACTCGCCGGGCATCCAGAAACCATCCGCGGCGGGTGTCGTGGTGAGCGCTCGAGTCATCGACGCAGGCGGCTGTGGCGGTAGCCGTACAGGGCATAGATGGAGAAGCCGACGATGGTCCAGATCAACAGTCGCCACCAGGTGTCGGCCGGTAGAAACAGCGCCGTCCCCAGACACACCACCGTCCCGAGCACGCACGTCACGGGCGCCCACGGAACGCGGAACGGACGGGGCGCGTTCGGACGTGTGTGACGCAGCACGAGCACACCGATGCACACGACTGCGAATGCCAGCAGAATCCCGATCGAGATCAGCTCCCCGAGCACATCCAGCGGAAAGATGCCGGCGAACAGCGCGGCGATGATGCCCGTCCAGATCGTTGCAACGCTCGGGGTCTTGTAGCGCGGATGGCACTTCCTGACGGACGGGGGCAGCAGCCCATCATCGGCCATCGCCAGCAGGATGCGGGGCTGGCCGAGCAGGGAGGTGAGAATCACCGAGGTCATGCCGGCGATGATCCCGACCTTCACCGGAATGGCGAGCCACCCCAATGCGGGATGCTGATCCAGCGCCACTGCCACGGGCGCATCCACATTGAGCTTGGTATACGAGGCCATTCCCGTCATGACCGCCGACATGCCCACGTACAGAATCGCCGAGATCACCAGTGCTCCGAGGATGCCGCGCGGCAGATCTCTCTGCGGATTGCGCGCCTCGAGCGCAGTCGTGGAGGCCGTGTCGAAGCCGACGTAGGAGAAGAAGATGATGGCCGCGCCGCGCAACACGCCGCTCCAACCGAACTCGCCGAACTTGCCGGTGTTGGGGGGCACGTACGGATGCCAATTCCCGGGATTGACGAACTGCAGGCCCGCAAGGATGACCACCACGATGATGCCGACCTTGAGGGTCACCATGATGGTGTTCGCGCCGGTAGACTCGCGCACGCCTACGTAGCACACCCAACTCATGGCGGCGACGATGAGCACTGCCGGGAAATTGATGATCGCGCCCGTCACTGCCAGATGCCCGTCGGGCATCTTCTCCAGCGGCGCGTTGACCAGGAGGCCGGGGAGATGGATGCGCGCGTCCCCGAGCAGATTCATCACATAACCTGACCAGCTGACGGCGACCGCCGAGGCGGACAGCGCATACTCCAGCAACAGATTCCACCCGATGAACCACGCGACGGCTTCGCCGAGCGTCGCATACGCATAGCTGTAGGCGCTGCCCGGGACGGGGAGGAAGGTCGCGAACTCCGCGTAGCACAGCGCAGCAAGGCCGCTTCCGAAGGCGGCGATCAGGAGTGAGATCGTCACGGCAGGCCCGGAGTGCTGCGCGGCAACCTGCCCCGTCAGGACGAAAATGCCTGTCCCGATGGTGGCACCGAGCCCGATCGCCGTGAGCGCACGGGCCGTCAGCACTTGCTTCAGCCGGCCCGCCTCCGCTTGCCCGGGCGGGTCCGGGGGACGCACGGCGAGCAGATTGCGTAGCAGCGAGCGTCTGGCTCCCCCGGCTGTGGCACTGTTGTTGGCGAGGTCGGACATGGGCGTTCGGCCAAAGATTTGGGCCGCTGCATGCTAGCATGACCGGAACACCCTGCAGGAGCCGCCGGGCGCTGCCATGAACGTCCTCGACTGGGCCCGCAAGGTGCGGGCCATCGCCCAGAACGGGCTGCTGTTCACCCGCGACGAATTCGATCGCGAGCGCTACGAGAAGCTGCAGGCGCTGGCCGACTCGATCGTCTCGGACGAGCTCGGCCGGCCGCTCGAAGAGATCAAGTCACTCTGGAAATACGACTCCGGCTATGTCACACCGAAGGTCGATGTGCGCGGTGCCGTATTCAAGGATGAGGGGATCCTGCTGGTGCGCGAGCGCTCGGATGGCAAGTGGTCGTTGCCCGGAGGTTGGGTCGACATCAACGACACCCCTTCCGGGGCGGTCGCACGGGAGATCTACGAAGAGAGCGGTTTCCGCGCCCGTCCGGTGAAGCTCGCCGCCCTCTTCGACCGCCAGCGCCACCCGCACCCACCCTCGATGTACCACATCTACAAACTGCTGTTTCTGTGCGAGCTGACCGGGGGCGAAGCGAAGACCAGCAACGAGACGGATGCGGTCCAGTTCTTCCCCGTGGACTCCCTTCCGGAGCTGTCCCCCGGGCGCGTCACACGCGGTCAGATCGAGAGGATGTTCGAGCACCAGCGCCAGCGAGACCTGCCGACGGATTTCGACTAGCTCGACGGCTTGCCGCAGCGAGCTTGCCGCCGTAGAACCGACGCGCTACCGCAAGCTCAGGGCGCGGCGGCCGCCAGCGCCTGACGCACGTCCTCCAACAGATCGTCCGCATCCTCGAGCCCGATGGACAGCCGCACGGTGCTTTCGGTCACGGCCGACACGGCCAGCTGCTCGGGCGTCAGATCCCTGCCGCGCATCATCTGAGGGGCCACGACCAGCGACTCGGTGGAGCCGAGGCTGGCAGCCAGCGCAAACAGCTTGAGGGCATCCGCAAAGCGCTCGCCCGCCACGGCACCGCCCTTGAGATCGAACGTCACGATGGTGCCGAAGTCCTTCATCTGCGCGCGCGCCAGTGCGTGCTGCGGATGAGTCGGCAGACCCGGGTAGTGCACGCGGGCCACGGCCGGGTGAGCGGCAAGGAATTCGGCGACGCGCTGCGCACTGCCACACTGCGCCTGATAGCGCACGAAGTAGGTCTTCAGGCCACGCAGAATTAGAAACGCCGCGTGCGGATCGAGCGTGCCGCCGATGACACCGAAGTCGGTGCGCAGGCCGCGAATCAGCTCGCCGCGGCCGATGACGGCACCGCCCATGACATCCCCGGCGCCGGAGGCGTATTTGGTCAGGCTGTGGATATACAGGTCGATGTCGTATTCGCCGTGCTGGTGGAATCCGGCGAAGGTGTTGTCCATCAGGGTGAGCGCTCCGGCGCTCTTGGCCAGACGCGTCAGCGCGGGGATGTCGGCGATCTTCGTGACCGGGTTGGTAGGGCTCTCGAAGATCATCAGCCGCGTCGGGGTCGAGGCGAGCACACGCTCCACGCCGGCCAGGTCCTCGATGGAGAGCATGGTGTGCCGGACGCCGAAGCGGCTCAGAAAGCGGCGGACGAGATAGCGCGTGGGGTTGTAGGTCTCGATGAAGCAGAGGATGTGGTCTCCCTGCTTGGTGAGCGCCAGCAGCGCCTGCGAGATGGCCCCGACGCCGGAGGCCGTGACCAGGCATTCCTCGCGCCCCTGCAGCTCCGCGAGCAGCAACTCCAGCTGCCGGGTGGTCGGATTGGAGGCGCGCGTATAGAAGAAGCCCGGGCGCTCGCCTCGCAGGAAACGCTCGGTCTCCTCGACGCTGTCGAATTCGAACTTGACGGTCTGATAGATCGGTGCGACCACCGCATGATTGTCGGCCGGCAGCTCGATGCCCGGTGGGTGGTTGACTCGCGTCGGCTTTTTCATCAGCTGTCCAGAGTGAAGGAGTCTGCGTCGAGCTGCGCGGGAAATCTCTCCCGGAAGGCGCGCAGCGCGGCGCCGTCGAGCGTCACCGTCGCAACCCCCGCAGTAGCGCCGAGCGAGGCGAGCGGCATGCCGAGAAAATCGTGGGCCACACTGTCCCCGGAATGAGGCACGCCCACGCCGTCGATGCCGACGCGATTGACGCCGACGACGAAGGCCTGATTCTCGATGGCGCGCGCCTTCAGGAGCTGACTCCAGGCATATGAGCGTGCGGCCGGCCAGTTGGCGACATAGACGAGCACGTCGTAGTCCAGCTGCGGGCGCCGCCGGCTGAACACGGGGAATCTGAGGTCATAGCAGACCAGCGGACACACCCGCAGGCCGCGCCACTCCAGCGACCACGCCGCGCGGCCGGGTGTGAAGTGCTGATTCTCGCCACCCATCCGGAACAGATGACGCTTGTCGTAGGTACGCAGCTCGCCGCCGGGAATGGCCCACAGCAGGCGATTGAAGTAATTGTCGCCCTCCTCCGTGACGACGCTTCCGGTGATCACCGCATCGAGCCTGTCGGCGAGCGCGCGTATCCAGTGTGTCGTGGGGCCGCCCGCCGGCTCACCGATCCGCTTCACCTCCATGCTGAAGCCGGTGGTGAAAGTTTCAGGCAGGACGATGAGATCGGTCTGTCCCGCCAGCGGAGCCAACAGAGCCTCGAATGCGTCGCGATTGGCGCTCGGGTTCTGCCAGGCGAGCGGCTGTTGAACGAGCGTGACACGCAGGGAGCTCACTGGGCGCCTCCCTTGCGCAGCTTCGCTGCGAACTCGTTGATGCGCTCGGCCGCGGCATCCAGTGTCGCATCCTGTTTGGCCACGCACATCCGCACCACCTGCAGCGGCGGCGGCTGCTCGTAGAAGGGCGACAGAGGAATCGTCGCGACACCCGCCTCGGTGAGCAGTTTCTCGGCGAAGGCGATGTCGCCCGGAGGAGCCAGCTCGCTGAAATCCAGCAATTGGAAGAACGTGCCCTGCGCCGGCGGGATCTGCAGCCCCGCGGGACCGAGCGCGCGGATCAGCCGGTCGCGCTTGGCCTGGAAGAACCCCGGCAGGTTGCGCCAGACATCCGGCTTCTCGGCCAGATAACGGGCGATCGCGTGCTGCAGCGGGTTGGCGATACTGAAGGTGTTGAACTGGTGAACCTTGCGCAGCTCACGCGTCAGCACCGGCGTGGCGACCCCGTACCCGACGCGAACTCCGGTCGCGTGGAGCGTCTTGCCGAAAGAGAACACGGCAAAGCTCTTCTCGCGCAGCTCCGGATGGCTCAGGACCGAATGGTGAGTGTGGCCGTCGTATAAAACGTGCTCGTACACCTCATCCGACATCACCAGGATGTCGCGCTCGCGGATGAGCTCTGCCAGGGCGTTCAAATCCTCGCGCGTGGCCACCGTACAGGCCGGATTGTGCGGTGTGTTGAAAAGGATCAGCCGGGTGCGCGCAGTGATGGTGGCGCGCACCCGATCCCAATCGAAGCGGAACCGCGGCGGCAGCAGAGGCAAACGGATGCAGCGGCCGCCGGCCAGTCGCACCGCCGGCTCGTAGGAGTCGTAGGCGGGATCGAATGCAATGGCTTCGTCGCCGGGGCCGACGACGGCCTGGATGCCCGAATAGATGGCTTCGGTCGCGCCCAACGTCACCGTGATCTGCGTCTCCGGATCGACGCTCAGGCGGTAGGAAGTCTGCAGCTTCTGCGCGATGCGCTCGCGCAGCTCCATGACGCCTTCCATCGGCGCGTACTGATTGTGACCTGCCGCCATGGCGGCCATCGTCAGCTCGGTCAATCGCGGATCGATGTCGTAGTCCGGGAACCCCTGCCCCAGGTTGTACGCGCCCAGCTCACGCGCTCGGCGCGACATGACCGTGAAGATCGTGGTCCCGACATCAGGCAACTTGCTACGAGGGAATGTCGACATGGCTCACTCTGCAGCGGCCAACGCCGCACCGATCACACCCGCCTGCCCGGCGAAATGCGCCGGCCGGATCTCCGCCGGAGAGCGCAGCAAGGAAGCGAACTGCTCGAAGTCCTGGCTCACGGCGCCCCCGAGAATGAATACGTCCGGCCAGAAAAGGGCGTGCATGCGCGCGAGGTAGTCGTTCACACGATCTGTCCACGCTGGCCAGTCGAGCTTCAGAGCGGTCTTGACGTGAGCGGAGGCCCACTTCTCCGCGTCCATGCCGTGCAACTCCAGATGCCCCAGCTCGGTGTTGGGAAACAGCCGGCCCTCGATGAACAAAGCCGTCCCGATGCCGGTGCCGAACGTCAGCATGATGGCGGTGCCAGTGACTCCACGGCCCGCGCCCCAGCGCATCTCGGCGATGCCCGCGGCGTCCGCATCGTTCAAGACTACGGCCGGCCGTCGCAGAGTGCGCTCTGCCAGCGCCGCCCCGTCCAGGCCGAGCCAGGCCTGGTCGATATTCGCAGCCGTGCGCACGCGACCGGATTTCACCACGCTCGGAAAGGCCAGGCCCACGGGCCCCTGCGCCCCGGGAAGCCGGTCCGCAAGGGCGGCGACGACCTGCATCACCCCCGGCGGGGCCGCCGGTTGGGGTGTCGGCGCGGAGATCAGCTCGCCGAGCAGGCGGCCGGAATCGACATCGACCAGCCCGGCCTTGACCGAGGAGCCGCCGACATCGATGCCCATTACTGTGCGAGTCATAGACGAACGCTCTTCAAACGTTGGCAGCCGCTGCGAGCTGCAGGTCGCGTGCCCGCCGCCGGCTCTGAAATCTCATCCACACCGAGGCCACGGCGATTCCGGTGCTGACCAGCAGCACCATGAGCGTCGCGAGCGCATTCACGTCGGGACTCACACCGAGGCGCACCTTGGAGAAGATCACCATCGGCAGGGTGCTCGAGCCCGGCCCGGCCACGAACTGCGAGATGACCAGGTCGTCCCAGGAGAGCGTGAACGCCAGCAGCCACCCCGACAGCAGAGCCGGTGCGATCAAAGGCAAGGTGATGCGCAAGAATACCTTCAGCGGACGCGCGCCGAGATCCATAGCCGCCTCTTCGAGGGACTCATCGAAACCAGCCAGCCGCGACTGTACCACCACCGTGACATAAGCCATCGAGAACGTGACGTGAGCAAGCGTGATCGTAAGCATTCCCCGCCCCCGCGGCCATCCGATCACCTGCTCGAGCGCGACGAACAACAGCAACAGGGACAGCCCGGTGATCACTTCCGGCATGACCAGCGGAGCGGTCGTCATGCCCAACAGCAGCGTGCGCCCGCGGAACGGGCCGAAGCGCGCCAGGGTGACCCCCGCGAGGGTCCCGAGCACCACGGCGCCGCAGGCGGAGATTGCCGCGATCCGGATCGACAGCCCGGCGGCGCCCAGGATCTGCGCATTCGCCAGCAACTCCCCATACCACCGCAGTGTCGGGGAACGCGCCGCGTCCCACACCGTCACCAGGCGTGAGTTGTTGAACGAGAACACGATGAGCGACAGGATCGGCACGTACAGGAAGATGAGCCCGCAAACCAACGCCGTGCGTGGAACGATGCCGGGCGATCTCATTTCGCCGCCTCGAGCGTGCGCCGCTCGACCCGCTGGAGCAGCATGATCGGCACGACGAGCAACAGCAGCATGAGAATCGCCACGGCGCTCGCCACCGGCCAGTCGCGATTCTCGAAGAACTCATCGGACAACACTCGACCGATCATGAGCTGATCGCTGCGGCCGAGCAGCGAGGGAATGATGTACTCGCCGACGGCCGGGATGAACACCAGCAGCGATCCGGCGGCGATTCCCGGCAGGGACAACGGCAAGGTGATCCGCCGAAACACGGCGAACGGATGAGCCCCCAGGTCCGCCGCTGCCTCCAGCAGCGTCACATCGTGCTTCTCCAGATTCGCATACAGCGGCAGGATCATGAACGGCAGGTATGAATACACGATGCCGATGTACACGGCGAAATCCGTGTTGAGCAGGACCAGGGGCCGGTGAATGAGGCCGAGGTACATGAGCACGTTGTTGATCACGCCGTCGTTCTTCAGCAGACCCATCCACGCATACACGCGCAGCAGAAATGAGGTCCAGAAAGGCAGGACGATCATCATGAGCAGCGCGTTGCGTGCGGTCGCACCGGAGCGCGCGATCGCGTACGCCATCGGATAGCCGATCAGGATGCACAACAGCGTCGAGACGGCGGCTACCTTCAGCGAGTAGAGCAAGGAGCGTACGTACAGCGGATCGGTGAACAGGAAGGCGTAGTTCGACAGGTGCGGCTGCAGGCGCCCGTTCTCCAGCAGCGGCGAATACGGCGGCATCGCCAGCCGCACCTCGGAGAAGGAGATCTTCAGAACGATGAGAAAGGGGATCGCGAACAGCGCCAGCAGCCACAACGAGGGGACGCCCGCCACGATCCGCTTTCCCGGAGAGCCAGACATGCAGTGCGCAATCCTACTGTGTGAGCACCAGCGCACTGGAGGCGTGCCATGACAGGTACACCTCCTCGCCGCCGGCAATGCGATCTTCGGGCGCACGGATGACGTTCGGTCGCGTCACACGCAGCACTCTTCCGGACTCGATCCGCACCAGGTACACCGACAGGTCACCCAGGTAGGCGACTTCCGTGACACGCCCGCGGACACCGGGCTCATCGGCCTGCGGAGGGGCCTTGCCGATGCGGATCTTCTCCGGGCGCAGCGCCACCCAGGCAGTGGCTCCGGATGTGACGGCGACGCCCCGGGCGACCGGTGTCACCGCCCCGAGCTCGCTCGAGCGAACGCCGGCGGGCATGCCTTCCAGCACCTCCCCTTCGAACAGGTTCACCGAGCCGATGAAGTCGGCGACGAACCGCGTCGCCGGAGACTCGTAAATGTCGGTCGGAGTGCCCACCTGCACGATCTTGCCGTGATTCATCACGCCCATGCGGGTGGCCAGGGTCATCGCCTCCTCCTGGTCGTGGGTCACGACCATGAATGTCACACCAAGCTGCTTCTGGATGTTGAGCAACTCGAACTGCGTGTGCTCGCGCAGCTTTCTGTCCAGGGCCGCCAACGGCTCATCCAGCAACAGCAGCTTGGGCCGCTTCACCAGCGCCCGCGCGAGCGCCACACGCTGCCTCTGGCCACCGGAGAGCTGATGCGGCTTGCGTGCCGTGAACGCGCCCATTTTCACGATCTCGAGCATCTCCCCGACCCGCCGGCGGATCTGCGTGCGGTCGAGGTTCTCCTGCTCCAGCCCGAAAGCCACGTTCTTCTCCACCGTCATGTGCGGGAACAACGCGTAGGACTGGAACATCATGTTGACGGGGCGCTGATACGGCGGCACGGCGCTCATGTCCTGCCCGTCGATGTGGATCGTGCCCGCGGAGGGAGTCTCGAAGCCTGCGAGCATGCGCAGCAGCGTCGTCTTGCCCGAGCCGGACCCCCCCAGCAGACAGAAGATCTCCCCGCGCCGCACGTCGAGGGAGACCTCGTCCACGGCCATGAAGTCGCCAAAGCGCTTGCTGACCCCGGCGATGCGGACGTAGCACTCCTCGCTCTGCGGACGCGCAGCGGAGCTCACGGGAATGACACGCTCGAGCGCACTCTCATTGGCCGGTCTTGAATCGAGTCCAGGTGCGGTTCAGCAACCGCGTGAACTGCGGTGTCCTGGCCCTCTCGGGGACCAGCTTCGCCTGTACGCCGGGAGGCGGATAGATCCCCGGATCCTGCTTGACGGCGGGGTTGAGCTGCGGGTTGTCCGGCAGGTCGCCATTGGCGTATTTGAGGAAGTTGGAGTTCTTCGCGGCGACATCCAGGCGCAGCAGGTAGTTGAGAAACAAGTGCGCATTGCGCGGGTGCGGCGCGTCCGCCGGAATCGCGAGCATGTCCAGGTTCTTGATGGCGCCCTCGCGCGGGATCGAATACGCCACCTCCACACCCTTGCCGGCCTCGTGCGCGCGATCGTGCGCCTGCTTGACGTCGCCCGACCAGCCGAGCGCCAGACAGATCTCACCGTTGGCGAGGTCGTCGATGTAGCGCGAGGAGTGGATGTAGCGGATGTAGGGCCGGATTGCCAGCAGCACTCTTTCCGCGGCCTGCAGATCCTCGGGGGACTGGCTGTTGGGGTCCTTGCCCAGATACAACAGGACGGTGCCGACCACTTCGGTCGGCGCATCCAGGATGGTCACGCCGCAATCCTTGAACTTCGCCACGACCGCCGGATCGTAGAGCATCCGCCAGCTGTCCACGGGCGCATCCGCCATTCTCTCCTTGATCTGGGCGACGTTGTACCCCGGCCCGGAAGTGATCCACATGTAGTCCACGGCGTACTGGTTGCCCGGGTCGTAGAGCGCTGCGCTCTGCTGAACCTGGGGATCGAGGTTCTTCAGGTTCGGCAGCTGCGCTTTGTCCAGCTTGCGATAGACCCCGACCGCGATCTGGCGTTCCAGGAAAGGCCCCGAAGGCACGACCACGTCGTAGTTGGTGTGACCGGCCAGCAGCTTCGTCTCCAGGACCTCGTTCGAATCGAACACGTCATAGTTGACCTTGATGCCCGTCTCTTTGCGGAACTGCGGGATCACCGAGGGCTCGATGTAGTCCGACCAGTTGTAGACGTTGAGGACCTTCTCCTCGGGCCCCGAAGCCGCGGCGGAAGGATTGGGAGCGGAGCCTCCGCACGCAGCCAGCAGGCCGGCGCACACGAGCCCGAGACAGACCGAGCGCAGCAGATTGATCATCGCTTGCAGGACTCTCGCTCAGACGTTCAGCAGCAGGTGCTCTCGCTCCCAGGAGCTGATCACCTGGAGGAACACCTCGTACTCCGCTTCCTTCACGATGGTGAAGGCGGACACGAACGCTTCGCCGAGCAAGTTGACCAATGGCTCCGACTCGCGCAGGGCGCGTAGCGCTTCATCTAGAGAGCGCGGCAACCCGAATGGCAGGTCGTGGGCGCTGCCGGTGATCGGCTCACTGGGCTGCAGGCCTTCGACCATGCCGAGGTACCCGCACGCGAGCGATGCCGCGATCGCGATGTAGGGATTGGCGTCGGCACCGCCAACGCGGTTCTCGACGCGCCGGTCCTCCGGCTTGGACATCGGCACACGCAGCCCAGCCGTGCGATTGTCATAGCCCCAGTGAACGTTGATCGGCGCCGACAGGTAGCGGGTGAGCCGCCGGTAGGAATTCACGTTCGCGCAGAACAACGCCATGGCCGCCGGCATGTACTTCTGCAGACCGCCGATGTGCGCGAAGAACAGCGGCGAGGGAGTCCCGTCGGCGTTGCTGAAGATGTTCTTGCGCGTCTTGCGATCGACCACGCTCTGGTGGATGTGCATGGCGCTGCCGGGCTCCTTGGCATGCGGCTTGGCCATGAAAGTGGCGTAGATCTTGTGCCGCAACGCCGCCTCGCGCGCCGTGCGCTTGAAGAGGAACGCCTGGTCGGCCAGATCCAGCGGATAGCCGTGGATGAGATTGATCTCCATCTGCGCCGGTCCATCCTCGTGGATCAGCGTGTCGATCTCGATGTCCTGATCCTCGCAGAACTGATAGATGTCATCGAACAGCGGATCGAACTCGTTCACCGCGGCGATGCTGTAGGACTGCCGGCCCGGCTCGGCGCGCCCGGAGCGGCCGACGGGGGGCCGCAGCGGGTAGTCCGCGTCCTTGTTCTGCTCGACCAGATAGAACTCCAGCTCAGGCGCGATCACCGGCTCCCAGCCGCGTTGCGCATACATTTCCAGCACGTTGCGCAGAACGTGGCGCGGCGCCATGGTCACGCGGCGGCCGTCCGAGTAGAAGCAGTCGTGAATGACCTGTGCGGTAGGCTCTGCCGCCCACGGCACGCGGCGTACCGTCTTCGTGTCGGCTTTGAGGACGATATCGATCTCGGCCGGACTCATGGCCTCGCCGGTCTCCGGCGGGTAGTCGCCCGTCACGGTCTGCAGGAAGACGCTCTCCGGCAGGCGCATTCCCTCCTCTTCGGCAAACTTCTCTGCGGGCATGATCTTGCCGCGCGCGATACCTGCCATGTCGGGAATGATGGCCTCGACCTCGGAAATGCCGTGGTCGCGGAAGAATTGCTGTATCTCGCTGGGCATGCAGGACCTTTCATCTCGCCTTCGCGCGCTCGCGGCTCGCTGCGCCGAACGCCGCGAACAGGACACGGGAGAAGGGGTTATCCATGACTTTCCATTCAGGGTGCCATTGCACGGCAAGGGCGAAGCGCTGCGCGTGTGCGACGCGAAACGCCTCCACCACACCGTCTGGGGCGCGCGCCTCGACGGCGAGGTCAGCGCCAAGGCGGTCCACACCCTGGCTGTGCAGGGAGTTGACCCGTAACCGCTCGGTACCCGCAAGCGTACGCAGCAAGCCGCCGGGCTCGAGCGTCACGTCGTGGGCGGGGCCGTACTGGACTTCGAGCGGCTGTGAGTCGTCGTCCCGGTGGTCCAGGTGGCCCGCCACTTCATGCAGCTTCTGGTGAAGTGTGCCGCCGAAGGCCACATTCATTTCCTGGAACCCACGGCAAATCCCCATCACCGGAACGCCCGCCTTCACCGCCTTGCGGATCAGCGGCAGTGTCACGGCATCGCGGGCGGGATCGTGCAGCGTGCCGGGAGCGCTGGGCGGCCCCTTATAGTGGTGCGGCTCGACATTCGAGGGGCTTCCGGTAAAGACGATGCCGTCGAGCCGGTCGACGAGCTCGTCCATGTTCATCTCCCTCGCCATCGCAGGAATCAGCAGCGGCACGGCCTCCGCCGCCTCCAGGACCGCCTGGGCGTATTTCTCGCCGACGGCGTGAAACGGGTGCAGGCCGATCATGCGGCGGTCGGCGGGAATACCTATGAGCGGGCGAGTGGCGGCCATGACAGCGGGTTCAGGCCCGATCGTCTATTATCTTAAACAGGCGTCGGGGCAGGATCTGGCTACAGGTGCGAATATTAGACCACAGCTCCCCGGGGGGAATCTTCCCTGGCGCGGCTCCCGCTGGCCTCCCGCGACGGTCTATCCGCCCTTCGGAAGCGGTGTATCCGGGCAGACAGGTCAAGGGGTTGCGTGATTTGCGCCGGCCGTGGCGGCCTCGTTATCCTCCGCTCCCAGCCCCGGAGCTCCCGGCGTGCATATATCTTAAACACTTGTGCGCGCAGCCCACTCCTACTACGAGGCTTCCTCGCATCCCGCCCCCGCCCGGCCCGAGCTGCGCGGAACCGTCGACTGCGACGTGTGCGTGATCGGGGCTGGCATTGCCGGCTGCTCCACCGCCCTGCATCTGGCCGAGCGAGGCTACCGGGTCATGTTGCTCGAAGCCCATCGGGTCGGCTGGGGCGCCTCGGGGCGCAACGGCGGCCAGGCTCTGCCGGGAGTGGCCGCGGACCTCGCCAAGTTGCGCGGGCTCATCGGCCCAGCCGCAGCCCGCACCATCTGGGACATCTCGGTCGAGGGGCTGCGCTTGGTGCGGGAGCTGATCGCCAGGCACCACATCGAGTGTGACTGGGCGGACGGGCACATGCTCACCGCGCTCAAACCTCGTCACGAGCACGAGTTGCTCGCGGAGGTCGAAGAGCTGCGCTCGCAGTATGGCTACGAGAGCGTGCGGTACCTGCCGCGTGACGAAGTTCGCTCGCTCATTCAGTCGGAACGCTACTCGGGCGCCCTGTACGACTCGAACGCCGGCCACCTCCATCCACTGAACTACACACTGGGACTCGCCGCCGCTGCGGAGCGAGCCGGCGTCAGGATCTTCGAGTCCACCCGCGCTCTGGCGCTCTCGCCTGCGACGCACGCGACGCCGGCACTCGTCCGCACTTCACTCGGCTCGGTGCGCTCACGGTTCACCGTGTTGTGCGGCAATGTTTATCTGGGCGATGTAGCTCCGGCGCTCGCCTCGAAGATCATCGGCGTGAGCACCTACATCGTGGCGACGGAGCCACTCCAGGCCGAGCGTGCCCGCCGGCTGATCGCCAACAACGCCGCCGTCAGCGACATGAACTGGGTGCTGGACTACTTCCGCCTGTCGGCGGACCACCGCCTTCTGTTCGGCGGTCGCGTCAACTATTCGGATCTCGCCTCGTTCGATGCGCCCGGCGCGACGCGCACGCGGATGCTACGCGTGTTCCCGCAGTTGGCGGACCTGCGCATTCAGTACTCATGGGGCGGGTATGTGGACATCACTGTCAATCGAGCTCCGCACTTCGGCCGACTCACGCCGGACGTGTACTTCCTGCAGGGCTTCTCAGGTCAGGGTCTCGCGTTGGCAGGCGTGGCCGGGAAGCTCGTCGCCGAGGCCATTGCCGGAACCGCGGAGCGCTTCGATGTGTTTGCCGCCATTCCACACGGCAACTTCCCCGGAGGGGCGCTGCTGCGTCGTCCGGCGCTGGTGCTCGCGATGCTCTATTACCGGCTGAAGGACCTGTTGTAGATCCTTACGGCCGGATCTGGAGCTTGAAGAACCGGCCGGTGTCGCGCTTCAGGACGAGGTCCGACTTGGCTGCCGACTGAATGCTCACCGAGCCGTTGTCGCCCGCATTGCCCAGATCCACCACATCGCCGTCCTGCAGGACCGTGCCTTCCTGAGCCGGCAGCCCGCCCTCGCCGCGCACGACGTAGCAGGCTCCGCTCACGCGACTGAACTTTGCGGGACCCCTGAGCGTGATCGTCTGCGGCACCAGCAGCGGCGTGCCGCTCTGCTCGGCTGCCGGGTGTGGCGCGGGCTTGATCTGCTTGGCGCGCTCAGCCGGGTCTGCGTGCTCTGCCGGCTTCGGCGCAGAGGTACAGCCCGCCAGGCATGCGAGTGCCACAGCGATTCCCAGAGCGACGATCCGGCAGTGTTGCATCCACGGCTCCTTTGTTAGAGCAGCTCCGCAATCTGCACCGCGTTCAGCGCGGCGCCCTTGAGGAGTTGGTCGCCGGCAACGAACATCGCCACCGAGCGCCCGCTCGGATCGCTGATGTCCTGACGGATGCGGCCGACCAGGATCGGGTCCTGTCCCGAAGCGTCTTTCGGCATCGGGTAATAGTTGTGCTCGAGATCATCGACTACTTTGACGCCGGGGGCGCTGTGCAGGATCTCCCGCACCTGCGCCGGGGTGATCGGCTGCTCGCACTCGAAATTGATGGCGATGCTGTGGGCGCGCAATACCGGCACTCGCACGCAAGTCGCGGCGATGCGGATCTCGGAGGTGCCGAAGATCTTGTGCGTCTCGCGCACGACCTTCATCTCCTCCTCGTTGTAGCCGTTGGCGGCATCCATCTTGCTGTTGTGACTGAAGAGATTGAAGGCATAAGGGTGCGGCAACACCGTGTTCTGATACGACTTGCCCTCCAGGTACGCCCGCGTGGACTCGCGCAGCTCCTCCATCGCAGCCGCGCCGGCTCCCGAGGCCGCCTGGTAGGTGGAGACGATCATGCGCTTGATGGGATTGCGACGGTGGATCGGCCACAGCGGCGTGATGGAGATGATGGTCGAGCAGTTGGGATTGGCGATGATCCCCTTGTGCTGCCGCACCGCCTCCGGGTTGATCTCCGGTATGACCAGCGGAACGCCCGCATCCATCCGGAACGCGGAGGAATTGTCGACCACCACCGCGCCCGCCCGAGCGGCGATCGGGGCGAAGCGCTTGGAAGTGCCGCCGCCGGCGGAGAACAGCGCAATGCTGACGCCGCCGAAACTATCCTCCGTCAGCTCACGCACGCTGAGCTGCTGGCCGCGGAACGGCATCTGCTTGCCCGCCGAGCGCGCCGAAGCGAACAGTCTCAGCTCGGACATTGGAAACTTCCGGCGCTCGAGACACTCGATCAGCTCCACGCCCACGGCACCCGTGGCGCCGACGATGGCGACGACGGGGGCGGCGGATGAATTACCCGGTTGCATACGGCCTCTTGCTTGATGAGGAAACACAAAAACGCAGAGGCCCCGTCAGTGCGGGGCCTCTTGGATTCGCTTGGCGGCTCGTTCGTGTCAGCGCGCGCAATGCTCCAGGGCCCCGGGGATGGGCTTTTTGAGCGTGCTGCGCTTCTTGATCGAGCTGGACATGGCTTCACGCTACCGTACCGCCGTTTCACTGTAAAGCTCGGATCTCGAAACAACGGTGGATTCGTGGATTGCGTGCAAAATCCTGCGGGATCGTGGCTGCGGAGATGTCCTGCACCGCCAGCCGTCCGGCCAGTGACGGGTCCAGCCGGAAACGCTGGGCATTGGTCGAAAACACCAGCAGGCCGCCGGGGGCCAGCCGCTGCACGCAGGCCTCGATCAGCTGCACGTGGTCGCGCTCGATATCCAGCACCCCCTCCATTCGCTTGGAGTTCGAGAACGTGGGCGGATCCAGGAAGATGAGGTCGTAGGGTCCGACGGCACCCTCCTGCAGCCATGCGCGACAATCCGCGTGTACGAATTGGTGCTGACTCCCATCCAGACGATTCAACGCGAGGTTGCGTCGCGCCCAGTCGAGGTAGGTATTCGATAGATCGACTGTGGTGCTCTGCGACGCGCCGCCCGCAGCGGCATACACAGTCGCCGTGCCGGTGTAGGCAAACAGATTCAGGAAGCGCTTGCCAGCGGCGGCCGCTCGTAAACGCTGCCGCGTCAGGCGGTGGTCCAGAAACAACCCGGTATCCAGGTAGTCGTCGAAGTTGACGCGGAAGCGCAGGCCGCTCTCTTCGATGAGGTGATAGCTCGCCTGGTCGTCGACCTTGTCGTATTGCTCCCCTCGCCTTGTCCGCCGCCGCAGTCGCATGCGGATGCGCTCGGGCGCCACGCCAGTCACATCCGTCAATGTCGACATCGCCTCGCCGCGGCGGCGCCGGATGGCATCGAGCTCGATCTCAGAGGGAGCCGCGTACTCCTGGACGTAGAGCCAGCTCGCCTCCGGATCCAGGGTACGGTAGAGATCGATCGCGAACGCGTACTCCGGCATGTCCGCATCGTAGAGCCGGTAACATCCGATGCGCTGCCGGGCAGCCCAACCCCGCAGACGCTTCAGGTTCTTCGCGAGGCGGTTGGCGAACATGCGCGCGCCCGGCGTATCGCGAAACTGAGCCGCCCCTTTCGACAGGGTGCCCGGCTCCCGCGCGCTCTCCGGCGCCACTTTCAGTCGCAGCAACCGGCACTCGATGGGCCCGTTCCACACGACATGAGTTCGGTGCGCGCGAATTCCGAGCTCCATTCCGAGTTGCGGTGCACCGATGAGCACGGCCGCCTGCCAACCCTGGAATCGCTCGCGCAGAACCGCGCCGAGTTGACGGTGCAAGGCCCGGGCAGCCTCGTGGTCCTCGAGACGGACGCCGTAGGGAGGATTGACACACAGCAGGCCCGGAACCGCCGCGTCGACGTCCGGCGCCTCGGTCTGCGACGGATCGGTCTGCGGCGCCTCGGTCTGCGACGGATCGGCCCGCGGCGCCTCGGTCTGCGACGCTTCGGCCTCCGGCGCCGCAACGCGGCCGGCTGCAGCCTCAGAGGGAGCGGCCTGCGCGAGCGTCTTCACCTCAAACTGCACCAACGTGTCGACACAGGCGCGTTGCGCGTTCTCGCGTGCCGCGCGAATGGCAGAGGCGTCCTTGTCATATCCACAGATGACAAGTGCCGGAACAGGTGCCCGCGCGCGCATCTCCGCGTCCGCGAGTATGTCCGCCCACAATCGAGCGTCGTGACCACGCCAGCCGAGAAAGCCGTAATACGCCCGGGCCAGGCCGGGAGCGCGATCGGCGGCCATGAGGGCGGCCTCGATCACGATCGTTCCCGAGCCGCACATCGGGTCCAGAAACTGAGCCCCCCGGCCTGCCAGCTCAGGCCAGCCCGAGCGCATCAGGATGCCGGCGGCGACGTTCTCCTTCAGCGGAGCCTCACCCGCGGCACCTCGATAGCTGCGCCTGTGGAGGCTCTCGCCCGAGAGGTCGAGCGACAGCGTGATCCTGTTGCCGCCGTGAGCATGCGCGTGAACGCGCACGCTCGGCCGCTCGAGATCGATGTCGGGGCGCAGTCCGTCCTGGTCGCGCAGCGCATCGACGATCGCATCCTTGAGCTTCAGCGCGCCGAAATGCGTATGCGTGATCGTCGGGTGGCGGCCGCTGAAATCGCACGCGAGCGTCGCGCCGGGCCCGAGATGACGCGACCAGTCCAGAGCGCGGGCGGCCGCATAAAACTGATCCGCATCCGCCGCCTCGAACTGCGCCAGCTCGAGAAACACGCGGTTGGCGATCCGCGACCAGAGGCAGGCGCGATAGCCGACCGCCAGCGGCCCGGAGAAGGCAACGCCCGAGGCCCGTTCACGCACCTCCGCGGCGCCCAGACCTGCCAGCTCACGAGCCAGCAGGTCGGCGAAGCCGCGCGGCGCGCTGGCAAGAAACTGAAAATGCGATGGAGCTTCGATGGTCGCGACGCCTGCGAATGATGCTCGATGGAGCGGATGCGGTCCGACGCGCCGTCGGCTCGGCGCTATCTAGAGGGTCGCCGGCGCGCTGGCGCTGACGATCTCGCATACCTCGCGGCCGACATTTCGAAAACGGTGCGGGAGCTGCCTGGAGAAGTAATAGGCCTCTCCCGGACCGAGGATGCGAGTCGACCCGCCCACCGTGACCTCGATGCGGCCGCGAACGACGATACCGCCCTCCTCGCCGCGCGTCGCGCCCTCATCGTCTGTAGCGGCTCCCACAGCGAACCGGGAGTGCAGCACCGTTAGCTGCCGCGCCGGCCGCTGGGCGGCGATGAGTCGCCGGGAGACCTCGGCAGTGCCGACCTCCGCAAGCTCATCTGCGCCGAAAAATGCCTGCGGGACCGCAGTCAGGTCGAGCGCGAAGAATTCGGCAAGGGTCATCGGAACGCCGTCCAGCACTTTTGTCAGCGAGCTGATGGAAGGGCTGACCCGATTCTGCTCGATGAGGGAAATCAGGCCATTGGTGACGCCGGCCCGCCGGGCGAGCTCCCGCTGGGACATTCCGAAAGTGGTCCGCACGGTGCGCAGGCGTGCTCCGACGTCGATCGCCATGATTATCGACCAGGGTGTTCAATATTTAAGACAGAGGATGGACGCGAATGTCGGTCCCCGTGGCCCGGCTTGTCAACTTTCCTTATCATCCGCGGTCCTTTGACCGTGCCCCGACGCCAACCAAGCTGAGCCGAACCCTATGTCCACCGTGGCCCTCACCCCGACGACCCAGACCCCCACCCGCAGCGAGCTCGAAGCGCATTGGATGCCCTTCACAGCCAACCGCCAGTTCAAGGCGCGCCCGCGAATCCTGGCGAAAGCCTCTGGAATGCACTACTGGACGCCCGATGGGCGGCAGATCCTGGACGGAGTGGCAGGCCTGTGGTGCGTGAACGCCGGCCACGGCCGGCGCGAGATCTCCGAGGCCGTCGCCCACCAGCTGGAGACCATGGACTACGCCCCGCCGTTCCAGATGGGTCATCCGCTGGCCTTCGAGCTGGCCAATGCCGTGGCGAAGATCGCGCCCGCGGGGCTGGACCACGTGTTCTTCACGAACTCGGGGTCGGAGTCGGTCGAGTCCGCCCTCAAGATCGCCCTGGCCTATCACCGTGTGCGAGGCGACGCCGCGCGCACCAAGCTCATCGGTCGCGAGCGCGCCTACCATGGTGTCAATTTCGGGGGGATCTCGGTCGGTGGCATCTCCCCGGTGCGCAAGATGTGGTCCGCCTCCATGATCCCGGGCGTCGACCATCTGCCCCACACGCACAATCTCGCCGCGAACGCCTTCTCGCGCGGGCAGCCGGAGACCGGCGCCAATCTGGCGGACGAGCTGGAGCGGCTGGTCGCGCTGCACGATGCCTCCACCATCGCGGCCGTAATCGTCGAGCCCATCGCCGGGTCCACCGGCGTGCTGATTCCGCCGCGCGGCTATCTGCAGCGCCTGCGGGAGATCTGCGACCGGCACGGCCTCCTGCTGATATTCGACGAGGTCATCACCGGCTTCGGCCGCACCGGCTCGCCGTTCGCATCACAGGAGTTCGGCGTGACGCCCGACATCATCACGGCGGCCAAGGGACTCACCAACGGCTCCGTGCCGATGGGCGCAGTCATCGTCAAGAAGGCCATCTACGACGCCTTCATGCAGGGACCGGAGGGCTCGATCGAGCTCTCCCACGGCTACACCTATTCGGCTCATCCGACGGCCTGCGCCGCCGGTGTCGCCACGCTCGGCATCTACGAGCGCGAGGGGCTGCTGACGAGAGCGAAATCGCTGGCGCGCTACTGGGAGGATGCGGCGCACTCGCTGCGCGGCCTGCCGCACGTCATCGACGTCCGCAACTATGGTTTGATTCTGGGCCTGGAGCTGGAGTCGATTCCGGGCAAGGTGGGCACGCGCGCATTCGAGGTGTACGTGCAGTGCTTCGAGCGCGGGCTGCTCATCCGGCAGACGGGAGATATTCTGGCTTTGTCCCCGCCGCTGATCGTCGAGCGAACCCACATCGACCAGATGTTCGGCACGCTCGCGCAGGTGCTGCGCGGGCTGTAGTCGTCGTCAAACCCCGAAAGGCCCTCTACGAGCGCTCAACTGCGGCCTCGAGGGGGTGGACAGCGGACTGCTCGACCACGGGTCGACCGGGGCCTACGCTCACTCAGCGAGCGCGCCCCGGTGTTCCGAGTGCATCAAACACGAGGTTGGGCGCGCCGGCTGCTGCGAAAATGCTTCAGGCCGGAAATCACCATCCACACGACTGCCGCGATGACGATGGCACTCCCGACCAGGATCTCCATATCCGACAGCGCAAAACCCCTTGTTGACGCGATGGTGACAGTTTCCATAGCGACCTCCACCCGCACTGATTGCGGTAAGCGGGCTTACGATTTCACGCCTCATCCGTCTGGTGAAGCGCAGCGTCTCAAATCTGCGACGCAGCTTCACCGCCGTTGATCTTATGTTTGATCGAGACCGTCGTCGATGCATGTCCGCACCGGGCTGCGGCGATCTTCCCTGCCCGCCGCAGCCTGCCGCAGCTGCCTCGCAACCCCTCACGGCCCTTGGAATTTCCGATGGGCCCGCCACCATCCAGGCCATCAGTGGCTGTCGAGGGCCGTTACCTGCGCCACTGACGCATTCCCCGCGCGCTCGAGGCGCACGGTCACACGCCGGTCGAGCGCATAGCTGTCCATGTCGCCCTCCGCGGAGGTGGATTCGGACTTCCCGTGCGCCTCCACGATCAGCTGGTCGTTGGACATGCCCGCCTGAGCGAGAACCGCGGCCACTGCTTCCGCACGCCGCTTGGACAACTCCTCGTTGTACTTGGCGGAGCCGCGTGGATCGGCATACCCGGATACACGCACTTTCACGTCCGGCATCGACGCTGCCAGTGCGCCCATCTTCAACAGCGGGGACATCGACTTCGTATCGATCGACGCGTCATCGGTGCGAAAGCCGACGTCCGTCTCCAGTTGGTCCGTGCGGCTCACGGTCTGATCGAGCTCTCCGGCTCGCTCCTGCGACTTCGTCAACGAGCCGTTGAGATCGGTGACGTTCTTCGCAAGGGCCGTGCGCTCGGTCTCGCTCTTGGACAGATCTCCGGCGAGCTCCGCGTTCTTCACCTTCTGCTTGTGATAGTGATCGCCCAACGCGGCGCCGGCGGCGCCGCCGATCACAGCCCCGATCGGCCCGCCGATGACGGCGCCGATCGCCAGGCCCGAAACGACACCGATGTTTTCCTGCTTGGAGGCCGGATGGGAAGGCCCGGCCGGCGGCTGGTTGGCATGGACGGGCAAGGCTGCCGCGCAGGCCGCCGCGAGAGTGAGCCCGAGGGTGCGGACGCGCACTTTGGGGGTCTGGATGCTCATAGTCGTATCCTCTTGGCTGGTGTATGAGCGGAACCTCTCGTTCCGCGCTTGCATACAGTTCAGCTCAAGAGGCCGTGCGGCCTATGGCGGGATTGCGGCAGGACGCTGTCGGGTTGTGATGAATTGTGGCGTGACCGGGCGAGGCGCACGCATGGGAGCGTCGAGGTCGCGGGCCTGCCGTGACGGCGCGCCGTGGAAACTAGAGCCTGCGCACCCTGGCTGACTTGATGTGCGCGAACTTACCGTCGCGGAAGCGATACATCACCATGCTGATGATGTGGATGGACTCGCCCTTGCGGATGGGGCCGACGATGAAATCAGGCCAGTCCTCCAGGGCGTGGAACTCCGTGGCGACCTCGGCGGCCAGCCCCTCTTCGTCCGCGACGATCTGGTTGATCTGCAGCGTCTCGCGAATCCTGGACTTCACCTCACGGTAGAAATCCACGATCGCCTGCCGGCCGCGCAGCTCCTTCTTGGGCAGCTCCAGCACCACGTCGTCGGTGTAGTAACGGGAAAAACCCGGAAAATCGTCGCGATTGAAGCAATCGATGTAATTCCGAAAGTCGTTCTTGTTCATGTGGAAACCTACTGGTTGGCACGCCGCCCAAATGGGCCAGGCAAAAAAACCACGCTTTTTGCCTGGCCCATCCGGGGCGGCCGCATGAGCTCGCTGAGGGCCTCGCCTCCGCGAAACTTGCCGCAGGCAATTTTCGCCAAAAGATCAATACGGCTCAGGCAGCCGCGGGTGGCCCTTGAAGATATCACGTTCCGTCTTTACTTCGTCGTACGGCCGGTAGACCGTGGAGGGCTCGTCAGGCTTGACGGACAGCGGGCCGCGTACGCTGCCGTGATCCTTCGCTTCCGCCC
>DATNEN010000045.1:0-4793 GCA_035552975.1 Steroidobacteraceae bacterium
GATGCCGAGCTATTCCGTCAGGTCGCTGAGCGATGCCGACGCCCGGGACATTTACTCCTACATACGCACCTTCGTCCTGCACGCCCCGGATCCGAAGGGGATCCCAACGCTGCAGACGATCATTGACTCGGCAAAGGCGCCTTACAAAGCACCGCCCTGAAGCGCGGGAGCGCGCCGCGGCAGCGAGCCTAGGCGCGCCCGAGCCGCAGGATGCGGCCTTGCTGCGCTCCCGCCCAAGGCTGCCCAGTCTGGAGCGGCGCTCGGGCTGCCAGCGGCGGCGACGCTCGCGATCAGCGAAAAACGGCTGGCGGATGGCGCGATGCTGTTGGCAATCGACGCCTTTTGGTGAATCATGTCATTGTTCGATCCGTGCATACCCAGTGCACGCTTCGCCAAGTGCATCGAGACTGCCGCATGACCATAACAAATTGTTGATAGTGCGGCCGGCACGCCGCTGCGCGAGCAGGTAACTTCAGCAAAAATGACCCGAACCTACGACGAGGAGAGACATATGTCCTTTATAGCGTGGATCGTTCTCGGTCTGATAGCAGGGTTCATCGGCAGCAAGATCGTCAACAAGAGCGGCGAAGGGTTGATTCTCGATATCGTGCTCGGAATCGTCGGCGCTGTGGTCGGTGGTTGGATATTCCGCGCCGTGGGAATGTCCGGAGTCAGCGCACTCAATATCTACAGCCTGGTGGTGGCGGTGGTCGGAGCAATTGTGTTTCTCCTGGTCTACCACCTTCTCTTCAGGCGCCGGGCCGGCACGGGTACCTGAGACTTCGGGCTCGCGATCCACGTCCCTGCGCAAAAACGGCCAAGGCCCCGCGTTGCGGGGCCGGCTGGGAGACGTGGATTGCCTGTGCGCCTGCGGCGCTGCGGCCCTTCGGGCGAGCCCGGAGGACCGGGCTCGCGATCCACGTCCCTGCGCAAAAAGCGCGAAGGCCCCGCGTTGCGGGGCCTTCCTGCTTTTTGCTGGGGGACGTGGATTCGAACCACGATTACCGGAGTCAAAGTCCGATGTCCTACCCTTAGACGATCCCCCATCAGGACTCCCGTAGCGTACACGTGCCGGAGGCGGCCAGTTCGAGCAGATCGGCGAGGGAGTCGATCGAGCGTTCCGGCTGCGGAAGCTCGCCGGGCCATGGGTGGATCCCCGTCAGCCAGATCGGCTTCAGGCCGGCAGCCGCCGCGCCGACAATATCGTTGCGCGGATGATCACCCACGAACCAAGCCTCCGGGCCGACGCAACCGAGGGCCGGCAGAGCTCTCTCAAACACACGAACATCGGGTTTGTGGTAGCCGACCTCTTCCGAGATGACGACGCAGTCCACTCGTTGCGCGAGTCCGAGGTGCTCGATCTTGGGCCGCTGGATGCGGATGTGTCCGTTCGTTACGATACCTAACAGAATGCCGCGCTCGCGCAGCGTCAGCAGCGCTTCCAGCGCGCCCTCGCGAGCAACTGTTGCCGGCGGGAACCCGCTCTCCCAGTGCTGCGCCAGCGTCCGCAGTGGAGGAACGCTTCCCCACGGCAGTTGTGTCCGGAGGGCGGCGAAAAGCTCTTCCCGGGCCGCATAACCGCTGGCGTCCGCGGCGATCATGACGCGCAGCAAGTGCGTCTCTGACACCGCATGCAGATCCTCATGGAACGCCAACTGAAAGTCCCGAGCGTATTTGACCAGGGACGCCCGCCGATCCGTGAGCGTGTCATCCAGATCGAACTGAACGGCCTTCGGTCCGCTCCCCATGGCGTCTAACGAGCCCCGCGGGGCTCGGTCGGAACGACCTGATCGCTGTAGCCGCAGCCTCCCTGCAGGTCACCCAACTTCACCTCCAGGGGCGAGACTCCGTGCTCCACTCCCTGCTCTTCCCACTTCAGATTCACGCACGTCGTCGCACTGCGCCAATCTGACAGCGTTGCCTCACCCTCGTTCTGCGTCGCGGGGGTCGTAACCGTCGAAGCCCGGCCATACAGGGCCGCGAGCGCCGACTCGAGTTGTGATCGGCACTGCGCAAGCGGACCGTTCCGATGGACGATCCATATCTGCTCGAGCCGATCGGAGGTACGGCTTCCGCTCAAGTACACCGTGAACGTGCAACCCTGCGCGCTCACTCTGCCCTGCAGCCGGAAACCGAGGAACGCAGGGTGCTCGATGAGCTCCGGGTAGCGGTGTCGGATCTGCCGGCGCGACGCACCCCACTTGAGGCCGGCGTCCGGGGCGTCCACGCCGATGCTCAGCAAGTCCCGCATCTCGAGCGGAGGTTGCGCTGCAGTCGCAAGGGCGCTGATGAAGCTCAGTGCGATGACTGCACCCAAGGGCAATCGCTCGAGCATGAGACACTCCTGGACACGCCGGGCCTCCTGTCCGCTCAGCCGCGCGCGGTCGCGAATGGCAGTATGCACCCTGCGCACTGACTCGACGACCAGAGCGGGCTCATCCATGTAGACGAGGCGGCCGCCGGGGCGCGCGTGGCCGGTCGCGCCGCCGGAGCCCGTCAGTGTGCTCCGGCCCCCAACCGCATCAACACCCGGCCTTCCCCTGCTCCTCGTCGCGCTGGTCGGGTGGCAGGCATACCGGAGGATCGAGCGTCCCGAACAGACTGACGTTGGGGTCGAAGGAGGTCCAGTCGAGGCCCACGACGTTCTGCACCACCGTGGTCTGGTTTTGAATCGAGCGAACGAGCGACTCCGCCGAGGAGGTGTAGAGCGTGCCGTTATCCAGCCCTTGGAACTGGCCGAACCCGGCTTCCAGTGCCAGCAAGCTGGGCGCGCCGAACAAGGTCAGCGTGGTGGTGACTCCGCTGGAGGGCAGAGTCGCCGGCGCTCGAGCGGGATCGTGCGTATCGATGGTCGACGGCACGAACACCTTCAGCGTATTGCCCGCGCTCAGTTGCAGGTCCAACGGCTGAGTCAACGAACCGATGTGGCCAGCCGCCGCATCGGAGTCGCCGGCACGCAGCTCCGCCGCCTGCGCCGTGATCGGGCCCATCCCCGCGAGCGCGTAGATATTCAAGCCGGCAGACAACAGCACGGTATTGCTCGCGCTAACGGACAGCAGGTTCAGATTTCCGTTCGGCGCCACCAGCTCGATGTTCCCCGTGAAACCGCCCGTCGCGTGGACACTGGCGCTCGACAGTCCGTTGAGCGCGTCGATGTAGACACCACCGGCGCTGGAGGTCGCATTCAGCGTATTGGCGCTGATGATCAGCCGCAGATTGGTGAATGGCCCGGACCCTGTTGCCGTCGATGCCGCCCCGATGGAATCGGCCAGCAACGTCAGGCTGTTCGCAGTGAGCGCCGTGCTGTTACCACTGGCATCGACAATAGCTCCGGAGCCCGCAGTGAGTGAGGCGGCCCCGCCCACGTTGACCGCCCCTCCTACGGTGAGATTCCCGCTCAGCGCGGAGAGAGCCGCACCGCCGGAAGCCTGAACGTTCTGCAAAGTCAGTGCGCCCTGATTGGTCACATACACGCCGCCGCCGGTGGCATCCGCGTTCAACGTGGGCACATTCGTCGAAAGAGCCGCGGAGCTCGATCCAATCGCCGCACCCGTGGCCGTCAGGTTGGCGCCCGTCACGCTGCCTCCGGCGCCTTCGAGGATTGATCCGCCGCTGGCCGCCGATCCGGCCGCAAGGGTGACCCCACCCGCCCCTCCGGCGATCAGGCCATTCACGGTGATTCCGCTGCCCGCGCCACTCGCAGTCAGAGTCACACCATTACCACTCGCAGAGCCGACGGTAATTGCTCCGTTGCGGGTTTGTATGTTGAGCGGGCCGCCGGTTGCGGTCGAATTGAGACTGACCGCATCGGCTTCGTCTATGAAGGTGCCACCGCTCGTGCTCGTGGTGGTGAGGGAGCTCACGGCCGTATTCAGCGGATTTGCGGAAGTGCCCAGGCTTGCCCCGGTGGCCGTCAACGCGCCCCCTGTCAGCAAGGCTCCCGCCCCGTCCGTGATGGCACCGCCGGCGGTGAGAGAGATGGGTCCGGTACCCCCGTTGATCGCTCCGTTCACACCGATGCCGGCGTTCGCGGCCGTGGTCGCCAGCGTCACGCCAGAGCCGCTCGCAGAGCTCACGGTCAGGGGACCTCCAGTCTGCACATTGAGCGCGCCGCCGGTTGCGCCCGCCGTCAGCGCCAATGCACCGGTATTGTCGACGAAGATTCCTCCGTTGCTGCTCGTGGCACTCAGCGTCGCCGTCGTCGTATCCAGGGGTGCCGAGCTGCTTCCGATCGCTGCGGCTGCCAGCTCGATCGCCGGAGCCGAAAGACTCGTGCCACCGCTCACCAGAATGTTGCCGCCGCTGGTGGCCGAGCCGGCGGTAACGGAGATGTCGGTGGGCGAGCTGACCGGCACACCGAGCACGACGTTGCTGCCGGCGCCAGCAGCCGCGATGGCGATCTTCCCTGTGGTCGTCACAGCACCGTTCAGCGTGATATCGCTGGTCGCTCCGCTGGTGCTCAGCGACACATCGCCCGTATGACCGTCTATCCCTCCACTGGCCACGGTGAGCGCGCTGCCCGTGCCACCAGTACCCAGCGTCACGCCATCTCCGCTCGCCGATGAGACAGTCATGCTGCCGCCTGTCGACTGCACGTCGATGGCGCCATTGGTCGCCGCAGCGGTCAGGGTAACGGCATCCGTATTGGTGATGAATATGCCACCGTTTGTTGTCGCCACATCCAGAGTGCCCAGTGTGGTATTGATCGGAGCGGCGCTGGAGCCAATCACCGAGCCTCTCAGGACGGCATTGCCGGCGGAAATCTGGTTGCCCGCGCCCGCGAGGATCGCGCC
>DATNEN010000046.1:0-8346 GCA_035552975.1 Steroidobacteraceae bacterium
GGAGCCATCTCGAACCCCATGACCTTCTGCAGGCCCTGGCGAGTGTCGACAGCGGCCTGTGCCTTCTGCTCGGGTGACTGCGCATCCTGAGCCAGGGCGGCGGACACCGCGACAGAAGAACATATGACTAACAGACTCAACTTGACGACGCGTTTCATTCCGCTGCTCCCCTTTAGGGTGTTGACGACGCGCGCACCAGCGCGCTGTTTGACTGAAGGTATGCGGCCGAGGCCGGCCACCCAAGCAAGTAGCGTTCCGCGCTATTCGCGCCGACGCTCGCAGAAGTGTAGCAGACAGCTTGACGGCGGTGAGACGCCAGGCAGGCCCAAGATCCGCGCAGTGGCGTGCAAGATCCGCGTAGTGGCGTGCAAGATCCGCGCAGTGGCGTGTCAAGGAATCCAAAGCTGGCTCAGGCTTCGGCAGTTTGGCGCTCGCGCTCCAGCAGCGCGGCGATATCGCGGTCCCAGTACGGCTCGCCCGGGCCGAAGGCGGCGACCAGATAGTCGACGAAGGCCCGCACCTTCACCGGGACCAGGCGGCGGCCCGAATAGACCGCGTAGATGTTGATGTCCGGCGCGCTGCCGTAGTCGGGCATGACACGCTTGAGCGCGCCCCGTTTGAGCTCGGCGCTCACATCCCAGGTGGAGCGGAAGCCGACCCCCAGGCCGCTCACCACCGCCTCGCGCACGACTTCGCTGGAATTGGTCTCGATGATGCTCGCGGGCTTGAAGTTCACCGGCCCATCCTGTCCCACCAGGCGCCAGGTGATCTGCGGTCCGGCGGACAGCAGCTTGTGGCGATGCAGATCCTCGAGGTCGCCGGGCTCACCGTGCTTCTCCAGGTACACCGGCGAGGCGCACAGCACGCGCCGGTTCGGCGCCAGGCGCCGCGCGACCAGACTGGAGTCGGGCAAGGTGCCGATCCGCACGGCCATATCGAAGCTGCCCGCCACGAGGTCCACATAGTCATCGTTCAGGTCGATGACCAGACGTAGTTCCGGATTGGCGTCCAGGAAGGCCTTCAGCCGGGGCGCGACGTGCAAGCGGCCGAAGGCCGTCGGCAGGGAGACCTTCAGCGTACCCCGGGGCCGTTCGCTGTCGACTGCAGCGAAGTTCTCGGCGTCCTCGACAGCGGCCAGCACGGCGACGACCCGCTCGAAAAAGCTCTGCCCCACCTGCGTAGGGGTCAGCCGCCGGGTGGTGCGCTGCAGCAAACGGACCCCCAGGCGCTCCTCGAGGCGGGTGAGCCGCTTGGAAATCATGGCGGGGGAGGAGTGCAGCTCGCGGGCGGCCGCGGATAAGCTTCCTGCCTTGATCACGCGGGCAAAAATCTCGTAGTCGAACAGGTTCGTGATCTTTTCCATCCTCGGTGCGAATTCTTTCAGATCGGGAAAGACTCGTTTGACCAAATTCCCCTTGCACCGCGTGATGGACCACTTCCGCGCCGCGGTATTCAAGAGCCGCAACTGGACTTATGCTCGCTGCCGGCGGGGCGGTAGTCGTACCCGCTGGATTTCATTGGATATAACGCTCCGGTGCCTGCCACCGCCGCGTTAAGGACAAGACATGAGCTACACGATCAAGATCAACGGCACGCCCCGCACCGTGGACGTGGACGGCGACACCCCGCTCTTGTGGGTCCTGCGCGACGTCCTCGACATGAAGGGGCCCAAGTTCGGTTGTGGTCTCGGCCTTTGCGGTTGCTGCACAGTGCATATCGATGGTAATCCGACGCGCGCCTGTATCACGCCCGTCAAGGCGGTCGGCGAGCGTCCGGTCCTTACGATCGAGGGGGTAGGTGACACGGAGACCGGCAAGAAGGTGCAGGAAGCCTGGCTCGCCCTGGATGTGATGCAGTGTGGGTACTGCCAGGCCGGGCAGATCATGTCGGCCACGGCGCTGCTGAATGAGAAGCCCCGTCCCACCGATGCGGATATCGATGCTGCCATGAGCGGCAACATCTGCAGGTGCGCGACCTATACGCGCATCCGGGCCGCCATCAAACAAGCGGCGGGTCTCGACACCAAAGACTCGCGGGACATCTGACCATGACACCCAACAACGCAGTGACAGCGAACAGCGGCGTTTCCCGTCGCAACTTTCTGGTCGGCAGTGCGACCGCAGGCGGCGGACTGCTGCTGGACTTGAGCTTCGTGCCGGCCGTCAAGGCGGCTCCAGGGCATGAGGCGACGGCGACCTCCACGCTCAACGCCTACGTGCAGATCAACCCCGATGACAGCGTCACGATCTTCTCCAAGAACCCGGAGATCGGGCAGGGCATCAAGACGGCGTTCGCGCAGATCATCGCCGAGGAGCTCGATGTGGACTGGAAGCAGGTCCACGCCGAGCAGGCTCCCACGGATGCGAAGCTCTACGGCGCACAATTCGCCGGCGGCAGCCTGAGCGTCCCGATGAACTACGACACGCTGCGCCGCGCCGGCGCCGCGGGCCGTGCGATGCTGGTGACGGCCGCTGCGCAGACCTGGAAGGTGCCGGCATCCCAGTGCACCACGGAGGCGGGAGTCGTCTACCACAAGGCCAGCAACCGCTCCCTGAAGTACGGGCAGCTGGCGGCGAAGGCCGCCAAAGTGCCGGCGCCGGATCTGAAGACCGTGTCCCTGAAGGACCCGAAGGACTTCAAGATCATCGGTCAGGCGATCGGCGGTGTGGACAGCCCCAAGATCGTGCGCGGCCAGCCGATTTTCGGCATCGACGTGCAGGTTCCGGGAATGCGCTACGCCGTGTTCGAGCGTTCCCCGGTGCACGGCGGGAAGTTCGGCAGCGCCAATCTGGACGACGTCAAGAAGCTGCCCGGCGTGCGCAACGTGTTCGTCGTCAGCGCTCCGGATGACCCGCCGCCGCCGTTCGACGGCATGATGGGCCCGATCACCGACGGCGTCGCCATCGTCGCCGACACCTGGTATCAGGCCAACAAGGCGGCCGAGAGCCTGGAAGTGCAGTGGCAGCAGACGCCCTTCGGCAACCTCAACTCGGCGGACTATCCGCAGCAGGCGCGCAAGCTCGCGCAGAACAAGCCCACCAAGGATGTGATCACGAAGGGCGATCCGCACGGCACGCTCGCTTCGGCCGCGAAGGTCGTCGAGGCCGAGTACCACTATCCGTTCCTCGCGCACGTGCCGCTGGAGCCGATGAACTCCACCTCCGCCTACAAGGACGGCAAGGTCGAGATCTGGGCACCCACGCAGTTCCCCGGCAACAACGTGAAGCTCGTCGCCAAGACGCTCGGCATCCCCGAGGACCATGTGACGATCCACGTCACGCGCTCCGGCGGCGGCTTCGGGCGCCGCCTGTCGAGTGAGTTCGTGGCGCAGTCGGCCATCATCTCCAAGATGCACGGCGAGCCGGTCAAGCTGCTGTGGACACGCCTGCAGGACATCCAGCACGACAGCTATCGCCCCGGCGGCTTCCACTTCTTCAAGGCCGGGCTGGACAAGGACGGTAAGCTGGTCGCCCTCAACGATCACATGATCACCTTCGGGGTCGGCGACAAGTTCACCAACAGCGGCACGATCAGCCCGACCGAGTTCCCGGCGCAGTTCCTGGAGCATGTGAGCATCGGCATGTCGGCGCTGCCGAGCAGCTTGCCTACGGGCCCGATGCGCGCACCCGGCAGCAACGCGCTCGCGTTTGCATTCCAGAGCTTCCTCGATGAGGTCGCGCATGCTTCTGGCAAGGATCTGCTGACCCTGCAACTGGAGCTCCTCGGCGAGCCCCGGCAAATGCCCTCGCCCAAGGGCGGATTCGGGCCGCCGTCGCCCGGCTTCCACACCGGCCGCATGGCCGGGGTGCTGAAGAAGGTGGCGGAGGTGTCCGGCTACGGCAAGAAGCAGTTGCCCAAGGGCACCGGCATGGGTATCGCGTGCTACTACTCGCACCTGGGCTACTTCGCGGAGGTGTGCCAGGCCACCGTCGACAGCTACGGCGGCGTGAAGGTGAACAAGATGTGGGTGGCCGTGGATGTGGGCAACCAGATCGTCAACCCCAGCGGCGGCCTCAATCAGGTGCAGGGCGGTATCATCGACGGTATCGGCCAGGCGTTGCACGCCGGTGTGAAGATCGTGGGCGGGCGGGTCGTGCAGACCAACTTCCACGACTATCCGCTGATCCGCATGAACGAGGCCCCGCCGGTGGAAGTGGTCTGGGTGAAGACGGAGTTCCCGGCCACCGGGTTGGGTGAGCCTGCGTTGCCGCCGGCGTTGCCGGCGCTCACCAACGCGATCTTTGCGGCGACGGGCAAGCGCATCCGCACACTGCCCATCAATCCGCAGGAGTTGAAGTCGGCCTGATCAGACTTCCGGGCAGGAGAGCCTCGAGCGACGTCCGCTGCTGGAATGGGCGGGCGCTCGAGGCTGACTCTCGCCCGGCTCGATCGCCGCCAGGGCGGCGGTGTCAGGGTTCTGGGACGAGTGCCGGCGTGTTTTCGGCCGCAGCGTCACCGGCGGCCAGGCGCTGAGCGGTCGCGTTCGCCGGATCGCGCGCCAGCCACTCCGTCACGATCTGGGCAGACTCCTGCCGATGGCCCAGCTCCTCGAGCGTCCTCGCGAGCAGCTCGTAGGCCAATGTGAAGGCTCTCGGGCAGGCGATCGCCTTGCGCAGGTGAGCCACCATCGCTTCCCTGTCTTCCTCCTGCCTGGCGCAGATGGCGAGGTTGTACCAGGCTTCGGAGAGATCGGGCGCCACTTCGGTCGCGCGCTGGTACGCCAGCTTTGCCTGGAATGGCTTGTCGGTCTCCATGTACATGCTGCCGAGCGTGTTCCATGCCGGTCCGAACTCCGGAGAGGCCTGCACGCTGCGCAGCAGGCAGTCGATTCCCCGGTCTCTGGCGCCGGCGCCGAAGTGGATCACCCCCAGGCCGTGGAGTGCCTGAGCATTGGCGGGGTGCAGGCGCAACACCCTGTGGTAGCCGACTTCGGCCGCGGTCAGCTGGCCGGCAAAATGAGCCGCCAGCGCGTTCTGCAGGATTTCTTCGGGAGAGCTCATGGTTTGCGCCTGTTGGGCCTATGGTATCGCAGGCCCGCAACGCGCGGCGTCGAATGGCGCCACGAGACCGAGGTGCTGGATTTGTCGGCGACGACCAGGTAACCCTCGACGTCTGCAGCGCGCTCCTCGCGCAGCTTCTTGCGGGCGATCGAGGCAATGTCAAAACCGCTCTCGCCGAGGATGCGGCGCAGATAGCCCTCGCTGTGCGAGTAGCGACCCGACATCTCCAGTCTGTGCTCCGCCTCGACCGCTTCCGCAGGCGCTTCGACCGTAAACACAAACACTCCGGCCTCGCGCAGCGCCGCGTGTGCTGCCGCAAGCGGCTCCGCCAGGTCCCCGAAATACACCAGGGTGTCTGCACAGACGATCGCATCGAAGGCCCGCGGCCTCGTGCGCATGAACGCTCCCAGCTCCGCGGTCTGCAGCTCGTCGTAACAGTTGCGTCGCTGTGCGTGCGCCAGCATTTTTGTCGACAGATCGACGCCCACCAGCGTGCGGCACAGGTTGCGTACCAGCGGGCCGCACAGGCCAGTTCCGCAGCCCGCGTCGAGCACGGTGTCGAAGGGAGGCGCTGCGGAGGCTGCGCTGCTCGATGCTCGCAAGGCGCTGGCGACGAGCTGCGGGGCCTGATACTTCAGCTCCTGCAGGTTGCGATCGAAGCCATCGGCGAACGCATCGAACAGATTGCGCACGTGAGCGTCCGAGGCTCGTGGGGGCGCAGGGCCACTGGAAACTGCGGCCGCCATGTGGATGGCCGTCGGGTTGCCGGGCTCCCGCAGCGCCCAGTCGGCCACCGTCTGCGCAGCCTCCTGGAGCTGGCCTCGTTCGTAATACAAGGCCGACAGTGCTTCATACGCATGGGAGGAGGGGCTCGGGCAGGCCGTCGCTCTGCGCAGCTGTTGCGCGGCCCCGTCAAAGTCTCCCTCACGCTTCAGGCAGATCCCGAGGTTGTACCACCCATCGGCGAGCTCCGGCGCCACCTGCGTCGCGCGCCGGTAAGCCGCCAGAGCCTCGGGCGCCTTGCCTGTCTCGGAGTACATGCTGCCGAGCGTGATCCAAGCGCGTCCATTGCGGGGTGCGCTCTGCAGGCTGCGTACGAGGTACTGGATCCCCTTATCCCTGGATCTGGAGTGATAGCTCAGCAGCCCGAGGCCGTAGAGCGCGCGGGCCTCGTTCGGCTGCCTGCGCAGCACGCGGCTGTAGCCGACTTCCGCTTCGGTCAGACGGCCTGCGTTGTGAGCTGCGATGGCGTTGTGCAGGTGTTCGGCGGCAGTGGGCATGGGGGCCACGAGGGTTTTCGGCTATCGTAGCGCATCGTTTGCGCGCGGCTCGCGCAGGAGCTCATCCATGGCGGATCTCTCGAACCAGGCCAGCGGCCGGGGCTTCAATGCACCGCTCCGCTTCGAAGCATCCGTCGATGACTGCGAGGTCGTGGGCAAGATACCGGCGGAGCTCAACGGGGCGTTCTATCGAGTCGGCGCGGAGTGGTATTACCCGCCGCTGTTCCGCGACGATGCGCCATTGAACGCGGACGGCTACGTCAGCATGTTCCGCATCAAGGGAGGCAAGGTGGACTTCAAGGGACGCTGGGTGAAGACCCATCGCTTCCTGAAGCAGCGCGAGGCGCGCCGCCAGCTATACGGCTACTACCGCAATCCCTACACGGACGATCCGAGCGTCCGCGACCCGAAGCATCCCAACCTGCGCACGGTATCCAACACCGCAACCCTGGCGCACGCGGGCAAGCTGTTCACGCTCAAGGAAGACGGCTTGCCGCACCAGCTCGATCCCAACACCCTGGAGACGATCGGCCCGTGGGACTTCAAAGGGGCCTGGAAGAGCCAAACCTTCACGGCCCACCCGAAGCTGGACCCGCTCACCGGGGAGATGGTTGCTTTCGGTTACGAGGCGACCGGTCTCGCCAGCGACGATCTGTTCATCTACACGATCGACAAAAGCGGTGCCGTGCGCCACGAAGTGCGCGTCAAGATGCCGTGGCCGAGCATGATCCACGACTGCGCGGTGACCCACCGCCACGTGTTGATTCCATTTGGCGGCTACGTCACCAGCGCCGAGCGTCTCGAACAAGGCAAGATCCACTGGGGCTGGGACGACACCAAGCCGAGTGTCATCGGCGTGATTCCCCGGGGCGGCCGGGCGCAAGACATGCGCTGGTTCAAGGGGCCGCTGCGCTGCATGATGCACACGTTCAACGCTTACGACGACGGCAACAAGATCGTGCTGTACGCGCCTTTCTGGGATGGGAATTTCTTTCCCTTCTTCCCGCCGGTCGACGGCTCGCCGTGGAATCCGGCCAAGGCGCGCGCGTTCATCCGCAAGATCACGCTGGACCTGGGCTCCTCCAGCGACACCTGGAAAGAGGAGATCCTGTGGCCGCAGCAGGTCGTCGATCTCGGCAAGGTCGATCCGCGCACGATGACGCTGCAGTCACGCTATCTGTACACTTCGTATTCCGACCCTGCGAAGCCTTTCGACAGCGCTCGTGCAGGCGCCGACGCGCACGCGCGCGTCGTGAACTGTTACGGCCGGTTCGATGTAGCCACGCAGAAAGTGGACACTTATTTCGCAGGTCGCACCCACAGCCTGCAGGAGTGCACCTTCGTGCCGCGCGGCACGAGCGAGGGGGAGGGGTATCTGATCGGCGTAGCATCCAACTTTGCCGAGGACCGCTCCGAGCTCGTCATCGCCGACGCCCAGCACCTGGCCGATGGGGACATTGCCCGTGTGATCCTGCCCTTTCGCATCAGCTCGCAGGTGCACGGCGTATGGGCCGACGCCCATGAGCTTCCCTTGGTCTAGGACACTTCGGTAGCATGCCGACACGGACCCTCCCGGAGGACGCCCGGAGGGTACAACCCATTGATTTAACAATGGAGAGGTGGCGGAGCGGTTGAACGCACCGGTCTTGAAAACCGGCATCGGGGCAACCCGATCGAGGGTTCGAATCCCTCCCTCTCCGCCAACAATGGGCACCAGATATCGGTCGGTCTGATCGTCCCTGGGATCCGAAAGCGACGGGGATAACGTCCGCCGGGTCCGTCTAGCCGAATCGGTAATACAGGAGTAGCCTGAAATTGCACCCAAATCTGCACGCACGATGTTCAGGCGATCAAGGAGCAGTTATGCGTACCGTCGTAGGAGCGTTCATCTGCCTTGGTGCGTTGACCCCTCTCGCTTTCGCTGCATCCGAAAGCGCTGCGCCACTGCCAAGCTATCACATACACGGCTACTATAAGCTGGGCAGCCTGACAGCGACTTGGCAGTTCAGCGACAACTCCCCGTGGCAAGTCGTCGCGAACGAGCCCTGGATAGATCCCCGGCTCGT
>DATNEN010000047.1:0-2493 GCA_035552975.1 Steroidobacteraceae bacterium
GGCGTGCCGTCGGCAGGCAGTCCGATGGTCGCGACGCTGCTCGTATACACCACGCGCCCTGTGCCCGCCCGGCGTGAGGCCTCCATGATGTTGCGCGTTCCCTCGACGTTGGTACGGTAGAGCTCTTCCGGGTTGCGCGCGCCGAGCCGGTAGTCCGCTGCGACGTGGAACAGCGCAGCGCATCCGGCTAAGGCGCGGTCGAGCGATGCGCGGTCGGTGAGATCTCCAGTGGCCAGGTCCGCCCCGAGTCCTCTCAGGTTGCGCAAATCGGCGTTGGGTCGCACCAATGCCGTGACTTGCCAGCCGGCTTGCAACAGGGCGCGCGCGACAGCCGAACCTACGAAACCCGTGGCGCCCGTGACCAGAGCTTTCATGAGGCTGCCGTGGGCGATGAGTGTCCCACCCGGGGGAATGCCGATGGCGCGAGCCAGCCTGCCGCCGCGACCGCGGCCAGAGACCTACCCGCCGCGCTGTAACGCCTCGCCAGCCGGATCAGGGCGGGCAGGTCCGCGGGTGCCAGCGCCAGAGCGCCCAACAAACGCCACAGGTGCAGGTGTCCCGCCGCATCGGCTGCGGCTGTTACCGATTTCGGCAGTGCATCCCCGGCGCTATCCACGATCACTCTGACCGCAACGAACGGCACACCACGCGAGACCGCCACCTGGGCGACGCCGAGGCTCTCCATATCCACTGCTGCGGCGCCGGTCTCGCGAAACATTGCGGCCTTGTCGGCGACGGACCCGACTGCCCGCGCCGAAGTCACGAGCTTTCCCGATATTGCCGGGAGTTGGGAGGAGACGGCGACACTCAATCGCTCGCGCCATGGCCGCGAGGTCTCGATAGTTTGCCCGTCGCGGGCGACGATTTCGGTCGGCAGCAGCAGCGTGCCGGCAGTGAGAGAGGGGTCCAGCCCCCCAGCCATACCCCAGCTCACGAGAGCCGCGGCACCCTCATCCACGAGAGCCTGCGCCCCGCGGGCCGCCGCTTCGCTGCCCATTCCTGAAACGCACACGAGCGTTCCGTCCGCGAGAGCGGCGAGAATCTCAGTTCGTCTTGTGGCCGGTCCGAGATGTCGCGCCTCCGCTTGCAGAGCGCAGACGATCCCAACGACATCCGGCGTCAATGAGCCGCTCCGGAGCGCGCCTGCTTGCGGTACGCAGCCAGGGCCCAGAGCGGGAAATACGCGCAATATCCGTGGTACTTGAGGTAGAAGACGCGCGGGAAGCCCGGCGCCGTGTAGCTCGGATCGCCCCACAGTCCGTCGGGCTGTTGCGTGCGCAACAGGTAGTCGATACCCGAACGCACCGCATCCGAGGCGGCCTCTCCGGAGGCCATCAGCCCCAGCAGCGCCCAGGCTGTCTGGTAGGCAGTGCTGGCCATCGGCCCCCGTTGCGCCTGGGAGTAGGAGTCGTTGCTCTCACCCCAGCCGCCGTCCGCATTCTGGCGTCCCAGCAGCCACTTCACCCCGCGGCGCACCGCTTCATCTTCGTGACCGACACGTGCGTTGGCGAGTGCCACGAGCACCGACCAGGTGCCGTAGATGTAATTGGTGCCCCAGCGTCCGAACCAGGAGCCATCGGGCTCCTGTTCCTTGCGCAGGAACTCGATCGCCCGCCGCATGGCCGGCTTGTCTTCCGGGCGCCCCGACACGGCGAACGCGGTCACCACGCGTGCCGTCACATCGCTGGTGGGAGGATCCAGCAGAGCGCCGTGATCGGCGAACGGGATGTGATTGAGGTTGTAGTGAGTATTGTCGACATCGAAGGCGGCAAAGCCGCCGTTGTGGCTCTGCATGCCCACCAGCCAGGTGAGCGCCCGATGGATGCTCTTGGTATACCGTCCAGACACCTGCGACTGACACATCGCCCAGATGACCACCGCCGTGTCATCCAGGTCGGGGTAGAAGCTGTTGCCGAACTGAAAGGCCCAGCCCCCCGGCGCCAGCGCCGGCCGGCTCACCTGCCAGTCGGCAGGTCCGTCGAGAATCTGTTGGGCCTCAAGCCAGCCCAGTGCGCGCTCGCAGGCGACGCCCGCAGCGCTGCCACCCTCCTCCTGCAGCGCCAGCACGGCAAGGCCCGTATCCCAGATGGGGGATACGCACGGCTGGCAGTACGCGCTCGCAGGCCCTACGACCAGCAGCTTCTCCAGCGCGCGCCGGGCAGTGACGACGCGTTCGTCATCCCGCCGATAGCCGAGCAGGATCATGGCCTCCAGCGCGTTCACCATCGCGGGGAAGATGGCACCCAGTCCGTCCTCGCCGTTCAGGCGCTCGAGGATCCAGGCTTCGGCCCGACGCGTGGCGGCGCGCCGCATCGCCTTCGGAATCAGCCGATCGATGTGGCGGACGCAGTGATCGAGCAGCAGGAATGCCTTGGCCAGCGCAGCGTCGTGCCCGGCCCGCAATTGAAAGTAGTGGCGCTCACGTTCCGGGTCGACCGTGAACAGCTCGCGGATGTGGACGTTGCGCGGATTCTTCGCGACCGGCTTGTAGGT
>DATNEN010000048.1:0-20184 GCA_035552975.1 Steroidobacteraceae bacterium
TGCGTTTTCGGCCGGTAAGCCAAACGCGTCCCAACCCATCGGCGTCATGACGTTGTAGCCGGACGAGCGCATGAAGCGATACACGACATCGTTCAGCGTGTAGTTGCGCATGTGTCCCATGTGCAGCTTGCCGCTGGGGTAAGGGAGCATCGAGCACACATAGAACTTCCCCTTCGGGAAGCGGGCGTCATGCTCGCTGGCGCGGTAGGCGTCCAGTTCGCGCCAGTGCCGTTGGGCCGCGGCCGCGACGGCAGCAGGGTCGTAGATCTCGTCCATCGATGTCAGAAAAGCGCTGGAAACTCAGGTGCTTGCGGACCCGCGGCAGGATACACGAAAGGACCACGCCAGAGGTGCGCGGCACGCAGCGCACCGGCAGCCGCGCCAGCGGGTGCCCCAGACCGACGATGAGCACGCGACTGCCTTCGCAACCGGCGGGACCTCTGGCGCTCCCGGGCCTGCTGCCTCGCGATCAGGGGACCTTCAGAGGGACGAAGATCTGCGCGTCATCGCGTTGAATGAGCAGCGCGACATTCTTGCCCGCCGCCTTGGAGGCATCCTGCAGCTCCTTCAACGTCTTCACGCGCTTGCCGTTCACGCCCAGGATGATGTCGCCCGACTGCACGCCCGCGGCGGCGGCCGCCCCGGTCACGTCCTCCACGACCAGCGTGCCTTGCGTGTCGGCCTGCTCCTTCTCCTGCGGCTCCAGCGGGCGCACGCTCAGTCCGAGCGCGTCGGGCTGATTGGGCGTGCGGTTGCCCTGGCGACCGCTCGACTTGGCCTGTTGCGGCACCTGCTCCTTCAGCTCCGCCACCTTCACCGGGATCGTGCGCTGCCTGCCGTCGCGCCATACCTGCAGGGAGGCATCGACTCCCGGCTTCATGGCCGCGATCGTGCCGGACAACTCTCCGTAGCGCTCGATCGCACGCCCGTTGACGCCCAGGATCACGTCCCCGGCAACCACGCCGGCCTTGGCCGCCGGCCCGTCGCTCTCGACCATGCTCACCAGCGCCCCGCGCGGGCGGTCGAGCCCGAAGGACTGAGCCAGCTGCGCGTTGACGTCCTGGATGGTCACGCCGATGCGGCCGCGCACCACGTGGCCGGTCTTGACCAACTGCTCCTCGACGTTGCGCGCCACATCGATCGGAATCGCGAACGACACGCCCATGTAGCCGCCGGTGCGGCTGAAGATCTGCGAGTTGATGCCGATCACCTCGCCGTACAGGTTGAACAGCGGACCGCCGGAGTTGCCGGGATTCACCGCCACGTCGGTCTGGATGAACGGCACGTAGTTGTCGCTCGGCAGGGAGCGGGCCGTGGCGCTGATGATGCCGGCCGTGGCGCTGTTCTCGAAGCCGAACGGCGAGCCGATGGCAAGCACCCACTGTCCCGGGTGGATCTTCGCCGGGTCGCCCAGCTTCACGGTCGGCAGGTTGGAGGCGTTGATCTTGATCACCGCCACATCCGTACGCTCATCCGCGCCGATGACCTTGGCCGTGAATTCACGCCGGTCGGTCAGGCGCACGGTCACTTCGTCTGCGTTCTCCACCACGTGTGTGTTGGTCAGGATGTAGCCATCCGCGCTGACGATGAATCCGGAGCCCGCGCCGCGCACCGGCGGCTGATTGCCGTGCGGGCTGCCGCCCTCCGGGCCCGGGATGCCGAAGCGGCGGAAGAAATCGAAGAAGGGGTCGTTCGGGGAGAGGCCGCCCTGTCCTTGTTGCGCCTTCTCCACGACCTCGACGTTCACCACCGCAGGCCCGTAACGGTCGACCAGTGGCGAGAAGTCGGGCAGATTCTTGACCAGGGGCTCGGGACTGGCAGCCGCGGATGAGCCGCGCGCGGAGGTGGTCTGCGCGCTGAGGTCACTCGAGCAGGCGCCCAGTGCGATCGAGACGCACAGCAGGGATACAGCCCGGCGGGTGGGACGCGAAACACTCATGCTTGACTCCGAAACGCGGCCCAAAGGCCGCAGTGAGACTGGGGTTCCGTTCACTCGATTCTCAAAGACTCGTTGACTGACGGGCGCTTGGCGTGGCTGCAGCACTTGGTGTGCCCGTCGGCAGGTCCCCACCGGGACCCCCGGCGGTGGCACCCAGTCCCCTAGGTTGCCGCACCCCAACGCCATACGCCAGCAGAACGAGAGCAAGGCCGATGACCGCGAAATTGCCCACGCGGGCGTAGGGTGGCAGCCCGGTCCTCGGGGTCACCGTCGATTCGAGCACATAGGGGGTGAATTCAGGAGCGCGTGCGACGACTTCGCCGTGGGGGCCGATCACAGCGGAAACACCGTCGTTCGCGGCGCGGATGAGGAATCGCCGCGCCTCCTCAGCCCGCATCCGCGAAATCTGGAAGTGCTGGTAGCGCGCGCTGGAATGCGCGAACCAGCCATCGTTGGTGACGTTCACCAGCGCATCGGCTTGGGGCAATACGCCGAGCATCGCGCTCCCGTAGGCGTCTTCGTAACAAATCGTGGCGCCGACCATGAGTCCGCCCACGGGCAGTGGTGGCTGGTCCGAGGCGCCGCGCGTGAAATCCGAGTAGGGCAGGCTCATCAGCCGCAGCCAGGCGCGCACGAAACGAGGCACGGGGAAGAATTCCGCAAAGGGCACCAGGTGCCGCTTGTCGTACCAGCTCACCCGCTCATCCAGCGCCAGCACCGAATTGAAGTACTGGTTGCCCTCGTCGGAGGCCCGCACCACGCCGAACAGGAGGCCCGAGCCGTGACTGCGCGCCTGCCGGTACAGGTCCTTGATCCAGGGGACGATATCGTTGGCCAGAGCCGGCGGCGCCGACTCCGGCATGACGATCAGGCGCCGGCCCAGGCCGCGTATCATCAGGTCGTGATAGCGCCGCATGATGGCTTCGCGATTTTTGAGGACCCATTTCTCGTCCTGCGAAATCGAGCCCTGCAGCACCGCAACGGTCACCGGCGATCCCGAGGGGTGCGTCCACTCCACGCCCTGGAGAGCCGCACCCGTGATCCACGGCAGCACCAGTACCGCGCCGGCAATCACGCGCTGGCGGCCGCGGCCTAGAACCAGAGCGGCCAGCGCTCCGGCACAAACCAGGAGCAAGGCACTGATCCCGTACACCCCGGCGATGGGGGCGTAGCCGGCCAGCCAGGTGTCGGTTTGCGAGTAGCCCAATGACAGCCATGGGAACCCTGAGGGAAACCAGCCGCGCAGCCACTCGATGAGCACCCAGGCGGCCGGAATGCCGAGCAACCAGCGTACAAGCCCTTCCTGGGGCAGCCATCGGGCCACGCAGTAGCCGACCAGTGAGTGGTAGAGCCCCATGATGACCACGAGGGAGATCATCAGGAGCACGGCGAGCCAGATTGGCGCCTGCCCGAACAGATGGATACTGATGTACAGCCAGTAAGTGCCTGCGGCGAACGTGGCGGCGTTGAACCAGAAGCCGAGCCACGCCGCCTGTCGTGGCGTCGTCCCCTGCCACAACCAGATCAGGACGGCGGGGCAGAGCATGGCCAGAGGCCACC
Source organism: Steroidobacteraceae bacterium (assembly GCA_035552975.1). Lineage (GTDB taxonomy): Bacteria > Pseudomonadota > Gammaproteobacteria > Steroidobacterales > Steroidobacteraceae > 13-2-20CM-66-19. The sequence goes on from DATNEN010000048.1 coordinate 3,500, forward strand.
AGCCGAACGGAGCGTAGGCGCAGCCAAGGAGTGCGCCGGCGCCCACGGCCGCCGCGTAGCGGGAAACCGCAAGCCTCACTGACTACCGCCGGGCGCTCGCTCTTCCGGGGGCAGGACATCATGCGGGGTGACGATACGCAGCGTCTCGATGCGCCGGCGGTCGGCCCGCATGACCCGAAACTCGAAGCCATCGATGGAAGCGGTCTCGCCACGGCGCGGCAGCCGTCCAAGCTGTTTCATCAACAGGCCCGCGACGGTGTCGAAACCCTCCTCCTCGGACAGATGCGCATTGAAGTACTCGTTGAACTCCTCGATGCGCGTCACTCCGCGAACGGTGAACTGCCGCTCCGTATCCCTGCGGATGTTGTGATCGTCCTCGACGTCGAACTCGTCGTCGATCTCGCCGACGATCTGCTCGATGACATCCTCGATCGTGACCAGGCCGGAGACACCGCCGTACTCGTCCACGACGATCGCCATGTGGTTGCGGTTGCGGCGAAAATCCTTCAGCAGCACGTTGAGCCGTTTCGACTCGGGGACGAACACCGCCGGCCGCATGTACTCGCGGATGTCGAAACGCTCAGCGCGCGCCTCGCCGGCACACAGCCGCAGCAGGTCCTTGGCGAGCAGGATGCCGACGATGTCGTCGCGGTCCTCATCCAGCACCGGGAAGCGCGAGTGGCCGGACTCGATGACCGTGGGCAGGATCTGTGAGGCCGGATCGTTGCGCCGCACGAAGATCATCTGTATCCGCGGGATCATGATGTCGCGCACCTGCAGGTGCGCGACATCCAGCACGCCCTCGAGCATCGTCAGGGCATCCGTGTCCAGCAGGCCGCGATCGCTGGCCATCCGCAGGATGCCCAGCAGCTCCTCACGGTCCTGCGGCTCCTGGGAGAAGCTCTGGGTGAGTCGCTTGAGCCAGCGCCCGGTCGAGTTGGGGGACTCCTTGGACATCAGGAACTCCGATAGGGATTGGCGAAGCCCAACCGCCGCAGCACGCTGATCTCGCGCTGCTCCATGCGAGAGGCTTCCGCTTCACGCTCGTGATCGTAACCGATCAGGTGCAACACACCGTGCACGACGAGGTGTGCCCAGTGCGACCGGAGGGTTTTCTTCTGCTCGCGGGCTTCCGAGCGCAACACCTGCGGGCAGATCACCAGATCTCCCAGGGGGCGCGCCTCTCCCACCGGTGTGCCCGGCAGAGGTGCGACCGGAAAGGACAGCACGTTGGTGGGCTTGTCCTTGCCGCGATACCGCGAATTCAGGCGCCGGCTCTCCACCGGTCCGACGACTCTGACGCCCATCTCGCGTCCGGCAGCGCGGCGGCCGAGCGTCGCGCTCGCCCACTTGGCAATCTCAGCACGCGGCGGCGCCCAGGCCAGCACCCGGCGTTGCAGATCCACTCGAATCCCGTTCGAGTCCGAGCTCACGAGGAGCCACTCCGGCCGTCGCCGCTGCGGGCTTCATAGGCTTGCACGATGCGTTGCACGAGGGGATGGCGCACGACGTCGTGTGCGTCGAAGAACGTGAACGCCACTCCCTCGACACCGCGCAGCACATTGATGACATGACTGAGACCCGACTGCTTGCCGGCTGGAAGGTCCGTCTGCGTGACGTCGCCCGTCACGACGGCCTTCGAGCCGAAGCCGATGCGCGTCAGGAACATCTTCATCTGCTCGACGGTCGTGTTCTGCGCCTCATCGAGAATAATGAAGGAATCGTTGAGCGAGCGGCCACGCATGAAGGCGAGCGGCGCGACCTCGATGACGTTGCGCTCGATGAACCGCGCGACGCGATCGAAGCCCATCATCTCGTACAGCGCGTCGTACATCGGACGCAGGTACGGATCGACTTTCTGTGTCAGGTCCCCCGGCAGGAAACCCAGGCGCTCGCCGGCTTCCACGGCCGGCCGCACCAGCACGATGCGCCGCACGCTGTCGGCTGTGAGGGATTCCACGGCGCAGGCGACGGCGAGGTAGGTCTTTCCCGTGCCTGCAGGTCCAATCCCGAAGGTCAGGTCGCGGGCTCGGATGTGCGCCAGATAGTCCCGCTGATGCGTTCCGCGCGCCCGGATGCCGCCGCGCGGGACTCTGACTGCATGCTCACCCGGAGCGGGCTCCCCGGGCCTCGCCTCCAGGCCGCCGGATTCGCGCTCACGCAGCGCCAGATGCACCAGCTCCGGCGTCACTTCCTCGGTTTTCGCCAGATCGAACAGATCGCGCAAGGTGTCTTCGGCGCTCGCTGCGCGCGTGCCGCTGATACGAAAGGTGTCCCCGCGACGGCGGATCTGCACGTCGAGGCGCGATTCGAGTAGCCGCAGATTCTCATCGAGCGGGCCGCACAGATTCGCGAGCCGTGCGTTATCCGACGGCTCGAGCTCGAATTCGCGCAAGGCTTCCGCTGCCGAGGCCACTGATTCAGGCACTCGCGCCTACCTGCGACACCACACGCTCCGAGCACTCAATGACGCCGGTAGTGTGTAGCCTGCCGCGCAGGCTATGGGGCCTCGCTTCCGTCACCAGAACCTCGGCAAAGCTGCCGATGAGAGAGGAGGGTCCGGCGAAATTGACCCATCGGTTGTTCTCCGTTCGACCGGCGAGCTCGCGCTCGTCCTTCTTCGCGTGGCGCTCGACCAGCACGCGCTGCACGCTGCCGACCATTGCCGCGCTGATCGCACGGGACTGAGCCTCGATTTGCTCCTGCAGACGCACGAGCCGCTCCTGTTTGACCTCCGCTGTCACGTCATCCGGGAGCGAGGCCGCGGGCGTGCCCGGACGACGGCTGTAGAGAAAGCTGAACGAGAGATCGAACCCGACATCCCGAACCAGCGCCAGGGTCGCTGCGAAGTCGCGGTCGCTCTCTCCGGGAAAGCCGACGATGAAATCCGAGGTGATGCTGATGTCCGGCCGCACTGCACGCAGCTTGCGCACTTTCGCCTTGAATTCCAACGTCGTGTAGCCGCGCTTCATCAGGGCCAGAACGCGGTCCGAGCCGCTCTGCACCGGCAGGTGCAGATGGTTCGCCAGCTTCGGCACGCTCGCAAACGCTTCTATCAGGCTGTCGGAGAACTCCAGGGGGTGCGAGGTGGTGAAGCGGATTCGCTCGATGGTGGGAACGGCTGCTACGTGGTGAATCAGAGTGGCCAGGTCGACGACGGCGCCGTCCGCCATCGCTCCTGCATAGGCATTCACGTTCTGCCCCAGCAGAGTGATCTCCCGAACACGCTGCGAGGCCAGCTGCCGCACCTCTTCCAACACCGAATCAAACGGGCGGCTCACTTCGTCACCGCGCGTATAGGGCACGATGCAGAAGCTGCAGTACTTGCTGCAGCCTTCCATGATCGAGACGAACGCGGTCGCACCCTCGGCGCGCGGCGCCGGCAGGTGATCGAACTTCTCAATCTCGGGGAAACTGACATCGACGACAGGGCGTCCCGTGCGGTGCAGCTCGGCGATCATCTCCGGGAGCCGGTGCAGGGTCTGCGGCCCGAACACCAGATCCACGAATGGAGCGCGCTCGGTGATGGCCTCGCCTTCCTGGCTGGCGACGCACCCGCCGACGCCGATCACCACGTGGGGCCGCTCGGACTTGATCCGGCGCCACTCCCCCAGCAGGGAGAACACCTTCTCCTGCGCCTTCTCGCGCACCGAGCAGGTATTCATCAACAGCACATCCGCCTGCTCGGGGTCCTCGGTCGCGGTGTAGCCCGCTCCGGCGGCCAGCACGTCCGCCATCCGTGCGGAGTCGTACTCGTTCATCTGGCAGCCGAAGGTTTTGATGAGGTAGCGGCGGGACATAGCGGCGAGCGTGCGATTCTACGGCCTTTTGAGGCCTGCACCCTAAGGGTCGCCGCCGGCGGCTGCCGCCGCGTCCAAAACCTGATTTAAATCAACGTGTTTCAGAAGGGGATGTCGTCGTCGAAATCCTCGCCGCCGCCGCCGCCTGAGGGGGCCTGATCCGGATACGGGGCACCGCCCCCTCCGCCGCCCCCGCCACCCATGCCGCCGCCGGCTGCGCCGCCCGCCGGGCCTGCCCCCGCGCCTGCCCCGCCACCGCGGCCGCCGAGCATCTGCAGCTCGTTGCCGACGATCTCCGTCGAGTACCGCTCGTTGCCCTGCTTGTCCTGCCACTTGCGTGTGCGCAGGCTGCCCTCAATGTAGACCTGCGAGCCCTTGCGGAGGTACTCCGAGGCAATCTCCGCAAGGCGCCCGAACAGCGCCACGCGGTGCCACTCGGTGCGCTCCTGCTGCTCCCCGGTCTGCTTGTCCCGCCAGCTCTCGCTCGTGGCGATGCGCAGGTTGGCCACCGTGCTGCCCGAGGGCATGGCGCGGGTTTCGGGATCGGCGCCGAGATTGCCGATGAGGATGACTTTATTGACTCCGCGCGCCATGGGATTCGTGCCTTCGATGTCCAGCGGGGCCTTCCATTCTAGTGGAGCGCCCCTGAAGCACAACGCGCAAAAGCGCGCGTAGCGCGTAGACTCGATCGGTTTTCCGCCTCAAACGCCGACCTATGCCAGAAATTCGCGTCCGTGGGGCGCGCACCCACAACCTGAAAGGCATCGACCTGGATCTGCCGCGCGACCGGCTGATCGTGGTCACGGGCCTGTCTGGGTCGGGCAAGTCATCGCTCGCTTTCGACACCCTGTACGCGGAAGGACAGCGCCGCTATGTCGAGTCGCTGTCGGCCTATGCTCGACAGTTCCTGTCGATGATGGACAAGCCGGACGTCGACAGCATCGAGGGACTCTCTCCCGCGATCGCGATCGAGCAGAAGGCCGCCTCCCACAACCCGCGCTCCACTGTCGGTACGGTGACGGAGATCTACGACTACCTGCGCCTGCTCTACGCCCGCGCAGGCATCCCGAGATGTCCGGATCACCTCATCGACCTCACGGCACAGACCGTGAGCCAGATGGTCGACCAGGTGCTGCGCCTGCCCGAGGGCAGCGCCGTGGTGCTGCTCGCACCGCTCGTCAGCGAGCGTAAGGGCGAGCACGCCGAAGTCCTCGAAGATCTCGCTGCACAGGGTTTTGTGCGCGTGCGCATCGACGGCCGCATTCATGAGATGGATGCGCTTCCGAAGCTGGACCCGAAACGCAAGCACACGATCGAGGCCGTCGTCGACCGCACACGCATCCGGGCGGACTGCGGGCAACGGCTCGCCGAGTCGCTCGAGACCGCGCTGCGTCTCTCGGGTGGCCTGGCGCGGCTGTCGTTCCTCGACGAGCCGGCACGCGAAGAAATCGTGTTCTCCAGCCGCCATGCCTGCCCCGTCTGCGGCTACAGCGTTCCGCCGCTCGAGCCGAAGCTGTTCTCTTTCAACAACCCGGCCGGTGCGTGTCCCGCCTGCGACGGGCTGGGCGTGAAGCATTTCTTCGATCCCCAACGGGTCGTCGTGCATCCGGACCTGTCGCTCGCCAGCGGCGCCATCCGCGGCTGGGATCGCCGCAACGTCCACTACTTCCAGCTCATTCAGTCACTCGCTCGGCACTACGACTTCGACATCGAGACGCCCTGGAACGAGCTCCCGGGGAGCGTGCAGAAGGTGCTGCTCAACGGCAGCGGCGAGCAGGTCATCGAGTTCCGCTACAGCGAAGGCAAGGGGCCCGTGTCGCGCAAGCGGCATCCCTTCGAAGGGATCTTGCCCAACCTGGAGCGGCGTTACCGCGAGACCGAATCCGTCACGGTGCGCGAGGAGCTCGCAAAGTATCTTGGCCTGCGCCCCTGTCCGGAGTGTGGGGGGACGCGCCTCAGTCGGGCCGCTCGCTTTGTGTTCGTCGCCGGGCGCAGTCTGCCCGAAGCCGCGCATCTGACGGTCGGCAAGGCGCTCGAGTTCTTCCGCACCTTGAATCTCAGCGGCTGGCGCGGCGAGGTCGCAGCCAAAATCGTCAAGGACGTCGCCGACCGTCTGCGCTTCCTGGTGGACGTCGGCCTCGACTACCTGACACTGGATCGCAGCGCGGAGACCCTCTCCGGGGGCGAAGCGCAGCGCATCCGCCTCGCCAGCCAGGTCGGCTCCGGACTCACCGGCGTCATGTACATCCTGGATGAGCCCTCGATCGGACTGCATCAGCGCGATAACCGGCGCCTGCTCGGAACTCTCAAAGCGCTGCGCGACATCGGCAACACGGTGATCGTCGTCGAGCACGACGAGGAAGCCATTCTCGAGGCCGACCATGTGGTCGATCTGGGTCCGGGAGCCGGCATTCACGGCGGCCGGATCGTGGCGCAGGGCACGCCGCGGGAGATCCTCGCCAACCCGGCTTCGATCACCGGCCAGTACTTGAGCGGCAAGCTTGCCATTCCCCTGCCGAAACGGCGTGTGCCGTTCGATCCGGACAAGCTGATCCGGATCATCGGCGCCTCGGGCAACAACCTGCGCAACGTGACCGCCGAGATCCCGGTCGGACTGTTCACCTGTATCACCGGCGTCTCCGGCTCGGGCAAGTCGACTCTCACTGTCGACACGCTGTTCGGTCATGCGGCCGCCCGCCTCAACGGCGCGGTGGTGGACGCCGCTGCCTGCGAGCGCATCGACGGCCTGGAGCAGATCGATCGCATCATCGACATCGACCAGAGCCCGATCGGACGCACGCCGCGCTCCAACCCGGCGACCTACACCGGGCTGTTCGCGCCGTTGCGGGAGTTGTTTGCCGCCGTACCGGAGGCCCGGGCGCGCGGCTACGACGCAGGACGATTCAGCTTCAACGTCAAAGGGGGACGCTGCGAGGCCTGCCAGGGCGATGGCGTGCTGAAGGTGGAAATGCATTTTCTTCCGGACGTGTACGTGCCGTGCGATGTCTGCAAGGGGCAGCGTTACAACCGCGAGACGCTGGAGATCCGCTATCGCGGCAAGAACGTGTACGAGGTACTCGACATGACGGTTGAGGACGCGCTGCGGTTCTTCCAGAACGTGCCGGCGATCGCAGGCAAGCTGCAGACACTCACCGACGTCGGCCTGACCTATGTGCGCCTGGGACAGAACGCGACGACCCTCTCCGGAGGAGAGGCTCAGCGGGTGAAGCTCGCACGCGAGCTGGCCAAGCGCTCCACCGGACGCACGCTGTACATCCTCGATGAGCCCACGACGGGGCTGCATTTCCACGATGTCGCACAACTGCTGGAGGTGCTGCACCGCCTGCGCGACGAAGGCAACACCATCGTGGTCATCGAGCACAACCTGGATGTCATCAAGACCGCGGACTGGGTCATCGACCTGGGGCCGGAGGGCGGCGAAGGCGGCGGGGAGATCATTGCCAGCGGGACTCCCGAGCGCGTGGCGGCCGACCCCCGCTCGGCCACCGGGGAGTACCTGCGCCCCCTGCTGGGAGCGGTGAAGGATCGGCGCCGCAGCTCCACCGGGTGAGCGAGATTACTGCGGGGCCGCGTGGATGATGCCTCCGTCGCCGCCGAACGGATCGTCCTCGGCGTCCTGCGCCTTCAATTGCGCCATCACCTTGTCGTTCTCGCGTCGAGTCTCGTAATTCAGGATGAATATCCGGAACCACCCCTCACTGGATGATCCGCAGCTGCTGATCCTCCGGGAGCTGGGCCGCCTCCCCCACAGTGGGCGGCGCCGGGGCGGGGGCTCGGGCGGCCTGGGACAGGGGCGTCGCGGTGCGGGCGCCACAGCTGGCGAGCACGGCACTCAACAGGAAAATTCCCCAGGAGCGGCGTTTCCGGATGAGGTACCTCATGGCAGGGCCCCTCGATTTCTTGTTGCCGGACTGCCTGAATGCTACACCCCTCGACGCAGGCACGGCCAAGAGCGGGGCCAGGTGTGGAAACGGACGGACAGTCACACTCCTGCCTCATTGGCATTGCAAATGCGAACTGTTCTCATATACTGGGGAGCATGGACGCGTTCGCAGCTCCGAGCGGTCTGGCGCTGGACCCCGGTTACGTCAGTTTGAGTGCCCTCTCGCCTGGCACCGCCGGTACCGTGGTGGGCGTGGGGCGAGCGGGGGCACCTGCCTCCGGGTCCCTGAGCACGCTCGAGCGCCGCCTGCTGGAGCTGGGCTTCGTCAGTGGCGAGCAGTTCGAGATCCTCGCCGAGGCTCGCCCGGGCCGCGATCCCTTCGTCGTTCGCATCGGCAGCACGACCTTCGCGCTGCGCCGCCGGGAGGCCGAATCGGTCTGGGTGGAGCTCGCCCGGCCGGCCTCGCCATGAGCTCTCCAGCGCCCGTGCCGGCCGATCCTGAGGCCGCCACGGCCGCCCCAGCTTCGAGCCCCTCCGGCCCCCCTCTGAAGGCCTCCGCCGCCCTTCCGGACCACGGCGGCGCTGGCGGAGCGCAATCCTTGCGAGGCCTCCATGGGCAAACCCCTGCAGCCATCGCCGCGGGCGCCCCCAATTTGTCCCTGATCGGCGTCCCCAATTGCGGCAAGACTGCTCTGTTCAACCGCCTGACCGGCAGCCGCCAGAAGGTCGCGAACTATCCGGGCGTGACCGTCGAGCGCAAGGAGGGCCGCTTCATCGGCCCTCACAGCGGGCGCGTCTACCGGGTCGTGGACCTGCCGGGTGCCTACAGCCTGGAAGCCACGTCCCTGGATGAAGCGATCGCGCGAGACGTGGTGCTGGGCCGGCATGCCGCGGAGCCCGGACCGGACCTGCTGATCTGCGTCGTCGATGCGACCAATCTGCGCCTGAATCTGCGCCTGGTGCTGGAGCTCAAACGCATCGGCCGGCCGATGATCGTCGCCTTGAACATGAGCGACGTCGCCCAGCAACGCGGCTACGCGGTCGATCGGCAGGTGCTGCAGAAGGCTCTCGGGGTCCCGGTCGTGGAGACGGTTGCCGTGCGTCCCGGCGGGGAGCGCGAGCTGCTGGAAGCGATCGACCGGTATGTGTTCGCCGAGCGGCCGGGTCGCATCGAGGCACCCCCCACCGCAACGGCCGCGGACATCGAGGCGACGCAGCGCGAGGTCCGCCGCATCCTGGCCGAAATGTCGTATCGGGTGCCGCCCCGCCAGGCGCTGTTGTCGCGCCTGGATGCGATCGTCCTGCACCCGATTGCAGGTCCTGCGCTGCTGGCGGTGGTGCTGTTCCTGATGTTCCAGGCGGTGTTCAGCTGGGCGCAGCTGCCCATGAACGCCATCGACTCGGGTGTGGCCGCCTTGCGGGGCTGGCTCGAAGGATCGATGCAGCCGGGCCCGCTGCGCGGGCTGCTCGCCGATGGAGTCGTCGCGGGCACCGGATCGGTGCTGGTGTTTCTGCCGCAGATCCTGCTGCTGTTCCTGTTCATCCTGACACTCGAGGACTCCGGCTATCTGCCGCGCGCGGCCTTCCTGCTCGATCGTCTCATGGGCAAGGTAGGTCTCTCCGGCCGTGCATTCATCCCGCTGCTCTCGAGCTTCGCGTGCGCCATCCCGGGAATCATGGCCGCGCGCACCATACCGTCCAATCGCGATCGCCTCGCGACGATCATGATCGCACCGCTCATGACATGCTCGGCGCGCTTGCCGGTCTACGCGTTGCTGATCGGCGCCTTCATTCCGCAGCGCTCGCTGGGGCCGTTCAACTTGCGCGGGCTGGTGTTGTTTGCACTGTACGGCGCAGGCGTGCTGAGTGCGCTGTTGGTCGCGCTAGTGCTGAAGCGCACGGTAATGCGCGGAGAGTTCCGGCCGTTGCTGCTGGAGCTGCCGGAGTACCGCTTGCCGAATCTGCGCAACCTCGCGCTCGGCTTGTGGGAGCGCGGACGCATCTTCGTCAGCCGCGTCGGCACCATCATCCTCGCGCTCATGGTCGTATTGTGGTTTCTGGCGAGTTTCCCCAGGCCGCCTGCAGGGGCAAGCGGCCCCGCGATTCAGTACAGCATCGCCGGCATGCTCGGGCACGCCCTCGGCATCGTTTTCGCGCCGATCGGATTCAACTGGCAGATCTCCATCGCGCTGGTGCCCGGGCTGGCGGCCCGTGAAGTAGCCGTCAGCGCGCTTGGCACCGTCTACGCGATGTCCTCCAGCGGTGATGTTGCCAGCGCTTTATCTCCGGTGATCGCCAGCACGTGGAGTCTCGCGACCGGCCTGTCGCTGCTGGCCTGGTACGTTTTCGCGCCGCAATGCCTTTCGACGCTCGCGGTCGTCCGCCGCGAGACCAACTCGTGGCGCTACCCGCTGATCATGGCGGGATACCTGTTTGCAATGGCCTACGCGGGCGCGTTTGTGACTTACCGCGTGGCCCTTGCGCTTGGAGGCGGCTGAGCATGGCAGCCCTTCAGAGCATCATGGTGGCGCTGATCGTCAGCGTGTGCGCCATCTACAGCGCCTGGCGACTCACTTCGGCGCGGTTCCATTTACGCGTGATCGAGCTGTTGGGCGCCTTTGGCGGTGGCGATGCACGACCGGATGGCTGGATCGGCCGCCTGCGCAGTCGCGAGCTGTCAAAGCTGGGCGGCAGTTGCGGAGCGTGCTCGAGCAACGCGAAGATCAAAGCGCACGGTCCGGACCGGACTGGAACACCTGGCGTACCTCACCGTTGAGCAGCCTCTCCTGATACTTGCCGTGCGTGTAGGCCGCAACGACCCGACGCCAGAAGCTGACTGCGGAGGTATTGCGCTGGAACTCGGAGATTTCCCAGCGTCCGGCGAAGCGATTGAGGATCAACTGAACGGCCACGCGCCCAATCCCTAACCGGCGTCGCGTGCGCGCGATGAAAAACTCCGCCATCCGATAATCGATCTGCGGCTGTGCGGGCAGCGCGGAGCCGCGCGCAACCATGGCGAAGCCCACGTGCTCCGGTCCTTGCACGATGACCAGCGGGAAGGCATTCCGGTCGCCGAACCAGCGAACAATCTGATCCGGTTCGCGGTGCCCGACCTCGCCGAGGGCGGGAAACAGGCCGGTGGCGTTCAGCGGGGTGAGATCGTCGAGATAGTCGCGGTAGACGCCCTGGATCCACAGCCGATCCCGTTCGGAGGAGCGCGCATCTCTCACACTGACGATCATGGGAGGGAAGTCTCCTGCCATGGCCTTGAACGGTCCATGAACGGGAGCCCGAGTTGGGCGACAGTCCCTGCCCCATATGCGCAAAAGCGCGAGGCCCGGGCAGGGGGTCCCCGCCCGGGCCTCGCGCATCTATCAGCTCAGGCCAGTAATCCTAAGGACGGATTACTTGCTCGCCGGAGCTTCGCCGGCCGGAGCAGCCGGAGCGGCCGCAGGAGCGGCGGCATCGCCAGCCGGAGCAGCCGCAGGAGCGGCCGCATCGGCGGCCGGGGCGGCGGCCGGAGGCGGAGAGGCGGCTGCGGGCTCGGTGCTGGCGGCTTCCTGCTTCGCGCAGGCCGTCAGCATCAGCGCCGCAACGAGTGCGCTAAGAGCAAGTTTGGTTTTCATCGATCGGTACCCCGAAGAGAAGCAAGAGTGGTAAGGAAAACGATGTGAACGAGTGGTTGTCGTTCCGCGAGTCCCTGTACGGATCGCGGCGGCAAATTCTATAGAGTCCCTGACCGATTTGAAACAGTTACGCCACAGAAGCCGCTGTGGACCGGATGCGACAGAAGGCCGAGGCGGCGTGTTTGCACGGTCGGATTTCGTTACAGTCGCCTGACCAACGGCTCGCCGCACGGTAAGCAGGCCCCATTAGAGTGCAGCCCATGACCAACTCGTCCAACTCCGCCCCACCTCGATCCGCCCCGTCCAACCGCCCTGAACGGCTGGAGGCGGCCTTCGGGCTGTACCTCGCCGCCGTCTGCGATCGCACTGCGACAGCCCTGGAGGCCACGGGGAACACGGCGCTGCTGGTGCATTCGGGCAGCCTGTTGGGGGTGTTCGAGGACGACCGGACCTATCCCTTCGAGGTGCATGCCCCCTTCAAGGTCTGGGCCCCCTTGAGCGATGTGCCGGACTGCTTCTTGTACTTTGAGCCCGGCAGGCAGCCGCTGCTGATCTTCCACAAGCCGACGGACTACTGGTACAAGCCGGCGGACCTGCCGCAGGATTACTGGACCGGCTTCTTCGACATCCGACCCTCGCCCGAGCGTGCCCGCGCCCGCGGCCTCCTGCCGGCCGATCTGAGCCGAACCGCCTACATCGGCGATGTGTTTCCCGAGCTGTCCGGGTGGGGTGTGGGGGCCATCAACCCTGCGCCGCTCATGCGGCGACTCGATTACCCGCGAGCCACGAAGCTGCCCTACGAGCTGGAGTGCCTGCGCGAAGCCAGCCGCCTCGGCGCACTTGGCCACGTGGCCGCACTCGAGGCTTTCAAGAATGGCGGGTCGGAATTCGAGATCGAGCTGGCTTTTCTGCGTGCGTGCGGCTTGCGCGAGCAGGAGCTTCCCTACAACCCCATCATCGCCCTCAACGAAGGTGCCTCCGTCCTGCATTACCAGTTGCTGGAGAAATCACCGCCGCCGACACGGCGTTCGATGCTCATCGACGCCGGGGCGGAGTTTGCAGGCTACGCGAGCGACATCACACGCACCTACTCGGTGAGCGACCCCGACTTCGCCGCCCTGATCGCTCGCATGGACAGGATGCAGCAAACTCTCTGTGCAGAGCTGCGCGCAGGGGTTGACTGGCGCAACGTGCATCTGCGGGCGCACGAGCTGACAGGCGCATTGCTGCGCGAAGCCGACATAACTACCTGCAGCGCGGAAGAGGCCGTGGCCACTGGCACGACGAGCGTGTTCCTGCCCCACGGGATAGGCCATCTCCTCGGCCTCGAGGTCCACGACGCAGGCGGGTTCTCGAGCGCACCCGATGGGCCGGATATCCCGCGGCCCAAGGGCCACCCCTACCTCCGCCTGACTCGCGAGTTGCGCGAGGGATTCGTCGTTACCATGGAGCCGGGCATCTACTTCATCGATTCCCTGCTCGAGGGTGCACGCGCGGATTCACGCGCGGGTCGAATCAACTGGTCGCGCGTGGCTGAGTTGAAGCCATTCGGCGGCATTCGCGTCGAGGACGACGTTGCGATTACCGCGGACGGTTGCGAGAACTTGACGAGGAATGCGTTCCGCGCCGCGGGAGCCGGCTGAGCGGGGGCACGCGCCTGGCGCGCGCCCCGTTTGCGCTCAGCGCTTCGCGAGCTGGTCCCGAATCTCCTCCAGGAGCTGCTCCGAGCGGGTCGGAGGCGGCGGGACGGCCGGTGCGGGCGGTGGCGGCCGTTTGAGACGATTGATGCCCTTGATGACCATGAACAGGGCGAGGGCAATGATGAGGAACTCGAAGATCGTCTGAATGAAGGCGCCGTATTTCAGCAGTACTTCCTTACCCTTGGGGTCGGTGCCGATGTGCACCGCCAGATCGCTGAAATTGATGTTGCCGATGATCACACCGAGCGGCGGCATGATCACATCCCCGACGAGGGAGGCGACGATCTTGCCGAAGGCGGCGCCGATCACCACGCCGACCGCCAGGTCGAGCACGCTGCCTTTCATCGCGAATTCTTTGAATTCCGAACCGAGGCTCATGACGGACCCCTTTCTTGTTGATCGCAGGAAGAGACTGTCCAGCCTCTGCAGGGTACGAAAATGAGAAAAACGGCGCAAACCTCGCGGTCGCGCCCTCGATGGATTGGCTGACAGTCGCCCAAGGCGCTTTCAGCGGACCACGCTGATCGACCTCGGCCAAAAAGCGTGGTTGGGTGCTACTCGCCGCCTAGGCAGCCGCGGCTTTCTTCTTACGCGTGCGCTTTTTCGGCGCCGCCTCTTCCGCTGCCGGGGCCGCATCTGAGGCTTCCGTCTTCGCCTTGGCACGCCGGGATTTCTTCTTGGCTGCGGTGGGCTTCTCAGCGGCCGCCGCGGTCGGACCGTCAACGAGCTGCATCAGCGCCATCGGAGCGGAATCGCCCGCGCGGGGGTTCATGCGCAGGATGCGCGTGTAACCGCCTGGCCGGGTCTTGAATCGGGGCCCCAGGTCGGCGAACAGCTTCTCGACGATCTCTGCGTCGCGCAGCCGGGAGAAGGCCAGCCGCCGGTTGGCATCGCCGTCGGACTTGGCCAGCGTGATGAGCGGCTCGACGACGCGACGCAGCTCCTTCGCCTTGGGCAAGGTGGTGCGGATGGTCTCGTGGCGCAGCAGCGAGACGCTCATGTTCCGCAGCATCGCCCGGCGATGGGGCGCGTTGCGCGACAGCTGCCTGCCCGATAGATGATGACGCATGACTGTAAAACCCTTCTACGAGCGTAGACCGCCGGCACTCGAGGTGGAGAGCCGGCGGTCCGACGGCATATCGACCTAAATCACATCGCGTTCTTCGTCGTGCTTCAGGCCCGCGGGCGGCCAGCCATCCAGCCGCATGCCGAGCATGAGGCCGTGGCTCTGGAGCACTTCCTTGATCTCGGTGAGCGACTTCTTGCCGAGATTGGGCGTGCGCAGCAGCTCGACTTCGGTGCGCTGCACGAGATCGCCGATGTAGTGGATGTTCTCCGCCTTCAGGCAGTTCGCGCTGCGCACGGTGAGCTCCAGCTCATCCACGGGACGCAGCAGGATCGGGTCGAACTGCATCTCGGAGACCTTGGTGGCCGCCTCTTCCTCGCCCTGCAGGTCGACGAACACCGACAGCTGATCCTTCAGGATGCTGCCGGCGCGACGGATCGCCTCTTCGGCGTCGATGGTGCCGTTGGTCTCCAGATCGATCACCAGCTTGTCCAGGTCCGTACGCTGCTCGACGCGCGCCGCGTCGACGGAGTAGGTCACACGACGCACCGGTGAGAACGATGCATCCAGCTGCAGCCGCCCGATCGGACGAGTCTGCTCCTCGAACGCCACACGCGCCGCCGCCGGCCGATAGCCGCGGCCGCGCTCGATGCGCAGCGTCATGCTCAGCTCGCCCGCCTTCGTCAGGTTCGCGATCACGAGCTCCGGATTCACGACCTCGACGTCGTGGTCGGTCTGGATGTCCCCTGCGGTAACGGGGCCGGGGCCCTTCTTGTGGAGGCGCAGCTCCGCGGTGTCGCGCGAGTGCATGCGGATCGCCACGGACTTCAGGTTCAGCAGGATGTCGACGACGTCTTCCTGCACACCCTCGATGCTGGTGTACTCATGCAGCACGCCGTCGATCTCGACTTCCGTAATCGCGCTGCCGGGCATGGAAGACAGCAGGACTCGACGCAAGGCATTGCCGAGCGTGTGCCCAAAACCTCTCTCGAAGGGCTCGATGACGACACGCGCCTGGCGAGGGGCCACGGGCTGCACCTTCACCACGCGGGGCTTCAAGAACTCTGAGACAGAACCCTGCATTGCGGACTCACCTTGCCGGCAAGAAAGCCGGCGCAAAACCATTACTTCGAATACAGCTCGACGACGAGGTTCTCGTTGATGTCGGGCAGGATGTCGTCGCGGCTCGGCGGCGACTTGAACACGCCACGGAACTCCTTGTCGTTCACCTCCACCCACTCGGGCAGTCCGACCTGCTGCGCTACGCCCAGGGCGCTGGCGATACGCAACTGCTTGCGCGACTTCTCGCGGATCTGCACCATGTCCCCGGCCTTCACCTGGAACGAAGGGATGGTCACCGGCTGCTCGTTCACCGTGACGGACTTGTGGCTCACCAGCTGCCGCGCCTCGGCGCGGGTGGAGGCGAACCCCATCCGGTACACGACGTTGTCCAGGCGGCACTCCAGCAGCTTCAGCAGATTCTCGCCGGTGGCGCCCGAGCGGCGGGCCGCCTCCTCGTAGTAGTTGCTGAACTGGCGTTCGAGCACGCCGTACATGCGGCGCAGCTTCTGCTTCTCGCGCAGCTGCAGACCGTAATCGGACAGGCGCTGGCGGCGCTCGCCCTTGATGCCGCCCGGGGGCACCTGGAACTTGCACTTGCTTTCTAGGGGCTTGACGCCGCTTTTCAAGAAGAGGTCCGTGCCCTCGCGGCGGGCGAGCTTGCACTTGGGACCGACGTAACGCGCCATATTTCGTGAATTCCTCGTTGAGCCTTAAGCGCTAAACGCGACGCTTCTTGGGTGGACGGCAGCCGTTATGCGGGATCGGCGTGACGTCAGAAATGCTGGTGATCTTCAGCCCGCAGTTGTTCAGCGCGCGCACCGCCGACTCGCGGCCCGGGCCGGGGCCGCCGACCCGCACCTCGACGTTCTTCACGCCGTGCTCCTGGGCAGCCACGCCGGCCTTCTCCGCGGCCACCTGGGCGGCAAACGGGGTGCTCTTGCGGGAGCCGCGGAATCCGCAGCCGCCCGAAGTCGCCCAGGAAAGTGTGTTTCCCTGGCGATCGGTGATCGTGATGATGGTGTTGTTGAAAGACGCATGGACGTGCGCGATCGCATCGAGCACGTTCTTGCGAGCCTTCTTCGGCTTCTTGGCGCCCGCGGCGGCGGCGGCGGTACCGGAAGCCGCGGCGCCGGCGGCGCCTGGTGTCTTTTGATCAGCCATAGGGGAGCTGCGAACCTCTTACGCCTTACCCGGAGGGGCGTTCAACTTGACTGCCTGCTTGCGCGGACCTTTGCGCGTGCGGGCGTTCGTGCGTGTGCGCTGGCCTCGGACCGGGAGGCCGCGCCGGTGGCGCATGCCGCGATACGAGCCCAGGTCCATGAGACGCTTGATGTTCATGGACACTTCGCGGCGCAGGTCGCCTTCGACGGCGAACTTCGCGATCTGCGAGCGGATGGCGTTCACCTCGGACTCGGTGAGATCTTTCACCTTGGTCGTCGACTTGACGCCAGCGCCTGCGCAGGCAGCGAGCGCACGGGCGCGTCCCACGCCGAAGATGTGCGTGAGCCCGACCCACACGTGCTTGTT
>DATNEN010000049.1:0-8683 GCA_035552975.1 Steroidobacteraceae bacterium
GTTGCCGAGACGCAACGGTGCGGCCGGGGACCACTCTACTATGACTTATTAACGCCCGCTGCAGACCAAGGGCTGCAGCGGGCGTCTCACCACGGCCCCTCAACGATCCTGACGAGGAGCCGACCGTGGTCGCATTCTCAAAGAGCTGAAGGACGCGCACGCGAGCGATTTCCGTTACCGCCGCGCAGCGCTTCGAGTTTTGGGGGCGCGCCCCCATTGCAGACGCCCTGCAATAGGCGCGTAATATCCCCTGCATCGCAAGGGACTAGGCTGTCCGGGAAAATGGGGTCGCTGGCAGCCTCACAGGAAGGTGTGCGCAGCATAAAAAGGCGAGGTCCCTTAAGGGTGGCAAAGAACGAAGAGCGGTACCTCCTGCAAGCCCTGCAGTTCGAAGGGGTGCTGCGTGCGTGTCTGTATCGGTACACGCGCAACGACTCCGATGTCGAAGAGCTGCTGCAGGAGACCTACGCCCGATTGCTCACTGCCGGGTGCCGGGACGAGCCCGAGGTGCGCTCGGTGCGCGGCTTCGCATTGACCATCGCCCGCAACGTCGCCTTCGACTGGCTGCGCCACCGCCACATCGTGCCGATCGAAGTCGTCGCCGACATGGAAGCCCTCGATGGGCTCGATGAAAGCGAGCAGATCGATGAGGTCGTCAATGCTCACCAGGAGCTGGCCCTGCTGGTGAACGCCGTCCAGGAGCTTCCCGACCGCTGCCGCCAGGTGTTCACCTTGCGCAAGGTCTACGGGTATTCGCAGAGAGAGATCGCGAGCCGCCTGCAGATCTCCGAGAACACGGTCGAGCAGCACCTGACCAAGGCAGCCCGGCGTTGCGCCGAGGCCCTCTTCGATCAGCCCGCTGCCCCGCGGCACGCCGCGGTCTTCGGTCAGGCGCGGCGCCGCATGAGGGCCCATGCAGACCGCGAGTGAAATCGCCGCCCGCGCCACCGCCTGGCTGATTCGGCTCGATCGCGCAGGCTCCCCGGAGCTGTGGGAAGAGTTGCAGCAGTGGCTCGACTCGCATCCCCGCCACCGGGCCGAATTCATTCGCCAGCGCACTGCCTGGAACCGCTGCGACCAGCTGAAGCTACTGCGGCCGGCCGATGGGACCATCGATGCCGAGCTGTTGTCCGGGATCGAGTTGGTCGAGCCCCCGGAGGTGGCGCAGGCTGCGGGGACGCAGCGGCCGCCGGGCAAAGCCGCCACGGCGCCGAGCCGCGGCGGCCGGCGAGCGGGCGTGGACTTGTCGCGCCGCGGTTGGCTGGCCGCGGCCGCGGTCACCGGACTTGCGATTCTCGGTGCCTGGGCGCTCGCCTTTCGGGATGGTTGGCAGACCTACGTCACCGCCATCGGCGGGCGCCAGCAGATCACGCTGAGCGATGGCAGCGAGGTCGAGCTCAACACCGACAGCATGATGCGCGTGCGGATCAACAACGGGCGCCGCGATGTCGTGTTGATACGCGGCGAGGCTCTCTTCCACGTCGCGCACGATACCAGCCGGCCATTCCTGGTCACGGCGGCAGCGACGCTCGTGCGAGCCGTGGGCACGGCATTCTCGGTGCGCATTCGCGCAGACAACAGCGTGGATGTGGTCGTCACGGAAGGTCGAGTCGCCGTCGGAAGTCCCAGACCTGACACGGCCGGCGAACCGGAGCTGACCCCGTCCGCCACGGCCGTGGCGGCGGGCGAAGCCGCGGCGGTCAGCCGCGGCCGCCTGACATCCAGACACCTGTCCGCCGAGGAGTTGGCCAGGAAGCTCGCATGGACCGACCCCGCCGGCCCGCACCTGTCTTTCTGGGGTGAGACACTGAGCGAGGTGGTGGGCGAATTCAATCGTTATAACGTACGCCACCTGTCGATCGCCGATCCGCAGATCCAACAGATTCGCTTTGGCGGCAATTTCAAGGCGAGCGACCTGGACGGCTTCGTCGAGACCCTCAAGGCATTTCACGTAATCGCCCAGAATCCGGGCGATCCCATCGAAGTGCGACTGATTGCCGCCCCGCCAGCCGACACCGGCGCTACAATCGCACCATTAGAAGAATCGGCAGGGGTCTCGTCCAATCACGCCGCGCAACGCGCTGGGGACAGGTAAGCGCGTTAGATCGAGTCTTGGACGGCATGGGACGCGACCTTTCGAAGGACTCGAATGGACCCTCGATGGAACGGACGGGATGAGCGTCAGCGCCGCTTTTCAACACGAACCCCCGCAATTGCTGCACTGCTTCTGGCCGTGCTGCTCGCCGGGGCGCGCCCGGCACTCGCCGCCCCGGGAGTCGAGTTTCATGTCCCCGCGGGGGACGCTTCCCGGACGCTCAACGAGTTCAGCCGCCAGGCCGGCCTGCAGCTGCTGTTCGACTACACCGTCGTCCGAGGCCGCCCGACACAGGCGGTCGAGGGCTGGTACGAGCCGCGCGATGCACTGCGGCGCCTGTTGGGGGATACCGGGCTCACCTTCACGCTGGTGAATGAGCACACCCTCGCAGTCACGCCCGTGAGATCGGCGTCGAGCCAGCCACGCGCCCGAACCCGGCCAAAAAAGTCCAATAGTCAAACTGTGACACCGACGGCCTTGCTCGCCGGAGCCGGCGGCCTGGAGATGGTGCGCGTCACCGGAACGAATCTGCGCGGTGAGGCTCCAGTTGGAGTCAATGTGCGTGCATTCGATCGGCAGACCATCGACGAGAGCGGGGCGCCGACGATCTCGGACTTCCTGAGCACGCTCCCCCAGGTGTTTGGTGGCGGCCCCACGCAGGACACGCACCTGGGCACCGAGGCCCAAACCAACTCCGGGCTGGGCACGGGCGTGAACCTGCGAGGCCTGGGTGCCGGGGCGACGCTCGTGCTCATGAACGGCCGGCGCATCGCTCCCAGCGGCACGCAGGGCATTTTCGTCGACATCGACAACATTCCGCTGTCGGCGCTGGAGCGCGTCGACATGCTGGCGGACAGCGCATCGGCGCTCTACGGCGCGGATGCGGTCGGAGGTGTGATCAATCTGATCATGCGCGACAACTTCACGGGAGCGGAAACGGTCGCCAGCTCGGGTATCGGCACGCGCGGCACGCTGCGCAGCTACCTGGTCTCGCAGACGCTCGGCCACAAGTGGGACGACGGCACCGCGATGCTCTCGGTCGAGTTCTATCGCCGCGACGCCCTGCCGGCGAGCGAGCGCGCCTACACCATGAGCAACCTGACCTCCCTCGGCGGAAGCGACTTCGATGTCAACTTCGCGAATCCGGGCAATATCCTCGTGGGCCAGACGAGCTACGCCATCCCCCGAGGACAGGACGGTACCCATCTGACACCCGGCTCGTTGGTTGCCGGGAGTGAGAACCTGCAGAACAAGTACCTGGACACCGACATCGTCCCCTCGCAGAAGCGCTGGAGCCTGTACACCTCCGCTCGCGAGAACCTCAACGAGCACCTGAGCGTGTTCGCCAACGTGCTGCTGAGCGATCGCGAGGCCACGGAGCGCACCGGCGGCCAGCCGGGGGCATTGCCGGTCCCGTTCAGCAACCCGTTCTACGTCAACCCCACCGGCGGCACCCGGCCGGTGCTCGTGTATTACAACTTCGGCCGGGACCTGGGAACGGACATCAACGATGCGGTGGTGAAGACGACGAACATAACCGTGGGAGCGGACCTGGACGCCGGCGACTGGAGACTCGGCCTCTACGGCGGCTTCGCGCGCGAGAAGCAAGACCAGACCCAGACAGGCGTGCTCAACCCGACGGCACTGCTGGCAGCGCTGGCAGACACCGATCCCGCCACGGCCTTCAACCCTTTCGGGGACGGGTCGCACACCAACCCCGCGACGCTCGCGAGCCTGGTCGAGCCCTACCGTTACCGGTTGGACTCGCAGCTGGAGACGGCAGACCTGACAGCCGATGGGCCGATCGCGAGGCTCCCTGGTGGAGCAGTCAAGCTGGCCGTCGGCGTGGACCGGCGCGTGCAGCTCTACTCTTCCGACACACCGCCCTCGCTCCCCTTTCCCCAATTCAGCATTCACCTGAACCGGCAGACCACCAGCGCTTTCACGGAAATCATCGTCCCGGTGTTCGGGAAAGACAACGCGTTGCCCGGCTTGCGGGAGCTCGAGCTGTCGGCGGCCGCGCGCTACGAGGACTACAGCACATTCGGCCACGCTACGACGCCGAAGCTCGGCTTGCGCTGGGAGCCGTTCGCGAGCGTGGTCCTGCGCAGTACCTGGTCGCGCGCGCTGCAGGCACCCCCGCTCACGGAGCTCGATGAGAGCCACAACGTCGTGGTGCCGGAAATCCTGGCGGATCCGCGCTCTGCGACGGGAAAGACGGTGGCGCTGGTCTGGTCGGGAAACAACGCCGCGCTGCGTGAGGAGCGCGCCAACAGCTGGACGGTCGGGCTGGACTTCAAGCCGCAGGCCCTGCCGAGCCTGTCCATGGGTCTCACCCTGTTCGACATCGCCTTCAAGGATCGGATCGAGAACACCCTCTTCTCCACCGATGTCCTCACCAATCCGCGCTACTCCGGGCTCGTGACTTTCAACCCCGATCCCTCGCTCGTGGATTACGTCTGCAGCCAGGCCTTGTTTCCGCTGGGGACGAAGAGCGCCTGCGCGGCACTCGGCGCCGGGGCGATCGTCGACGTGCGCGCGCACAATGCCGAGACGCTCGATACTCGCGGCATCGACTTCAACCTCGAGTACGAACATACGGTGCGCTACGGCACGCTGACGCTCGCCGCCGACGGCACGTACCTGACAAAGTTCGATCTCGCCGAGGGCAACGGCTCGCCCGAGACCAACCTGCTCAATACGCAGAACAACCCGATCAACCTGCGCGTGCGAACCTCGCTCTCCTGGTCGGGCAGACGGCTCGGAGCCACCCTGGCGGCGAATTATTCCAACAGCTACCGCGACACTTCCAGCGTGCCCAACCTGCCGGTTGCCGCCTGGACGACGATCGATGCGCAGATCCGCTACCAGCTCGGCAACGGCGCCGGTGGACCGTGGGATCACACCCGCCTGGAGCTGAGCGCGGCGAACCTCTTCGACCGTGATCCGCCGTTCCTCAACAACACCCTGGCGGGCCTCGGGTACGACCAGGAGAACGCGGACCCGTACGGCCGGATCCTCAGCTTGTGGATTCGCACGGACTGGTGAGCGGCGGCACGCCCTGGCCTGTCGGAGTGGCGAGCTCCAGCGAGCGCCGCAGCCAGGCCTCGACACACAGGTGCTCGTGCAGGATCTCGCTGTACTGGAAGTCCGCCGGCGAGCGCTCCTTCGTCAGATACAGCTCCAGGTTGTCGCGGTTGAGCAGGCCCTCGCGCACCAGCAGGCCATCGAGCAGGAACTCCCGCAGGAAATCCAGGTTGGCATCCACGATGTTGCGGACATACTGGTCGACGCGGCCCTTGGCAGTGCGCTTGATAGTCGTCTCGGGGAGCTCGGAGGCGAATGCCCTGCGTGCGATGGCGCGATCTCGGCCGCTGCGGATGAGCAGATACGCGGGCATGCGCAGGCACACTTCGACCAGCGGCTGGGACAGCAGCGGCATGGTGCGCTCGGGAGCCGTTTCCGGACCGAACGAGGTGTAGTAGGCCGGCGGGACGGAAACGGTCGACACGTGCCACAGAACTCCCGGGGGCACCCCTCGCGTCGCCTCGCGAGAGAACCAGGGATGATCGAACTCCATATTCCGGGCAGCAGCCCGCAATACATCCGTATTGACGAGCGTGCGCTCGGAGCGTCCACCCTCGGCGATCGGATTGAACCGCTTTGGCAGCAGGCGCGCCCTCACGGCCTTGGCGAGCAACGGCCATATCGACTTGTGCGACACCTGTGCCGCATCCACCGCGGTGTGCAACAGTCCGGCGCCCCAGCCGTGATCGAAGAAATAATCGGCAACGGCGAGCTCCGCGCGCGCCTGATAGAAGATCCCATCACCGCCGGAGCCGGAGAACAACCCGTTGGCGCCCTGCTGCCGCGCCAGGCCAGTCTCGAGCTCGCCGTGCTCGAGCTCGTACATGTAGTACCAGGGCCGCGCCGAGCGCCGCAACGTCGTAATGCGCTCCAGCCGTACGTCTGCCGGATCCAGGCGCGACTCGACCAGCTCGGCGCCAACGTGCCGCGCGACCAGGCGGGCGTATTGTCTTTCGTCCTCGGAAGGCCCCGTACCGTAGTAGTTGAGACACGTGATTGCCGGGTGAGTGGGCGCGTCCTTCAGGCAGGCGAGCACGATCGAGGAATCGAGCCCACCGGAGAGGTTGTGAATGAGGCCGGAGTAGCACGAGGCCCAGGCGTGAATGCACGCCCTGGTGGTCGCTCGCAGCTGCCTCGCAGCCTCATCCGCGTCCAGGATCTGATCGGTACGCGCGATCTCGAAGGGGTGCCACTCGATCGAGCGTTGCAGGGTGTCGCCGCAGAACCGCACGCGCTCCCCGAGCTGAATGTCCGAGACCTCGTTGAGCGCGGTGGCGCGGGTCATCATGCCCGAGTTGGCCAGCAGCCCCGTGACGTACTGCCAGTTGACCGTGAATTTCAAGCAACCGAGCCGCAGGCAGTCCTCCAGGTCGGAGAATACGATGCTGACACCGCGGAATCCGGCCAGCAGGCACGGCATCTGCCCGAGCGGATCGCGCAACACCCAGATTTCGCCGGTGCGCGAGCTGCGCACGATGCCCACATATCGGCCCCAGTAGTGCTCGAACAGCCGTTTGCCGCCTGAGGCGACGATCGCCGCCGTCTCCGCCGAATCGAAGCTCCTGGTCGGCGGGTTTGCGGCGGCGTTGGCGGTTTCCCGAGGGAAAATCCGGCCGAGTACCACGCCTGCATCCGCCGCGAGCACACGGGTCTCGCTCGCTCCCTCTTTCAAGCCGGCGTGGAAGACGACCACGCCCTCCTCATAGAGCGCCCGCTGCCAAGTGGCCGGCCCTGCGCTCGTCCGCTCGATCAGGGAGCGTGCCGTCGCGGACTTCTCGGGATCGGCCGGATTCCAGATCAGCGCAAGATATCGATACACGCAGGAATCCCTCTTCTGTCACACCACCATGATCGGCGTGTAGCCAGTGACGTGCTCCACCGTGTCGTTGAACACGACGTCATCGAGCTGCACCCAGCAGTGAGCGGCGAACGGACGTGCCTGCACTGCGAATACCCAGTCTGCGGTGATCCCGTAGCGCGCCAGGAAGTTCAGCAGTGTCAGGGAATCGAACAGGCACTCGCTGCGGGAGCTGAAGAAGAACACGCGCAGCCTGAAGAACGCCTCGACCAGCTCGCGCGCACGTTCCGTATCCAGCTGCGTGCGGCCGCCGGCCTTGCGCTTGCGATCGATGAAGCCCTGCACGACGGTTGCGAACGGCCTGAAACGCAGGGCGAGTTTCGCGGACAGAGCGGCAGCCAGCAGTGTGCGTGCGGCTCCGGCACCGACGCGCGCCGACCTGTACCCGTCCGCCGAGAGGAGCTCGCGTGCCGGCGCGACGATGCGCACGGGGGTCGCATCCTTGCCGCCCGTGGCTTGATCCGTGAGGATCCCCTGCTCGAGGAGGCCGGCGGCAATCTGTTCCGCCTGCTCCGGGTCGGAGCTTCCGGCGACGGGAGCATCGAAGGCTTTCACCGGCCAGCCGGGCACCAGGCCGCTGAGCGGCGTGGTCGAGGCCGCCTCCAGCGCCCAGTAGCGATCCTGCTTCAGGTCCAGCAGCACGACGTGCTCGTCGTTCACGCACACGTGCACGTGCTCGGCAAGCGAGTACCGCCCCATCTTCATCTACCCCCCGCCGTTCTTGTTCTGGCTCGGCTCAGCTCCGGCGCCTGCCCGCGCGAGCGGGCAGGTGCGGAGCCCTTCGTTCTAGTGTGGTCGTCGTCAGTCTACTCAAGAGCGTTCGCGTGACTTGTGCGCCTTCAGAACATCTCCTTGCTACAGGAGGAACAGCCGGTCGTTCGGTGGCGCTGCCAGCTCGAACAGAATCAGGAAGGAAACACCCCGCGTGCACTTGGAGACACGTCCGCAGTCCACCAGAAAGAGTGCGTCCCTTGCCGGCGTCCTCTTGCCACTGTCGACCTTCAGCGTCCTCATTTGCCTTCTCCTGTCGATAGCGTCGAGCTCGACGTAGCTGTCAGTTTCCTTGGACCTGATGCGCGCTCCTGCACGAACTCACGACGGCTCATGAGCCGTACCGTCCCAGGCTCCTTGAGGTCCTCTTTCAGGGGTGGCTCGACGAAAGGCTACGGCCCCAAACGGCGAACGAACGCTGCGCCCGAAGCGGGCGCGCCGTCAAGTTTAAATGGGCGCAAAAGGCACAGTGCTACAGCGCTGACTATTGGCCCAAGGGCGTATCACAGCGCAGCAACGCGCGCCGGCAGTCCGCCGAGAGATAGATCGCGGTGATGCCCTGGCGAGGTTGTAGTGTTGAAGCGTGCGATCGCCTCGGCGAGCGTCTCGTCGTTGAACCAGAGCCAGCCGTCTTTCCAGGCCAGCTCGTGCGTAAGGGCCTCCGGAGAGAGCGTCTTCGCCTTGGGCGGAGTGCAGGGTCAAGCCGGCGACCATGTTACGATCCGCGGACAACCTACTTCAATCGGCGATTGCGTCGCAACATCCAACTCGAGCCGTTCCCTGCCGCGCGTGCCGTACGACACGCGGATCATCGCTCGGCTACATATCGCTGAGATTCGGGGGAACCCTGAGAAAAGTGCCAGTGATCGGGA
>DATNEN010000050.1:0-5835 GCA_035552975.1 Steroidobacteraceae bacterium
TAGAGTCGCGCGCGACACGGGTCGTGGTCAAGGTGGAGACGGCGTGAGAATAAGCTCTCAAGCTACTAATCGAAAAGGACTTTCTGACTTCGTGACGCGAACCACAATCCATAGTGGCAGGCGCAAGCGCAGAACCCTGCCGGTTGTAGGGCCCCGTGTGTGGGGGCGTTGCGAGAAGGGCTGGCGCCGTGGTGGCGCAGGCAGCCGTCAGCTTCCGAGCGCCTTCAGGATGACGGTCTCGGAGGTTTGAAACTCCTCCAGCGGCGGGTTGGACAGCAGGTCGAGCATCTGTCCATCCTTGGAAAGGACGCAGCTGCAGCCGCTGCGCGCCTTGGCGGCAGCCTTGGTCCGGCGCAGCTCCTCGGCAACGGAGTCCAAAGTCGTGCCGGGAGCTGCTGCGACTTCCACCGCAGCGATCGACACGCTCAGCAGCGGAAACCGGGTCGACACCCCGTCGCGTCCCTGGGCCATGATGTGACCGGCCTGCCGGTGCTCGGCCGAGTGGAAATTCACCAGCGTCACCGCCAGGTCCTCCAGGATCGACAGCAGACGGATCGACCAATCGCGGCTGCGCAGCAGCAGCACATAGTCATCGCCGCCGATGTGGCCGACGAAATCCATCCGCGGGCGAATGTTTCTCTGGATGGCCGTGGCGACGTGCAGCAATACCTGATCGCCTTGCTGGTAGCCGTAGGTGTCGTTGAAGGGCTTGAAGTTGTCCAGGTCCAGGTGGCAGGCGATGAAGGTGCGGCGGCGGTTGACGAGCTGACCCAGGTGCGCCTGGATCTCGCGGTTGCCGGGCAGCCCGGTGAGCGGGTTGGCCTGCTTGGCCATCTGGATCTGCTGCGCCGTGATCTGCCGCAGCAGATCGATCGAGCGGCCGAGCCCCAGGTACTCCCCGGCGCGCGTGATGATGAAATCCTCCTGCTGCCGCGCCTGCTGGCCCGTGACCATGCGGCTCACCTGGTCGAGGCGGGCTCGTCCGTCAATCCGCACCGCCGTTGCGTCCATCACGGCGGTGACGGGCTTGCGGTTGTAGATCTCCGGGTGCAGCGGCCGGCTGATGAGCATCAGCAGCTCGTCGCGGCGCACCAAGCCGATCGGTCGGGTGCCATCGACGACCGGCACCGCGCGCCAGGCACGATTGCGGCGGAATATCTCCACCACGGCAGAGATGAGCGCAGTGGCGGGAACAGCCGGGATCGGTAGAGCAAGATGCTCCGCGCAGTCGCTCGACAGGCCGGGAAGAGTGCGCTGATGCGGGAAAGCGCACCCTGAGGGGCGTGGTGAGCTCTGCGGCTGACCGAAGAGAAATCCCTGCACGTAGTCCACGCCGAGCTCGAGCACGAGGTTCAGTTGCTGCGCGTTCTCGATCCCTTCGGCGACCACTTGCGAGCCGGTGGCGCGTGCCATCTCGACCACCGAGCGCAGGATTTCCCCGCGCACCGGATCCTCTTCGATGCCGGCGACGAAGTAGCGATCGACCTTGACGAATTCCGGGCGCAGCGCCGACCACGTCTTCAGTCCCGAGGAGCCCGCGCCCAGATCGTCGATCGCAATGTCGCAGCCCATGCGGCGCAGAGGCCGGATCGCCGCCGCCAGCTGCGACTCGTGCTGCACGCTGCCGTGCTCGGTCAGCTCCAGGACCACGCAGTGCGCATCCACGTTCGCCATTCCGAGCCGCTCGGCGAGCCAGTCCGGAAACTGCGGCCACCCCAGGAGCGTCTCCGGGAGCAGGTTCAGAAAGAGCCGCCCCTGGATGCCCAGCTCCGCGAAGCTGCGGATCGCCGAGCGCAGGCAGGCGCGCTCCAGATCCCGCAGACAGCCGGCTGTCCCCGCGGCGGCGAACAGCGCGTCCGGGGTGTGCAGCGCGGAGCCGGCAGCGCCTCGGGAAAGGGCCTCGAATCCGATCGGCTCTCCGGTGGATCCGTCCAGGATCGCTTGGAAGAGTGAATGGATCTGCTCCTGCTCGATCAGGGCATGCACATCGCTCGACATGGGCACAGGCTAGGGAATGTCCTGTTCTCCCCGCTGTGACGGAACCGACAACGCGGCTCCATCGGGGGATGACGGTTCTGTGACACCCGGGCACGAGTGCGGCTGGTGGTCGTGCGTCCAGGGCCGGCGCCTCGGACGCGCCACTGTGCGTTGCGGCGCCCCTTCAGGCGGCACTCGAGATGAGACGCACTTCGCGTTGTGGAAAGGGCATGACGATGCCGCGTTCGCGCAACGACTCCAGCACCGCCCGGGTGATCTCGCCGGTGGCGAGGGCGTAGTCCTGGACGCGTACCCAGGGACGCACGCCGATGCTCACCGAGGACTCCCCGAGAAGGATCGTCTGGACGAGCGGAGCGGGGTCCTGCAGCACGCGTGAGCTGCCGCGCAGCACCTCACCGATTGCTGCGAGCGCGCGGTCGATGTCCGTGTCGTACGCCACACCGACGCGGACGTCCACCTGCCGGAGGTTGCCGAAGTTGTGCAGGATCTCCCCCACGATCTTGCGATTGGGAATCACGATGCGCGAGCGGTCCGAATGGGTGAGGGTGGTGTTGAACAGTGTGATGGCCTGGACCTGTCCCTCCTCGTGGACGATCGAGATGTACTCGCCGATGCGAAACGGCTTGGTGAAGATGATCGACAGGCCGGCGACGACGTTGCTCAGCACTCCCTGGGTGGCGAGGGCGATTCCGGCTCCGGCGACACCCAGTCCGGCGATCAGGGGCAGCAGCTCCACGCCCAGATTCTCCAGTGCCATGATCAGGAACAAGGCGAATGAGAGCACCCAGCCGACGCGCGCCAGCAGCGCTCGTACCGGCGGCTCGAGCTCGATGCGCGCCAGGCCTCGCAGCAGCCAGCGGCTGACCCCGCGGCTGACCATCACGCCGACGATGAGGATCAGGATGGCGACCAGCAGCTTCGGCCCGAACCGGACGGCCAGGTCCAGGGCGGTGTTCTTGATCTGATCGAACGAGGCGATCTGCGAGTTCATCGGCGGGGTGCTCCGTGGGAAGGCGGGAGGTGCACTTCGGTCCGTGCTCTTCTACTCTGGCGCTGTCCGCCGCGCCATACCATGAGGAGTCTCTACATGACCGTGACTATCAGCGGCACGGGTCTCACCATTGCCCAGATCAGCGCGGTGTCCCGTGGCGAGCAGGTCCGTCTCAGCACCGATCCGGCGGTGCTGGCGCGCGTGACTGCCTCCCGGGAGGTCTTGCAGCGCAAGATCGCAAAGGGTGAGCAGATCTATGGCGTGACGACCCTGTTCGGCGGCATGGCCGATCGGTACGTCGGAGCGGAGCTGCTCGTGGACGTGCAGCGCCTTGCTCTGTGGCAACACAAGACAACCACCGGGCCGCGCCTCGCGCCTGCCGATGTCCGCGCGGCGATGCTGTTGCGCGCGAACTCTTTGATCAAAGGCGCATCGGGGATCCGTCTGGAGATCATCGAGCGCTACGCGAGGTTCCTCAACGCGAACGCCGTCCCGCACGTTTTCCAGCGCGGCTCGATAGGCGCCAGCGGCGACCTGGTGCCGTTCTCGTACATCGCCGGCGCCATTCTCGGGCTCGATCCCGCTTTCCGCGTCGACCTGGGCGGTGAAGCGTTGGACTCGCACACGGCGCTGCGCAGGCTCGGTCTCGCGCCGCTGGAGCTGCAACCCAAGGAGGGGCTGGCACTCAACAACGGGACGGGGGTCAGCACCGGCGTGGCCGCAAACGCGCTCGCGCGCGCCCAGAACCTGACATCGCTCGCGCTCGGCATCCACGCTCTGTATGCCCAGGCGATGTTGTCGACGAGCCAGACGTTCGCGCCGTTCATTCATGCGCTCAAGCCGCATGGCGGACAGATATGGACCGCGACGCAGATGGCGCAGCTGCTGGCGGGCTCGAAGCTGATGCGTGATGAAGCCGCCGGGGATCGTGGCCACCGCAGCGGCAAGCTCATCCAGGACCGCTACTCGCTGCGCTGCCTGCCGCAGTTCCTCGGGCCGATCATCGATGGGCTGGCGGTCGCGGCGGGCCAGATCGAGGTCGAGGCCAATTGCGCCAACGACAATCCGCTCATCGACCCGGAGAGCGGCGAGATCTATCACACCGGCAACTTCCTGGCGCAGTACACCGCCGTGTCGATGGACAGCGTGCGCTACCTGATCGGCCTGCTGGCGAAGCACATCGATGTGCAGATCGCGCTGCTGATGACCCCGGAGTTCAGCTACGGGCTGTCCGCCTCCCTGGTGGGCAACACCGCGGGCGCGGCCAACGTGGGGCTCAAGTCCCTGCAGCTGGGCGGCAACCAGATGATGCCGCTCATCGGCTACTACGGGCAGCCGGTCGCCGACCGCTTTCCCACCCACGCCGAGCAGTTCAACCAGAACATCAACAGTCAGGCCATGAACTCGGCCAACCTGGCGCGCGAGCAGCTGGAGGTGCTGGAGCACTACCTGGCGCTCGCCTTGCTGTGTGCCGTTCAGGCTGTCGAGCTGCGTGCCAGCCAGGCGGCCGCGACTTACGATGCCCGCGCTGTGTTATCTCCAGGCACCCGGCCGCTGTATGAAGCGGCGCGCACCGCCGCAGCCGGCCCGCCGGATGCCGCACGCCCGCTGCACTGGAACGATCTCGACGAGTTCATTCAACCCAAGGTGGAGGGCCTGCTCGCGGACATTGCAGGGCAGGGCAGCGTCCTGCGAGCCGTGTCGGGGGTAACGGAAAGCCTGCGCAAGCACTCGCGGTAGCGCGGGCGACGTTGTCGGACCCACGTGTGTTGTCAGCCTGGAGCTGTCTGCGTGGGCTGCCTGTCAGGCGCAGTACCCGCTGTGCCGCCCGCGGCGGGCGGTGTCCGGAATGCGGCCGCGGGACTTTCAACACACTTTCATTCCGGGCGCACCTGGAATAACGTGGCGCGCCTGCCGTTTTGAGAAGGACTCCATGGTGACGCATCGTTTGCACGCGGGGCTCGGGGCCCTGTTGTCCATAGCCTTGTCCAGCACCGCGTGGTGCGCCACGCCGGCCACGGGGGCCCAGGGGCGCGCCTCTTCCGTTCTGGCGACCCCGGCAAACGTGAATGCCGCCCGGTTGACTCACGCGGCCTCGGAGCCCTCGCAGTGGATGACCTACGGCGGCACCTATGACGAGCAGCGCTTCAGCCGCCTGGCGCAGATCAATCGCGACAACGTCAAGCAACTCGGGCTCGTCTGGTTCGCCGACTACGATACCAACCTGCGCCAGGACGGCACCCCGCTCTACATCGACGGCGTCCTGTACGTCTCCACCGCCTGGAGCAAGGTGTACGCGTTCGATGCCCGCAGCGGCAAAAAGCTCTGGGAATACGATCCCAGGACCCCGGGACAATGGATCCGCAACGTGTGCTGCGGCATCGTCAATCGCGGCATCGCCGCCTGGAACGGCAGGATCTACCTCGGCACGCTCGATGGCCGCTTGGTGGCAATCGACGCACGCACCGGCAAGGAGGCCTGGTCGGTCCTGACGATCGACAAGAGCAAGCACTACTCGATCACCAGCGCCCCGCGCGTGGCCAACGGGAAGGTGCTGATCGGCGAGTCCGGCGGCGAATACGGTGTCCGCGGCTACCTCAGCGCCTACGACGCGCAGACCGGTAAGCTCGACTGGCGCTTCTATACGGTGCCGGGCAATCCCAAGGACGGCTTCGAGAACGCCGCGATGCAGAAGGCCGCGAGCACCTGGAGCGGGCAGTGGTGGAAGCTCGGCGGCGGCGGCACGGTGTGGGATGCGATTCTCTACGATCCCCAGACCGACCTCGTCTACTTCGGCACCGGCAACGGCTCCCCCTGGAACGATCGCTACCGCGATCCCAAGAGCG
>DATNEN010000051.1:0-4115 GCA_035552975.1 Steroidobacteraceae bacterium
CAATGGATCGCCACAAGAGCTACCAGGGGGACTAGACTCATGCGAGGAATCAGACTCCTCATGGCGCTGATCGCCGTTGCCGCGGGCTGCGCTTCGACGGATGCAATGGCCGAGACCGTATTGATCACAGGGGCGAACCAAGGCATCGGCCTGGAATTTGCCAAGGAGTACGCGGCGCGTGGCTGGACGGTCATTGCCACCCATCGGCGCACGACGACGCCCGAGTCGCTCGCCACACTGGCAGCGAAGTATCCCAAGGTCCGCATCGAGCGCATGGATGTCACCGACGCCGCGCAGATCCGGGCGCTCGGTGCCAAGCTCAAAGGCGTCCCGATCGACATCCTGCTCAGCAATGCCGGCCTGGTGCGGACCGACCCCCTCGACAAGCCCGGCGGCAACACCAATCAGATTTTCGGCACGCTGGACTTCAAGCTGCTGGATGATTTCATCCACACCAACGTCGCCGGTCCGCTGATGATCAGCCAGACCTTCATCAACAACCTCAAGGCGAGCCGGCAGAAAAAGATCGTGGCCATCAGCTCAGCGGCGGCCTCGGTGACCGTTCCGCCCTTCATGCCGAACGGCTCGCCGGTCCCCGATCATTACTGGTATCGCATCAGCAAGGCAGCGCTCAACAGCGCCATGCGCCTGCTGAGCGCGACGGTCAAGCCGGATGGTGTCACCGTCGTCATGTTCCACCCCGGGGGTGTCCAGGTGGAAAGCTTCGGCAACTTCCATGCGCCCGGCTTCGTGCCGCCGCAGGAAGCGGTCGGCAAAATGATCAGGACCATCGACGGCCTGAGCATCAAGGACACCGGGCGATTCATGGACAATGACGGGAAAGATCATCCCTGGTAGGCGATGACGTGCAGGGGCATGCCGCCGTGCCTGCGAGCACGGCGCGACGTGTGGCGGTGCCGTCAGGCGTTGAACGGCAGCGGGCGGCTTTCAGTTGCGGACGTTGACCGCGTAGCCGCCGTCGACGGTGAGCTTGGCGCCGTTGACGTAGGCCGCGCGATCGGACGCAAGGAAGGTAACGACGTCCGCAACCTCACGCATCGTCCCCCAGCGACCCGCGAGAATGCCCCAATCGCTGCAGATCTGATCGAGGAAGCCGGGCTTGGTCATCTGCCGCTGCTCAGCGGAGCTCTGAGCCCACCTCTCGCGCCACTCGGTAGCGATGAGACCGGGGATGACCGAGTTCACGGTGATCCGTGCGGCCGCGAGGTCAGCGGCGAGGTACGAGGTCACGTGATTCATGGCGGCGTTGTTCAGCCCATGTGTCAGGGCTGAGGAGAGCACGCTGGACCCGGCTACTCCACTGATGTTGATGATGCGACCCGTGCCATCGGTGGGCATGCGCGGGATCATGCACTGCGTGACCCGGAGCATGCCGAGAGTCTTGGTATCGACATCGTCACGCCAGTCGGCATCGGGCCACATGATCTGACGATCGCTGCGCTTGATGGGTCCACCGGCGCTGTTGACCAGGATGTGCAGCACACCGAGCTTGGCGTGTGCACGTTCGACCGCTGCAGCCACCTCAGCGGCATCACGTATGTCCGTCGGAAGCGCCAGCACCTCGACCCCGGTCGCTGCGCGGATCTCCTCGGCGGTTGCTTCGAGCACGCTCGCCGTGCGCGCAACCAGCGCAACTCGCACCCCCTCTTCGGCGAGACCACGCGCGATGGCCTTGCCGATGCCTTTACTGGCGCCTGTGACGAGAGCCGCACGGCCCTTGAGCCCTAGATCCACGCGGACTGCCTCCTGGTGAGTGATACGGCTTGCCGCTGGCGACAGGGTAACAGTGCGCACCATGGGTCTCTGCAAGGACCACTATTTCAATAGCTTATGCGATGTTCCGAATACCTTTTCGAGGTGCGCAACCCGCAATGGAACAATGGGCGCAACTCAAAGGGGGCTTCGCGCGTTGATGTAGCCAAACCGTGCACGGAGCCCTTGCCGTGGCGGAGATTCGAGGAGCTGCGCCGTGGTCAGACCTGCCAATCGCTTCGACGTGTACCGCCTGATGCTGGCGGACCTGGGATTCACGCTCCAGCCGCACATGAAGGTGCTGGATTTCGGGGCCGGTGAAGGGGAGCTGGTCTCCCTGGCGCTCGCCCAGGGGATGGATGCCTACGGCTGCGACCTGTACGACCTGAAGTATTCGTACACGCTGGATCGGGACGCCCGGGCCTCCGCGTTGCGGGACCAGGGGCGGCTGCGACGCATCGCATCCCCGTATCGGCTGCCCTTCGAGGACGGCAGCATCGATGTGGTCATCAGCGACCAGGTGTTCGAGCATGTCATGAACTACCCGCAGGCGATCGAGGAGCTGCGGCGCGTGATGCGCGTCGGCGGAGTCTTCCTGCACGCCTTCCCGAGCCGCTACCGGGTGATCGAAGGGCACATCTATGTGCCCATGTCCTCGATCTTCCGGCCGCGCTGGTGGCTGTGGCTGTGGGCCCTGCTGGGGGTCAGGAATGGCTTCCAGCATGGCATGTCGGCCAAGGAAGTCGTCGAGAAGAACGCGCACTTCCTGAAGCACGGCACCAACTATCCGCCGACCCGCCAGGTGAAGCGCGAATTCGCCCGCTGCTTCGGCCAGGTCGAGTTCGTCGAGCGCAAGTTCCTGCCCTACAGCAATCGCCCGCGGGCACTGGCGAAGGTCCCCTTTGGCCCGGCGCTCTACGGCTTCCTGGGTTCCCGGTTCCTCTACGGAGTTCGTGCCGCCATGCCGGCACCCGCGCCACGCGCCGCCCACTTGTCCTCGATGCTGCGGACTTCATAGCGCCGAGCTGCGCGTCAAGCCCCCCGGGCCCGCTTCCGCGGGCATCCCCTCGCGGCGGCTTGACGCCACCGTCACACGTGTCACACTAACCATGTGACACTATTCGGTCTGACGCTGCATCCCGGGGAATCCATCTTCAACCAGGTGGTGTTCGCTGCGCGCAAGGCGTTTCTGAGCGGGGAGTACCAGCCGGGGCAGCCCTTTCCCTCCGTGCGCACGCTCGCCACCCAACTGAAGATTCATCCGAACACGGCCCACAAGATCGTCCAATACCTGATCCAGGAAGGCTGGATCGAGGTGCATCCGGGTATCGGCACCATCGTGGCCGAGCCGCCCAAGGCGCGCGCCGGCGAGCGGCAGAAGCTGCTTCACCAGGAAGTCGAGCGACTCGTCGTGGAGGCGCGGCGCGTCGGCCTGCGGCTGCAGGACCTGATCCACGCCCTCTCGAGCGAGTGGTCCAAGCTGGAACGCGTGCGCACCGGGAGCGATGAATGATCGTCCATGTCGACAATCTTCATTGCACCTATGGGCGCACCGAGGCCCTGCGAGGCCTCGATCTTGCGGTGCCCGAAGGCAGCACCTACGCGCTGATCGGCGCCAACGGTGCGGGCAAGACGACCACCCTCAAGGTGCTCATGAACATGCTCGCCCCTTCGCAAGGGGCGGCAACCGTGCTCGGGGTGGATTCGCGCCGTCTTGCGCCACGCGAGCGAGCGCAGATTGGCTACGTCTCGGAGAACCAGATCCTGCCCGGCGGGCTGCGTGTCGGGGAGTTCCTCAGGTTTCTGCGGCCCTTCTACGCAAGCTGGGACATAGAGCTCGAACGCTCGATCCTGCAGCGCCTGGCACTGCCCGCGGAGCGGCGGATCCGCGATCTCTCACACGGGATGCGCTTGAAGATGGCACTCGCCGGCGCGCTGCCGTTTCGGCCCAGGCTGCTGGTGCTGGATGAGCCCTTCAGCGGTCTGGACCCTCTGGTGCGGGATGAGTTCATGGATCAGCTCCTGCACCACGCAGGGGAGATGACGATCCTCATCTCCTCGCACGAGCTGGCGGAGATCGAGAACGCCACGACTCACGTTGGCTTCATCCAGGCCGGCAAGGTGCTGTTCGAGGAGTCCATGGAGGAGTTGACGGGCCGCTCGCGAGCGGTGCGGATCACTCTGCGACGCGCCGCTGTGCAGCCAGCGCAGCTCCCGCCAGGGTGGATGCAAGTGAGCGCCGACGGCAATGTGCTGAGCTTCATACATACTCGATTCTCAGCCGACAGCCTCGCAGCGCAGATCGACTCGATACTGCCGGGTGTCACTCACGTCGACGTGCA
>DATNEN010000052.1:0-2627 GCA_035552975.1 Steroidobacteraceae bacterium
TCCGCGTAGCTGGCGGTGATCTCCCGTTCCAGCGGCACGAAGTCGGTGAGCACGGCGGGCTCGTAGTGCTCGCGCGTGTAGGCGTAGCTCTTGGTCGAGCCCTCGTGGTCGTTGAAGGTGACGCAAGGGGAGAGCACGTCGATGAGCGCGAAGCCCTTGTGCCGGAGTCCCGCCTCGAGCAATGGGACGAGCTGCTGCTTGTCGCCGGAGAAGCTGCGCGCAACGAAGGTCGCGCCCAGGGTCATCGCCAGTAGCACCGGGTCGATCGGCGGCTGGAAGTTGGTCTCGCCCTTTTTCGCTTTGGTGCCGACGTCGGCCGAAGCGGAGAACTGTCCCTTCGTCAGGCCGTACACGCCGTTGTTCTCGATGATGTACAGCATGTTCAGGTTGCGCCGGATGGCGTGGCAGAACTGCCCCAACCCGATGGACAGGGTATCGCCGTCGCCTGAGACGCCGATAAAGCTCAGGTTGCGGTTCGCAGCGCTGGCGCCCATGGCAATGGAGGGCATGCGCCCGTGGACGGAGTTGAACCCGTGGCCGCCGCTGACGAAGTAGGCAGTCGTCTTCGACGAGCAGCCGATGCCGGAGAGCTTCACGACATTCTGCGGCTCGAGCGACAGCTCCCAGGCAGCCTCGACGATCGCAGCGGTGATCGAGTCGTGGCCGCAGCCGGCACACAGGGTGGACAGCGCGCCCTCGTACTGGCGACGCGTCAGTCCCAGCGCATTCTTCGGCAGAGAAGGATGGGCAACCTTGGGTTTCGCGAGAAACGTCATTTGGACTCCTGCGCAGCGCTAGGCGCCCGCGCCCTGGGCAGTCTTAGGCAGCGCGCTCTCCAGCTTGCGCGGCCGAATCTCCTGGAGCACGCCCTCGACGATGAATGAGGAGGAGATGGGCAAGCCGCTGTAGTGCAGCAGCGAGCGCAATTTCGCCTTCTCTACGCCCGTCTCCAGTGTGAGCAGGCCGCGGAACTGCGCATCGCGATTCTGCTCGACCACGAATATCACGCGGTGACTGCTGAGAAAGCGCTCGACGTCCTCCGTAAACGGGAAGGCGCGCACGCGCATGTAGTTGACCTTCACGCCGTGGGTCTCGAGTACGTCGATGGCCTCGTGGACCGCACCGTCGCAACTGCCGAGGGAGACGATGCCTACGTCGGAGCCGGCGTTGGTCTCTATGAGGGGCCGCGGGACCATCTTTTTGGCCGTGGCCCATTTCTTCAGGAGGCGGTCGACGACGATCTGGTACTCCGCCGAATCCTCGGTGTAGGTTCCGTACTGGTTGTGTCCCGAGCCGCGCGCAAAGTAGGCGCCCTTGGGGCTCACACCGGGGAGTGTCCGGTAGGGAATGCCGTCGCCGTCCTTGTCGAAGAAGCGGTAGAACTTCTCGATCTTCTCCAGCTCCTGCTTGCCGAGCACCTTGCCCCGGTCGGGCCGGTAGGTGTCATCCCACTGCAGATCGCGGCACATCCAGTCGTTCATGCCGATATCCAGATCCGAGAGCACGAGCACGGGGGTCTGCAGCCGCTCGGCGAGATCGAACGCCTGCACCGCCATGTAGAAGCATTCCTCGGGGTTGGACGGATAGAGGCACACGTGGCGCGTGTCGCCGTGCGAGGCGTAGGCCGCGGCCATGAGGTCGCATTGCTGCGTACGAGTGGGCATCCCGGTTGAGGGTCCGACGCGCTGGATGTCGAACACGACGGCCGGCACTTCCGCGTAGTAGGCGAGCCCCAGGAATTCGCTCATGAGCGAAATGCCCGGACCGGAGGTCGCGGTGAACGAGCGCGCGCCGTTCCAGGACGCGCCGATGACCATGCCGATCGCCGCCAGCTCATCCTCGGCCTGGATGAAGGCAAAGTTCTTGCGGCCGGTGTCCGCATCGATCCGTTGCCGGTCGCAGAATGCCTTGAACGCATCCATCAGCGAGGTCGAGGGTGTGATCGGGTACCAGGCCGCGACGGTGGCGCCCGCGAATACACACCCCAGGCCGGCGGCGGTGTTGCCGTCGATCATGATGTGGCCTGCGGTCGAGTCCTGCGGCTGCACGTGCAGCGGGAGCGGGCAGGTGAAGTTGGCCTTGGCGTAGTCGTAACCGAGCTGGATCGCCTTCATGTTGCTGTCGACCAGCTGCGGCTTCTTCGCATAGGTCTGCGCCAGCAGCTCGCGGATCCGTCCCAGGTCCAGATCCAACAGCGCGGCCAGCACGCCGGCGTAGCAGATGTTCTTCATCAGGATGCGCGTGCGCACGCCGTTGAAGTTCTCGTTGCACATGCGGGCGAGCGGGACGCCGAGCACGGTGATGTCCTCGCGCTTCAACAGCGCAGGACGCGGCCAGGTCGAGTCGTAGATCAGGTAGCCGCCCGGATCGACCTCGCGGACGTCCTTCGCATAGGTCTCGGCATTCATGGCCACCATGATGTCGATGCGGCCGGAGCGGGCGACGTAGCCGTCACGGCTGAGGCGAATCTCGTACCAGGTGGGCAGCCCCTGGATGTTGGAGGGGAAGTAGTTCTTGCCCATCACCGGGATGCCGCTTCTGAAAATCGACTTCATCAGCAGTGTGTTGGCGCTCGCCGAGCCGGTGCCGTTCACCGTGGCGATCTTGATCACGAAATCGTTGACCCT
>DATNEN010000053.1:0-21078 GCA_035552975.1 Steroidobacteraceae bacterium
CAAAGTCCGGCCTGCTTCAGTCGCGCATCGTGGCGAGATCCACCGACCGTGATCTCGCGAACGAGCTCGCCGCCCACCTGTACCTGGGACGGGACTTCACGTGGGATGCGAAATTCGAGCAGGCCATCAGTGCGGCAACACCGGACGCGATCGACGCGGCGATGCGTCGCTATATCAACCCGCAGGACCTGTTTACCGTCAAAGCCGGAGACTTCTCCAAGCCCGCCGAGGGGAAGGGCGCCGGCGCCGGCAACAAACCGGCCGCAAGCGGCGCGCACTGAAGCTTCGGGCCAGCCCCCCTCGGCCTGAAGCGTGATGAACCGGTTCGCAGCGGGTCGCCGTCGCGCGCCGCAGCGCCCCCCATGCCCGCTCCAAATGGGCCAGCCAGCATGTCATTGAACATCTGGCTGGCCTACGTCGCGGCCGTCTTCGTGATCTCCGGCACCCCCGGACCCAACATGCTGTTGTCGCTGACCCATGGTATCCACCACGGGCTGGTGCGCACGACCAGCACCATGCTGGGACTGCTGAGCGGGTTGGCGATCATCCTGTCGATCTCGATCGGGGGACTGGGTGCGGTACTCGTGGCATCGACGACCGCGTTCCAGGTGATCAAGTACGCCGGGGCGGTGTACCTCGTGTATCTGGGCATCAGAGTCTGGCGCACCGCAGATGCGCGACTGGTCACGGAGAGCCGTCCGCTCGCGGCAAACGGCTGGGCTCGCTATCGCACCGGCGTGCTCGTGTCGCTCTCGAACCCCAAGGCCATCCTGTTCTGCGTCGCCTTCTTCCCGCAGTTCATCGACCGCCGGCAGGCGCTCGCGCCCCAGGCGTCGATCCTGCTGATCACCTTCGCCGTCATAGAAAGCTGCTGGATGCTCATCTATGCCGGTGGCGGAGCAAGGCTGGCGGCGTGGCTGCGAACAGGAAACCGCATGCGCTGGTTCAACCGCGCTTCCGGGGGCGTGTTCATCGGAGCCGGCGTTCTGCTCGGCACCTTCAGGCGGTGACGCGGGAATCGCGCGGCTCCCTCACGCGTGAAGCCGCGAGTGCCGTGCCGGTCGACCGGCCCCCGTGAACCCGTTCAGTCGACGATGGCGTGCGGCACGAACCGCGCCGTATCCCGCGTAATGAGCGAGTCGTCCTCGCGAATGCCGATGCCGGCCGCCTGGTCCGCGATGACCCAGCTCCCGATGAGCGAGTGTACCGAGCCGAACGCGGGCAGCGGATGAAAGGCCTGGCGGACGAACGGGCCCTGTCCGTAGGGGCCGGGCACCAGCAGCCGCCGTCCGTCCCCGGTCGCCAGCTCGACATTGGCGCCTTCACGGGAGAAGAACGGCTTGCGCACCCAGCCGTGCGGCAGTTCTTCCGTCGGCGCAGTGTCGATGTAGGCCGGAAGCAGGTTCGGGTGGTTCGGGTGCAGCTCCCACAACAGGGCGAGCGCCGCCTTGTTGGACAGAATCGTCTTCCAGGGCGGCTCGAACCACACTACTCGGGCGCCGGGCAGGAAACGTGCGAACTCCTCCGCGAACATCATCTCCCAGGGATAGAGCTTGAAGATCGCCTCGATCACCTGGTTGTTCAAATCCGTGTACCGGCCGTCTCGGGTGGCTCCGATGTCCTCCATCGCAATGTATTGCGTGCGCAAGCCGGCCTGGCGAGCCAAGTCCTGGAGATACTCCACAGTGGCGAGATCCTCCACGACGTCACGGATCGAAGCGAAGTGAATCACGGCATCCAGCCGTGACCCGATGAGCTCGAACACGCGTTGCAGCTTCTGCTGGACCGAATTGAACTGGTCGGCGCCGCGCGGCAGAGTCCCACGCTCGATGCCTTGCTCGAGCCACACCCACTGGAACACCGCGCACTCGTACAGAGATGTCGGCGTGTCGTAATTGAGCTCATACAACTTCGCGGGGCCGCGGCCGTCGTACGCCAAGTCCATACGGCCGTACAGGTGCGGGTCACCCCGCAGCCAGGAGGTGCGCACGAAGTCCCAGAAGGCCGGCGGAATGGCGAGCTTGCGCAGGTATTCCTCGTCGCGGACGGCCCGCGACACCAGGTCCATGCACATCTCGTGCAGCTCTTCCGTCGGGTTCTCCAGATCCTGCTCGACCTCGCGCAGCGTCAGGCGATAGTGCGCCGACTCGTCCCAGTACGGCACGCCGTCGGGCGTGTGGAAGTGAAAGCCCATCTTCCCGGCCAACTCCCGCCAGTCGGCCCGTTCGCCCGCGATGATGCGTTCCATAGTCCCCTCTCCCAGTGCCCGTGCGCCGCAGCGGCGCACTCTCTCAGCCACCCCAACTCGAGCGTGCCGCGCCGCTGTAGCCGAACCCGCCCCGTGAGAGCGTCTCCGCCGTGGTCGGCCCGCGCGGCGTCCCATAGGAGCGGCTATCCCAACCGCCGCCCCGATCGGGGCGATAGCGATAAGGTCCGCCCCAGCCCCCTCCGTAATAGGGAGCGGGGTAGTAGTAGTCCCGGTGTCCCAACATCCGGCCGATCGCAAAGCCCGCCAGCGCGGGAATGAACCAGTGATCGCCGCTGCTGGTCACGTATGGGCGGCATTGGTCGCCCCACTGCGCGGCGCAGTCGCCATAGCTCGAGTAGTGCGACTGCTGCGCGCGAGCGTCCAGGGCGGCCCGGTACTCACGCTCGCAGATGTCCTGGCTCACCTTGCCGTCCTGAATGCATTGCTGCACATCCTGATAGGCAAGGCGCTCATTCGAGGGGGAGCCGCAGGCCGTCACGAGCAGCGGCACGGAGCTCAGATAAGCCAGTTGAACGGTGCGGGATCGTTTCATAACGTGCTCCTTACGGCGTCATGCACGCGGCATTCACCAAGCCGATGGCCACGGAAGACAGCGCAACGAACAAGGCGGCGGCGACCTGATCGTCGCTGATGCGCCTGGACAATTCGGGGATGAAAAGGCGCACCACTGTGAAAGTCAGCAGCTGCACGATCAGCGCGATGACGCCCCAGATGATGAAGTCGAGGAGCGATACCGCGTGCACGATGGCGGTGCACAGCGGCAACACGAAGCCGATCAGTGAGCCGCCGAAGGCGATGGCGGCGGAGGAGTTGCCGGCCTTGATCAGGCCGAACTCGTTGTGCGGTGTGATGCGCGAATACACCGCGCCGAAGCACACGACAAGCACCAGTGCCGGGATGAAGTAGATGAGGAAAGGCACCAGTCCCGCCAGCGAGAGCGTCCAGGGATGCGACATATCCATCTCCCCTTTGGTCTTGTACTGTGGTCCGCCAGGCCGGGCCGTCTCAGGTGACGGTAAAGTCGGCTTGCAATGCGTCCATTCCGAGGGAGGTCACCACCTGCAGTCGTCCGGGTGCGTCCTCGACGGAAATGAGCACGTATTCCTTGCGATCGCTCGAGGGCACCTCGCGCCGATACAACATCGCATAGTGCTGGCACGTCTGGCTCGCCACGCTATCGCTGCGATCGAATACCGTCTCACGGAACGGCACGAGCTCGGTCTGTCCGGCGGAGACGCCCCACGCGCGCTCATATACATAGGCGCCCACCGTATAGCGAGGCAGTCCGATGGCGCTGTGCGGACCGGCGATCAAACCGAGCTCCGCCTGGCTCCCGGGAGACTGTACTTCCCAGTAGCGCCAGAGAATGCACTCCGAGACGTGCTCATCGCGTGAGCCGCCGTCCGTCTTGACCTGCAGCCAGGTGTCGTCGTCGTCCAGATAGAAGCGGTGCAGCCAGCTGTTGCCGCCGAGATCGACCTCCCCGCGGGCCGCGATCGGCTGCGCAGGCATCGCCAGCGAGAAGTTCACCCGGTCGGCGACCATCTGAAACGGCAGAGGGTCGATTTCGAGGAAGCCGCCCCGCCGCAGGTGCAGCGGGGCAGGGACCTCCTGCTGCGGGCGCGCGGACAGGTCCCTGACCGCCGATTTGAACAATGAGCTGAAAGACATAGGTTCACCGAGCTCTCGTCACAGGACCGCGGCCCGCGTGCGCGCAAGGCGTCACTCGCGGGCCGGCCAGCTCACTTCGCCGCGGGCGTCTCGTTCTTGAAACGAGCCAGGACATCGCTCGCTGCCTGTGCGCCGGGGATGATCCCCGCGCTCTTCAGGCGCTCCTCCAGAGCCTGGCCGGTCGACTCGGCGGCCAGCTTGTTGGCTGCGTCCATGCGCGCGAGGCTTTCTTCCTGGCGCTTCTCGATGCGCTCCAGGCTGTCCAGCGCGCTGCGCATGTGCGTGTCCGTACCGCTGTGAGCAGCCGACACTGCAGCGGACGCATTGATCACGTGCTGCTTGGCTTTCACGGTGTCGGCCCGCTGTCGCAGCGTGCGCA
Organism: Steroidobacteraceae bacterium; assembly: GCA_035552975.1. Classification (GTDB taxonomy): domain Bacteria; phylum Pseudomonadota; class Gammaproteobacteria; order Steroidobacterales; family Steroidobacteraceae; genus 13-2-20CM-66-19. The sequence continues at coordinate 4,320 of DATNEN010000053.1, forward strand.
ACGCGCCCTCTCCAGCGGTGATCTTCTGCTTCAGCGCCTCGATGCTCTTGTCGTACTCGGCGATTACATTGGCGGAAGCTTTGATGGCGGCCTCCAGCTCGGCGTACTTCGCCGCGACTTCCTGAGCGAGCGTTCCCTGGGAGGCGGCCTCCGCAGCCTGTCCGGCCTGCTCGGCGGCCTTCTGCTTCGCCAGCAGCTGGCGCAGATAACCGGCGTACTCGCCGAGCTTCGCTTCCTTCTCGCCGCGCTGGTTCTTCTCCACCGTCTGCTTCGCCATGAGGCTCGCGAGGCCGTCGCGCGCCTGGCGCAGCTCCATATCGGCGTCGCGGATCTCCTGATCCAGGATGCGGGTCGCATTCGCGTCCACCGCAAATTCACCCGCCTCGTTAGCCGCGCCACGCAGCGCGGTCCAGAGCTTGGTCACAATGCCGGGCATGGGAATCTCCAGTTAGTGCAGGAACTCGCGATAGGCCGACGCGGCGTCCACCGCGTTGTGTGCGAGTGTCTCGATCTCGTACTCGATGTCGATGAGGGCCGATGTGGCGCGCAGGGCGCCGTAGATCACATAGAACTCCTCGCCATCCGGATGCGAATCGATCGAAATATTGGCGAGGTCGAACAGCTTCTCCGTCCGCAGTACGCGGTCGTTCAGCTTTGCCGTGTTACGCACGCGCTTCACCGGGAACAGCGTCGCCTGCACGATGGCGATCTCCCCAGTGACGGCGACGTAGATATTGAGGTCGCCGCATTCGTGGGCGGTGGCCTGGATCACCGGGTCGACCCCTTCCACCAGGGTGAAGGTGAACTTGCCGGAGGTACCTAGGCTCCCTGTCCGCAGGCTGCCGAGCAGGCCGCGTACGCTGACGGGTTCGGACGACATGGCGAGGGTGACTCCTCTGAGCGCGTGAATGAGGGGGTTGGCGTTGGGCTTACGTAGCAGTTTCTCGAGCTTCAACAGCAGGGGCGCGTGCTGGGGCAGGATCCAGACATCCCGCTGCACCCATCCTTCCGCCTTCAGTCGCGATCGTCGCGCAACTTGCCGCTTACGGCTGCCTTCTTTGGTCACTTCGACGGCTGTCCAGGAACTCAGTGAGCGGCAGTATACGTTACCTGTAACGCGCTTTCAAGCGTTACGTGTAACACCAAGGGGTCGCGCTTCCGCTTCAGGGCCGCTAAGGTCCGCGGCCAGTCGCCTTGGCAGGCGGATGGGCCGAATTCCCTGGGCGGGGCTCGGCTCCTGCCCGCAGCGACCCTCGCCCGAGGGATTTCACCTGACCGGAGCTGTTTTGATGGAAGCTTTTCTCGTGTGCCTCACCAGCATCGCCATCGCCGAGATGGGCGATCGGACGCAACTGTTGTCGCTGGTGTTGGCCGCTCGTTACCGCCGCCCGTGGCCGATCCTCGCGGGCATCCTGTTGGCGACGCTGGCAAGCCACGCGATCGCCGGCGTGTTAGGTAAGTGGCTGGGCAGGTTGCTGAGTCCGGGCGCGCTCGACCTCGCAGTCGGCATCAGCATGTTGGCCATGGCGCTGTGGACGCTGAAGCCGGACAAGCCCGCCGCGGAGGGCGAGAAGATTCGCGACGCGAGTGTGTTCGTGGCGACGCTCATCGCGTTCTTCGTCGCGGAGACCGGTGACAAGACCCAGATCGCCACCCTCGCGCTCGCCGCCGCCTATCCGAGTCTGTTGGCCGTCATCGCCGGCACCACGTGCGGCATGTTGCTCGCGAACGCACCAGTGGTGTTCCTGGGCAAGGCCTTCGCCGATCGCCTGCCGCTCAAGGCGATTCACGTGGGCGCCGCAGCGCTGTTCGCCGTTCTGGGAGTGTTGTTCATCGTGCGCGGCTGGCACTGACCCTCTCAGCGCTGCAGATTGGCCAGATCCACCTCATAGAGCGCCGCGTTGCGTTGCATGTAGGCGCTGCGCGCCTCGACCGGCTCGCCGCGTGCCGCCGCGCCGAGGATGTCGAGGAAGGTGTGCCAGCCCATCATGTTCTGTTTCTCGAAGCGCTCGAGGATCGGCAAGTGGGTGAGCGTCAGGCGCACCTGCGAGCCGTCCGGCTCCAGGTCGAATGTCAGATACGATTCCGGATACGGCGAGTCCGTCTCATCGGGGCCGAAGACATTCCAGGTGTAAGCCAGGCGACGCTGCGGCTTCCATTGCGTCACGACGCCGCGGACGTGCCCCTGCATGAAGCGGATCGCGCCGCCCTCGCGTGGCTCGATCCGCCCGTCAGCGCCGAACCAGGCGCTGAGCTTGCGGCAGTCCGTCAGGTACTCCCAGACGCGTTGCGTCGGCCCCGGCAGGTGACGGACGAAACGTACAGCGAGAACGCGTAGGGACTCTCCGCGGCTGCTCATGGGGACTCCTCCTTCAGCAACTGCTCCAGAACATCCAGCTTCCGATTCCAGAACGACTGAATGCGGGCCACCCACCCGGACAGCTCCTCGACCCCCTCCCGATCCAGCTCGTAGATGCGGCGCTGGGCCTCGGCTCGGACCCGCACCAGGCGCGCGTCCCTCAGGACCTTCAGGTGCTGCGAGACGGCCGGCGCGCTGATCTCGAAGCGCCCGGCGATCTCCCCTGAGGACAGGCTCCCTTGCGCCAGCATCTCCACGATGCGTCGCCGGGTCGGATCGGCAAGCGCTACCCAGGTACTCATGCCCCAATAATGAACCAAATACTTAATTAAGTCGACACTTCATAACGGAGCTTTGAACCGTTTCCCGGGAACGGGCAACTCATTCCACTGAGAGCCTGCACAAGAAGGTGTACCCGATTGACCCCTGAGCCGATCCCTGTGGGCTCGTCCCTGCAGCGTCTGCCGCTCGTGACGCTTTACCTCACCGAGCGTTGCAATTCCCGCTGCGTGACCTGTGACTACTGGCGCCACGGCCGGGTGGATATGAGTCTCGACTCGGTCACGCAGCTGCTCCCGTCGCTCCGGAGGCTCGACACTCAGTGGGTCCTCATCTCCGGGGGTGAGCCGCTGCTGAACCCTCAGTGGCGCGAGATCGCCGAGCTGCTGCGCCAGTCGGGCCTCAGCCTGTGGCTGCTCACCTCCGGCTTGTCGCTGGCGAAACATGCCCGCGCCGCTGCGGATCTCTTCGAGGCAATTACGGTTTCCCTGGACGGAACCAATCCCCGCACCTACGCGAAGATCAGAGGGCTGGATGCTTTCGACAAGGTGTGTGAGGGCGTCCGGGCAGCGGTCGCGGCCCAGGCTCGTGTGAACCTGCGGGTTACGCTGCAGCGCTCCAATTTCACAGAGCTGCCCGAGTTCGTCGATCTGGCTCGCAGTCTGGGCGTGCACCAGGTCTCCTTTCTCGCCGTCGACGTTGGAAATCCGCACGCGTTTGCGCGCACGGATGACTTTACGCGTGATCTTGCATTGACCGCCGAGGACCTGCCGGTGCTCGAGCAGCTCATCGGTCGCATCGAGGAAGAGCACGGAGAAGCGTTCCGCTCGCGCTTCATCGCCGAGGATCCGGGCAAGCTGCGGAGGATTGTGCGTTACTTCGCCGGCATCCTCGGGCTTGGGGCTTTCCCGGAGGTTCGTTGCAACGCGCCGGAGTTCTCGGCGGTGATCGATGCCGAGGGACGCGTCCAACCTTGTTTCTTCATTCCGGGGCCTCCCCGGCAGAGCCGTGCGCAGCCGCTGGAGGGTGTATTGAACGGCGCAGCAATGGCCGGCCTGCGCGAGGACATCCGTCAGCAGCGGCGCTCAGAGTGCGCGCGGTGCGTCTGCTCCATGTGGCGCGACCCGGCCACGTTCGATGCAGCGGAGTTCCCGCAGGTCATCCGGCAACCAAGAGCGGGAGCTGTGCCGGCATGAACGCGTCCCTCACCGGCGAGCGGCGCTCGGTTCGTTATGGCCTCATCCGGCGTGCCATGGGCAAGGCGATGTATTACCGATACCGGCTGCTGCAGAGTCATCGACACGAGGCACCGGTGCTGGAGCGCGTAGGCGAGCAGCCGCTGCTGGTCATTCCTGGCGTGTTGAACCCCAAACTGACGCGCACGGGTGCTTTCTTCGCCGAGCAACTCGGCCCCGACCTCATCCGCGAGGACACCGAGGTTCTCGATATGGGAACGGGCTCGGGCGTGTGCGCCGTCGCGGCTGCGAGATACGCGCGGCACGTCGTCGCCGTGGATATCAATCCGGCCGCCGTACGCTGCGCCCGCATCAACGCGCTGCTCAGCGCGCGCGAGGATCGCATCGACGTTCGTGCGGGCGACCTCTTCGATTCCCTGATGGCCCGCCGCTTCGACGTCGTTCTATTCAACCCGCCCTTCATCCGCGCCGCCGCGCGCGACGACGCAGATCGTGCGTGGCGCTCGCTCGAGGTCGCCGAGCGATTTGCAGCAGGACTGGGGAGCCACCTCACGCCGACAGGCTTCGCGCTCCTCCTGCTATCCACATATGGCGATGCCGGCCAATACGTGCGCGAGCTGCAGCGGCACCACTTTGCCCTCGCGCCGCTGGCTGAACGGGCATTCGTCAACGAAAAGTTGACTCTACTGAGAGTGCGCCCTGCGCGATCCACCAGGATGACCGATGACTGACATGCCGACGTTTGCAGGCTCGCGCCGGGTGCTGCTGATCAACCCCACGATCACCTCGCGGCGCGGGGCGCGATTCCCGCTCGCTGTTCTGAGCCTGTCGGAGGCGCTCGAAGGGAAATACCCCGCTCTCATGCTCGACGGCAACGTAGATCGGGACTTCGTCTCGACTGCCGCGCGGCTGGTGGAGGAGGGAAGCGCCGACGCAGTAGGGCTCACCATCATGGGCGGGCCCCAGCTGCGCTCCGCCATTGCTGCCTCCAAAGCCATCCGCGCCCGCTCCCCGCGCACTCCCATCATCTGGGGTGGGGCCTTCCCGACAAACTGCCCGGACGCCGCTCTGCGCTCTGCGTACGTGGACTATGCAGTTCGCGGGCAGGGAGAACAGACGCTGACTGAGCTGTTGCACGCGTTGTCCGGCGGTGATTCCGCCGCGCTTGCCTCCATCAACGGCCTCAGCTGGCGCCGCGGGGAGGAGATCGTTCATAACAGGGCGCGGCCGTTCTCGGCCGCCAGCCATGCGGCGAGATTGCCGTACGAGCGGCTCGACAACCCCGCGCAGTACCTCTCAGCGACCTACCTCGGCCGACGCACAGCGGGGTACCAGGCCTCCCTCGGTTGCCGGTACCGCTGCACGTTCTGCGGTGTGGCCGCGATGTTCCGCGGCAAGACGGCTGTGCCGCCGGCGGCGCGTCTCGAGGAAGACCTGCAGTTCCTGACGCAGCGCCTGGGTGTGGACGCCATTCAGTTCTACGATCACAACTTCTTCGATCGCGAAGTCGATATGTTGCCGCTGCTCGAGATCCTGGCGAAGTTCGAGCTGCCCTGGTGGTGCTTCGCGCGCTCGGACGCCTTGGTCAACATGTCGGAGCGCTCGTGGGAGCTGTTGAGAAAGAGCCGGCTGCGCATGGCCTACATCGGCGCAGAATCACCGAGCGATTGGTTGCTGCACGATGTCCGCAAGGGTACCCGCACCGACCAGACCCTCGAGGCCATCGAAGTCTGCCGGGGTCATGGAGTCACTCCGGAGCTGTCATTCATGCTCGCGCCCCCTCGGGAGCCCGAAGCCGAGACGGAGAAGACACTCGACTTCATTCACCTCATCAAGCGGCGGTATCCTGAAACCGAGGTGATGATCTACATCTATACGCCGTTGCCGCCCTCTCCGGACGCCACGCCCGGCAGGGAAGCGCGCACGATGAGCGAGCTTCGCGATTGCGACGGCAATCCTGTCGTGTTTCCCGCCACCGCCGACGAGTGGGCTCTCCCGCAGTGGCACCAGTACTGGTGTCATTCCGGCGCTCCGTGGCTCTCCGAACGTCTGCGCCGGCGCATCCGTGACTTCACCACGGTGTTGGGATGCCGCTTCCCGACCGTAATGGACATCAGAGCCCCCTCGCTGGGAAAGTCGACTTTGCGGGCGCTGGCCTCGTGGCGCTACCGCTATCGCAGGTACGACCGCCCCTGGGAGCTGGATCTGTGGAAGAAGGTCATCAAACTCAAGGACCCGCGGGTGCTGAGTCTCTGAGACCTCCGGACACGAATCGCATGCCACAGTCGATCCATGCCGTGCATGTCGGCTTCTTCAGCGATCCGCGCCGGCGCGAGCCTACGCAGCTCCTGGAGGATTGGCCATCGCTGGTGGACATCGCGGAAGCCACCGCCAGCGCTGGCGTGCGCGTCTCGGTGTTGCAGGCCAGCACGCATACCCAATCCGTCGTGCGCAACGACATCCGCTACGACTTCTTCCCGTTCGGTCGCCAGGCATTGATTCAGCAGCGGGACCGGCTCAGTGCGCCCTCGGCACAGAGCGAGACGCTGGCTGGGAGTCTTAGTCGACTCCACCCCGATGTCCTGCACGTGCACGGGCTGGATTTTCCGCGCGACGTCAGTGCGTTGTCAGAAGCGGCTCCGGGTGTTCCGATTCTGTTGCAGGATCACGCCAGTCGGCCGCCTCGCTGGTGGCGACGCGGGCGCTGGCGACGGGGATTGGCAGGTGTCGCCGCTGTGTCATTCTGCTCCGTCGAGCAGGCGCAACCATTCGTTCGCGCCGGACTGATACGTACGCCGATGCGTGTATACGCGGTCCCGGAGTCTCCGAGTCGTTTCACCCCCGGAGATCAGGCCGAGGCGCGGCGCGCAACCGGTCTCCGTGGTGATCCATGCGTGCTGTGGGTGGGCCATCTCGACGGCAACAAGGACCCGCGCACTGTGTTGGCGGGTATGAGCGAGGCGGTGCGCTCGCTGCCTGAGTTGGAATTGTGGTGCTGCTTCGGGACGGCGCCCCTGCTCGCCGAAGTCGAACGGCGCATCAGCGCCGACGAGCGGTTGCGCCAGCGTGTTCATCTGCTGGGACGAGTTGCTCACGAGCGCATCGAGTCCTGCATGCGAGCCGCGGACTTGTTCGTGCTCGGCAGTCACCGCGAAGGCAGCGGCTACTCGGTGATCGAGGCCCTTGCCTGCGGCTTGCCGCCCGTCGTGACCGACATTCCCTCGTTTCGCAGCCTCACGGGCAACGGATCCGTGGGTGCGCTGTGGCCGTGCGAGAAGCCGGGTGCGCTTGCCGCGGCACTCCTGGAGATGGCCCACCGGCCGAGGGAGCCAGAGCGGACCAGGACTCGCGCTCACTTCGAACGCGAGCTGTCGTTCGCGGCAGTGGGCCGCAAACTCAATGCCGCGTACCAGGACATACTCCTGGGTGGCGCGACGCTCAGTGCGTCGATCCTGGCGCGACCGCGAGCGTCGCTCGGCCATGAGTGACTCGGCGTGCGCCGTGGACCCGGTCCCCGCCGTGCACCCGGCCTCCGCTGCGCACCCGGCCCACACCGAGCGCTCGAGCGCCACTCCGGCGGTGTCTGTCATTCTGCCGACATTCGATCGCCTGCATTTTCTGCGGCCGGCGGTCACTTCCGTGCTTGCGCAGTCCTATCGCGACTGGGAGCTGCTCGTCGCTGACGACGGCTCCCAGGAGGAAACGAAGGCCTACCTGCGCGGACTCACTGATCCCCGGATCCGGCTCATCTGGCTGCAACATACCGGCAGGCCGGCGATCGTGCGCAACACCGCCCTGCGCCATGCACGAGGCGAGTGGGTCGCGTTCCTGGACTCCGATGACCTGTGGGATTCCTCCAAGCTGGAAAGGCAGATCGACTCGCTCGCCGCCCACCCCGAGCACGAATGGAGCCTGACGGGTTGCGCCGTCATCGATGGCGGCGACGCCGGCCACGGGCGGCTGAAGGTCGCCGGCGGATGGATCCTGGACAGGTTGATCGCTGAGGAGGTGACCATCGCCACGCCAAGCGTGCTGGTCGCCCGCAGGGTGTTGGAGGAGCTGGGCGGATTCGACGAACAATTGATCTCGTGCGAGGACTACGAGCTGTGGCTGCGGCTTGCCGCCCGCAGCGAGGCAGACCTCGTCGATCAGCCGCTGACGCTGGTGCGCCGCCACACGGAACACTCTACGGACGAGCTGACGTGCCTGAAGGACCTCGCGCGCATGCTCGAGAAAGTCCAGCGATCCGGCATCGCATTGCAGACCCCCGCTGTACTGCAGTGGCGGCGGGCCAAATGCGCAGCCAGCCTCGCGCGAGCGTATGCCCAGGGCGGACAGCGGCGCCGGGCGCTCGCGACGCTATCCGGCAGCCTGCGTTATTCCTGGCGTCACAAAGCATGGCGCGACGGGGCCGCGTCCACCCTTGCCCGAGTGCTGCTGCCAGCGGCCGCGGTACGGGTGATCCGCAATGACCGCGACAGCACCCGTGCGCTCGCCGAGCGGAGCACGAAATGAGCGTGCTGTTGGAAGTCTGGCGTCTGCTCGACGGCCGGCGGCGACAGCAGCTGGTGGGCGTGCAACTTCTCTCGCTGCTCATGGCACTGTGCACCGTCGGCGGTCTCGCAGCGATTCTGCCCTTCTTCACCGTATTGGCCGATCCCCAGGCGATCACCCGCCACTCCGCGTTGCTGTACTTCTTTCAGCACGGAGGGTTTACCGACGAGCGGCAGTTCGCGCTCGCACTCGGAGTGGCATTCGCCGCCGTGACAGTGCTCACCAACGCCGTCAACCTGTGCGGCTCGCTGGCGATCGACCGTTTCTCCTACTGCGTCGGAGACTGGCTGCACGTGAGCCTGTTCGAGGAGTATCTGCAGCGCGGCTACGGATTTCACGTCTCGACCAACAGCGCGCTGCTCACCAGCCGCGTACTGCGCGAGACCGACCGGGTCACCGGCGGCGTGTTGCGCCATTGCCTGATCCTGGTGACCAACGCCGTGACAGCGATCTGCATCGTGGTTTCGATCATGATCTTCAACCCCACCGTGGCGACCGCGGCGTTTGTCGGCCTCGGCGCAGGCTATGCCGCCGTTTATGCCGCGGTGCGGGGTCGTCTACTGCGCAACGGCCGCATCGAGAGCTGCGAATATGCCGAGCGCACCCGGATCGTCAATGAGAGCTTCGGCGCCATCAAGGAAATTCTCCTGACGCACGCCCAGAGCACGTTCGTGGCCCGATTCGGGCAGTGCTGCCGCTCGATCTCGCAGACCGTCGTCTCCACTCTGGCCATTTCCCAGAGTCCGAAGTACATCCTCGAGTGCGCCACTGCCTGCGTTCTCGTCGCCGTTGCCCTATCACTCAGCGTCGGCGGCGCGAACAACGGCGCCTGGATCGCCCAGCTGACGTTCACCGGTTTCGCCGTCTACCGGCTGCTCCCGGCACTGCAGCAGGTCTACCTGGCCGCGGTGCGAATTCGAGCGGATCGCGGCTCGCTGCGGCTCATTGCACCGGACCTGCAGTGCGCCCGGGAGAGAGAGCGTGCCGGGGATCGCAGCGCGGCTCAGTCCTGGCATGGCCGGCCCCTGACGGAGATCTGCCTGCGCGGTGTGACGTACTCACACACTCCTGCCCGTCCGCCGGCCGTGGCCGGCGTCGATCTGCGCATTCCCGCCGGCTCGATCACCGGCTTCATCTGCAGCAACGGCTCGTGCAAGACCACTCTGCTGGACTTGATCAGTGGCCTGCTGTCACCGAGCTCCGGCACCGTCGAAATCGACAGCGTAGCGCTGGATGAGCACAACTGTGCCGCCTGGCAAACCACCATCGCCTACGTTCCGCAGCACATCTACCTCTGCGACTGCTCGCTGGCTGAGAATGTCGCTCTGGGAGTGCCCTCCCGCCAGATCGACAGGGAACGGCTGCGCGTTGCCTGCCGGCTGGCATGCCTGCAGGAGTGCATCGACTCGCTTGCGAACGGATACGACACGGTGCTGGGCGAGCGCGGCGCGCAGCTCAGCGGTGGGCAGCGGCAGCGGCTGGCAATCGCCCGCGCGCTCTATCGCGACGCCTCCGTGCTCATCCTGGACGAGGCCACCAGCGCCATCGACGAGGACGCGGAACGGGAAATCCTGAAAGCGCTGGCGGGCTCGGGCCGGACGATGCTCATCGTCGCGCATCGCCAGAGCGCCCTGCGCTACTGTGAACGGATCTATGAGCTCGCCGCCGGACAGATCGTTCAGCCTGCCCTCGTGAGCGAGGCCTCATCGAACGCTCGACCGCCTTTGGCTCTGAAACGTTGATGAATCCCGCTGGTATGAAACAGGCGTGCGCCGCTCCCGAGCATCTGCTCCGTGCAGATGCGCCCGACGAACAGCGTATGCGAGCCCACGGTCTGGAAATCGAGGATCTCAATCTCCCGTGCGCGCGCGGCGATGGCTGGCACGGGCAAGGAGAATCGCTGCGAGCGCCGCACCTCGAACGGCAGCGACTCGAAGTTGATGTTCTGCTCGCGATGATGCGCTCCGAGCCGATGCGCGATCTGAGCGGCATCGCCCGGAACATCCGCGATCACCAACCGGCGCGCGTTCTTGATCGTCGCCACCGATGGACTGGTGTTGCGCAGCGCGAGCGTGAAGTGCTCGGGGGCCATCGGACCTACGAGGTCCATGGGAAAGAGGTTGCTGTTGCGGCCATCGTCGACCGCGACGAAGAATACGGGGCGCGGACACAGGTTGAATACCATGAGCTGCTCGACGGCCGCAGGCGGCATCAGCTGCCGCTCCGGCGGAATGTGGCGAGCGGCGCGCTCATACATCCACGTGTCCCACGCTCTGCGCGGCCAGCCCGCGCAACGATGCCTGCCCCCGGTCACCTCAAACAGACCGAGCCGCGCTCCGGCGGTGCGCCATTCGCGCAAGTAGGTGAGCTGCAGTCTTCCCAGCGTGCGATCGATGGTCCGATCCACGAATCTCAGCGATATCTCCCGCTCCCGCTGCACCGTCGCGCCCAGAGGCGCGTCCAGGCCCAACCGGATCGTCAAGGGATGAAGGGCCGCGATGGAGTTGTTGTCCGTGACGTCTATCTCGGCCCCTCGGGTCTCCACTGTGACGCGCACGGGCGTCTGCGGCGATTGCAGCGTGATCGCAAGCCATTGCGGCGTTGGCTTCAGTCGATTCCGCAGAGCCTTCGGGACAGGTAACCGCATGGGCTCACCGTCTCGCGAACAGAAGAAATGTGTAGCGGCTCGTCAGGAGCGCCAGGCGCCCCGAGGAGCTGGGCGCAGTGTTGTCGGGGAGACCTCGAATAGTGGCCCGCAGTGTGAAATACGGCTGCGCCAGGGAAGCGAAGTTCTCGTACGAGCGCCGGTAGACGTTGAAGTCCTCGCCCCGCACGCTGAAGTGGCCGTCGCGCCAGTAGCGGAGTCGGTTTGCCCACCACCATCCGTAGCGCCAGTCACCGAAGAACTGCGGGTTGAGAACGCTGGCGAGGATCAGAGCCCCGGGGCGGGTGAGTGCATGCAGGCCCGCGAACAGCTCGTGCAGATCGTCGATGAGACTCAGGGGAGCGAAGTTGGCGGTGACCACGTCGATCGCGCAGCGCGCGCGGATTTCCGGGATCTGCCGCTCCAGGAATTCCCGGTAGCCGCACTCGAACAGTTGCACCTGCCCGCTGGCGATCTCCTCGGCACAGTGACGGCGAAATGCGGCGCACATACGCGGCTCGATATCGTATGCCGCGACCTGCAGGCCTTTCCCGGCATAGAACTTCGCGTCCATGCCGGGGCCGGCGCCGAAGTCGAAAAGGTGACTGCCGGGGCCGGCGACCTTCATGACCGTGCTCTGGAAGGCCCGGCGCGCGTTGCGGTCCGATTCCCGGGCGCGGATGGCTTCGAGATACTCCTCGCCAGTCGATATCGTCGAGCCCATGCGGGAATGATAACAGCGCGCGGCGCCTCGTTGGCCGTGCGCGCTCGACCCCTGCGTTCCCGCAAATTCACGCGACCGGACCCGAGGCTCCCGTGAGCAGCGCGGCCGGCTCCAGGGCTCAGCTCGGGACGGAGAAGTACCCGGCTCTGACGGGAGTGCGGGCTCTGGGTGCAAGCGTGGTGTTCTTCGACCACTACTCTCCGTGGCCGGACTCTCACATCATCATCAATGTCCTGGCGTTCTTTTACGTGCTGAGCGGTTTCCTCATCACGAGAATCTACTACGAGCAGGTGCAGCTGCAGCGCGCATGGCTCTGGAAGTACTTCGTGAACCGCTTCGCACGCATCTATCCGATCTACTTCCTGATCCTGAGCGTCGTCGTCCTGTTGGGTCAGCATGCCGATCCCTTGACGCTGCTGAGGAACTACACTCTGACCCATGCGCTGTTCCACGGCACGCCGCTGCTCATTCCTCCCAGCTGGTCGTTGACCGTCGAGGAGTGCTTCTACTTCCTCGCCCCGGCCTTCCTGCTGCTGGCGCGCCGCCGCGGCCTGGCGTGGTCATTCGCTTTGGCTGGCGTGCTCGCCGCGGCGGCGCTGGGCATCTCCCGCCGCCAGCTCGAGCTCCTGCACACGCCGATGTTCGTCCTGACGACCACGTTCTTCGGGCACTTTGTCGAGTTTTTCGCCGGAGTCTGGCTGGCGCTCATGGTTCTGCGGCTCGAGAAGGCCGCGGCGGTCACGAGGGGACGCTGGCGTACCGCCGCCGGGGCAGCGGGCGTGGGGCTGCTCATCCTCGCCATGGCTTTCGTTTATCGCCGTCCGCAACTGGATGTATACGCCATTCTCTTGATCAACAATGTGTTGATTCCAGCGCCGATCGCTCTGCTGTACCTGGGACTGATCCGCGAGAGCACTCTGGTGTCGAGAATTCTCTCGGGCCGGGTCGCGGGGCTGATGGGTCGCGGTTCCTATTCTTTCTACCTGCTGCACGTGCCGATCATCGGCTATGTCAGCACCCGCATTCCCGGTGTCATGAGCGTGCGCCCGCTGTATGTCGTGGCGACATTCGTGGGCACGTGGTTGGTCGCGGTTGCTCTGTTCGTCCTGTACGAGGAGCCTCTCAATCGTCTCATCCGTGGGCGATCCAGATCGAAGGATCGCGCTGTCGGCATGTCAGGAACGTTATTTCGCCCGGGGCCCGAGCCTGCCCGCTGCGCGCCGGCCGTGCCGTCTCAGCGTCTGCGCAGGATGATCAGAAAATGATCGCCGAGCGAGCGCACGACCGGCCAGGCGGCAAGCCGCTGGTCGATTCGCCACAACGCCCGATCCACCTGCGGATATCGTTCGTGGAGCCAGGTCAGATAGGGAGGCGGAGAAAGGATGCACAGTCCGCGAACCTGACTCAAGGAGAACTCGCCCGAGAACGCGCGCGCGAACTCCCGCGGCCAGTAGTAGTGCGTCCAGATAGTGTGCCCGTTCATGCTGACAGGCGTGAATCCTCGCGCGAACCGTACTTTGGCCCGAGCCCAGCGGCCGCGTATGCCGTAGTGCAGGATTTCCCACGGGCACAGCCTGCCGATCACCGTAAAGACGAGGGCGCCGCCGGGCTTGATCAGGCGCGCGCATTGAGCCGACATCGCCGCCAGGTCCGGCACGCAATTCAATGGGCCCAGATCGGAGTACGCTCCGTCGTAGACCCCATTGTCCTCGAGGCGCTCGAGCTCGTGACCCCCGATCACCAGAGATCGAACGCGGTCGGAGAGCTGCTCGCGCTCAGCCCGCTCTCTCGTCCGTTGCACCATGCGGGGCGACCAGTCGAGCGCCGTCACGTGATGACCGAGACGGGCCATGCGGATTGCATCGAGGCCCGTGCCACAGCCGATGTCGATGAGGCGGCTGGCGGCGCTGAAGGTCGAATCGAGCCAGTGCCACATCCGGGCGCGCATTCGCTGAATCAGCGCGTTGTTGCCCCGCGGTCCGTCATAATCGCCAGCCACGCTGTCGAATGCGTCCTGAGTATCCCGCAGTCGTTCCGCAGGCGCCTCGGGGCGCGACGCCGAATCTTTGAATACCTTGCTCATGTTCCGGCCTCATCGACATGACCCGAGCCGCTCCTGACATCGCCGCTGCAATCCTTCGCGACCCGTTCGGTGAGGACGTAGCCGCACTCACGCGCCCGCCGTTGCACTTGTTGGGCGGCGAGTTCCGCTTCGAGAGCAACAGCGAAGAGCTGCTGCGCCTGGTGGACGTTGCCTATGCCGGGCTGCCCGCGCATCGATTGGGCAAGCCGGTGCCGCGCATGCGCGTGAGGCTCGAGTTGGCTCCCGCAGGCGAGCCACATCGCCGGCGCGCCGAGCCCGCGCCCTTGCGGATGTTCTCGGGAGCCGGCTTTCTGGGAGGCGCGCCCGCCTCCGCCAGGTTCGCGGTTTTTTCCGAGCGTGAGCGCTCCGCCTTGGTCTGCGTCCCGGCAAGCATGTTGCGTTTCCCGTATCACACGCGCTACGAGCTCATCGAGTTTGCGGTCTTCACGCTCGCGGCTCGCGTGCAGCGCCTCGTCCCTCTGCATGCCGCCTGCGTTGCGCACGCCGGACGGGCAGTGCTGCTCATGGGCGCAAGCGGGGCCGGCAAGTCCACTTTGGCTCTGCATTGGCTGCTGCAGGGTCTGGAGTTCGTGTCCGAAGACAGTGTATTCGTTCACGCGCAGTCGCTGCGCGCCACCGGCATCGCCAACTTTCTGCACGTGCGGGCTGACTCGTTGAGATGGCTTGGCCGGAGGCCGCAGGCGGCTGCCATCCGCCGCTCCCCAGTCATCCGGCGCCGCAGCGGCGTCAGCAAGTTCGAAGTGGATTTGCGGTGTCACGGGTTCCACCTGGCGGCAACGGCTCCGAGGCTCGTCGGAGTGATCTTTCTCTCGGCGCAGAACGCGGGGTCGGGTCCATTGCTGCAACCTGTGTCGGCGGCGCAGGCGAGCACGATGATGGCGGCCGAACAGGGTTACGCTGCTGGTCAGCCTCAATGGCGTACGTTTCAAAGGGGAACTGCAAAGCTCGGTGCCTTTGTGCTGCGCCGTGGCCGTCATCCAATGGAAGCCACCCAAGCGCTGCGCCAATACCTGGCTTCCCGGCGCCCGGACTAGAAGCGGTGTCTGCAGCGATGCGCATCATTCTGGTCGTGCCGGGTGGGGTCGACCGCTGTGGTGACCGGCGAGTAGTCCCCGCTCTGATCACGCTCATCGGACGGCTCTCGCGCCGGCACGACGTGCAGGTCATCGCCCTGAACCAGGAACCGGCTCCCGGCGAGTGGCCACTGGCAGGGGCTCACATCCACAACATCGGGCTGGGGAGGACTCGGAGGAGGGCGGTCGCCAAGATTCGCGCCCTGCATCGGGCTGCGCCCGTGCACGTGGTTCACTCGATCTGGTCGGGAAGCTGCGGGCTGGTCGCGGCCGTGGCCGCCGGGACCCTCCGCCTTCCTTGTCTCATCCATCTGGCCGGTGGCGAGTTGGCGGCGCTGCACGATATCCACTATGGAGGCAGGCTGACCTGGCGGGGAAAGGCTCGCGAAGCGCTGGTGCTCCGGGCCGCGACGGTGCTGACAGCGGCCAGCGCTCCGATGATCGAGCACCTGGCCCGGCTCGGGCTCGAGGCACGTCGCGTACCCCTGGGAGTGGATCTGGACATCTGGACTCCCCGGGAACCGGTTCCCCGTACGCCGGGAAGCCGGGCGCGTCTGCTGCATGTGGCGAGCCTCAACCGGGTCAAAGACCAGGGGACGCTGCTGCGCGCGATGAGTCTGTTGGAAGCAGCCGGACTCGACTTCGAGCTGGAAGTCATCGGCGAGGACACCCTGCAGGGCGAAATTCATCGGCTCGCCGCGCAGCTCCGGCTGAACCACCGAGTGCGCTTCCTGGGTTTCGAAACACAACGAGAGCTTCGGTTGCGCGTCGCGGCGGCGCACGTGCTCGTCCACTCTTCGCGGCACGAAGCCGGCCCCCTCGTCATGCTCGAGGCCGCTGCCACCGGTGTGCCGACAGTCGGCACTGCCGTCGGGCACATCGCTGAGTGGGCGCCTGAGGCCGCCATCGCTGTGCCGGTGGGCGATGCGGAGAGCCTCGCGCGTGCGATCCGGGGACTTCTGGAGGATGAAGGTCTGCGCATGCGCATTGCCGAGGCCGCCTGGCGCCGCGCCGTTCAGGAAGACGGTGACTACACGGCGTACCGGTTCGAGGAGCTGTATCGAGAGGTGTGTGGGCACTGAGGAGTGCGGCGTCCTCACGTGCCTGCCTCGCCCGTCACCAGAGTAAAGGTCTGCAGGAAATGGAAGTCCGCACGGCGCAAAGCAAACTGCGGCTGGTCCGGGTCCGTCAGGCGGGTGAGCTCTGCGAAGTCCTCTGCTGAAAGATAGGGACGCAGGCGCTCTCCCCAGGTGGCGCGAAAAATGGCCTCCAGAAGATAGTCCCGATCCGCCTGGCGTAGAGGTTGGATCCGCTCTATCGGCAGCGTGCGCGCTCTGATATCGCGAAATCCGCTCTGGTGCAGCAGACCGACGAGGTTGCGCACCGCGGTGAGATCGCGCTCATGCAGGCGGTAGCGATGCCGATAGTACTCCCGCACCGCCTCGTTCGTCAGACGCTCGAGTCGCGCGTCCCATGCAAAAAACATATCGGGCACCAGCGAGTTCTGTCCCAGGGCGATGCGGCCGCTTGGGCGCAGGAGCGACCGCATCAGACGCGCTCCACGCAACGGCTCGCGCAAGTGATTTATCGTGTTGACGCACCACAGAAGATCTACGCTCTGCGGAGCGACCGGCGCCGCCAGCAAGTCCCCGTGAAAGAGCTTCGTGTTCGGAACCTGTCGGGCGCGGGCCGCCGAGACGTGCGCAAGGGAGAGGTCGATGCCGATGAGCTCACCCTGGCCGCGCGTCGCCTCTCCCAGCCACTGCAGCGCTTCACCCGTTCCGCATCCGGCGTCGAGTATCCGCATGCCAGGCACGAGGGACAGG
>DATNEN010000054.1:0-3443 GCA_035552975.1 Steroidobacteraceae bacterium
CGGCCAGCTCTGCGCACTGCGGGATGGCCGTGCACATTGCTACGGTTCGAAAATCGACTTCGGCACGGGCGTCTGGGTGGCCTACGAGGACGGCTCGGGCACTCTCTGGGCAGGCGCACAGACCGGGCTTTGGCGCATCAAGCCGGGCACCCCGAAGCGATTCAACAGCGCAACGCCCTTGGGGGGCACCGTGTTGCCGAACTCGGGGCCGATCGGCCTGACCCGTTCCGGCCCCGGGCAGCTGCTGATGGCTGTGCACAATGGCGGTCTGATGCGGGTCGTCGGCGATGAGGTGAAGCCTTATCCGATCACGATCAGCGACTCGAACAGGCTGCTGCGGGACCGCGACGGGGGCCTCTGGATCGGAACCATCGAGCGCGGGCTCATCCATATCCATAACGGCCGGACGGAGACGTTCACTCAAGCGGACGGCCTCTCGGGCGATATCGTCCTCAGCCTCTTCGAGGATCGTGAAGGCAGTGTGTGGGTTGCCACTACCGGGGGGTTGGATCGCTTTCGGGAGCTGCCGGTAAGCACCATCTCCGTGAGACAGGGGTTGCCGAGCGATGTAACCAGTGCGGTGCTCGCGGCCTCGGACGGGAGTATCTGGATAGGGACACATGACGGTCTGGCGCGATGGCAGAACGGCAAGGTGAAGACATACCTTCGGGCAAGCGGGCTTCCCGATGACTCCGTGCAATCCCTGTTTCAGGATCATTCCGGCGGAATCTGGGCATTCACGGACCGCGGGCTCGGCTACCTGAAACACGGGCGGTACATCGCCATACCCGGAGTGCCGGGCGGCGAGGTGAACAGCATCACCGGTGACGACGCGGGCAATCTGTGGCTCTCAGGTCAGCAGAGTCTCCTGCACCTGCGTGATGGCAGACTGGTCGAGCGGATCCCCTGGTCGAGTCTTGGACGTCATCAGAATGTCTCGGTACTGCTTTCCGACCCGCAGCGCGGAGGGCTGTGGCTGGGATTTTGGGGCGGCGGTGGCGTGTCGTATTTCAAGGACGGGCGGGTGCGCGCGTCCTACACGGCGGCCGACGGGCTCGCTGCGGGCCAAGTCGCCGATCTTCGGCTCGAGGATGGCGTGCTGTGGGTCGCAACGATGGGAGGCGTGAGTCGGCTCGAGAACGGGCGCATCGTTACGCTGAGCAGCAAGAACGGTCTGCCGTGCGATACCGCCATGTGGACCCTCGAAGACGACCAGCGCTCGCTCTGGTTGTACACTGCCTGCGGCCTGGTACGCATTGCCCGGCCGGAGCTTTCCGCGTGGATTGGCCACCCGAATGAGAGAATCGAGGCGACAGTTCTGGGTCCGCAGGATGGCGTGAGACTGCGCAGCACTTCAGCGACTTCGTTCGGTCCGCGTGCCGCCATGGCCGCCGACGGGAAGATCTGGTTTCTGTCGGGCGGTGGTGTCCAGGTGCTCGACCCACATCACATCGTCTTCAACAGACTGCCACCGCCGGTACACATCGAGCGAGTCGTTGCCGACGGAAGGCTCTACTGGCAGAACCTGCTGGCCCGTACTGCGGCGACTTTGCGCTTGCCGCCACGAACCCGCGATCTCGAGATCGATTACCAGGCTCTGAGTCTGGTTGCCCCGCAGGCGAACCGGTTTCGCTACAGGCTCGACGGCAGGGATCGCGATTGGTCTGATGCGGGTAATCGACGCCTGGCGCTTTATACCGATCTGCCCCCGGGCGACTATCGATTCCATGTCATCGCCAGCAATAACAGCGGTGTGTGGAATGAGCGGGGCGCCTCGATCGACTTCTCGATCGCCCCGGCGTTCTGGCAAACGCTATGGTTCCGCAGCGCCTGCGGCACGGCGTTCGTTGCGCTGCTGTTATTCCTCTACTGGCTGCGTGCGCGGCAGTTGGCACTTCAGTTCAACAGGACGCTCGACGCGCGTGTCCAGGAGCGCATGCGGATCGCGCGAGACCTGCATGACACCTTGCTGCAGAGCTTCCAGGGCGTCCTGCTGCAGTTCGGAGCCGCGCTACGCCTGCTCGCGAGAGAGCCGGAGAAGGCGCGCGAAGTGCTCGCGGATGCGGTCGACCAGGCGGGGCACGCGATCAGGGAAGGGCGGGAGGCGGTGCAGGGTCTGCGCCTCTCCGTCGAGGAGTCGAGCGACCTTGCGGCTCCGATCGCACGGCTGGCGAAAGAGCTGATCGTTGAACGGCAGGGCGCCGCGGCGCCATCCGTGCGCGTCGAAGTGCAGGGCACGGTGCGGTCGCTGCATCCTATCGAGCGGGACGAGATCTTCCGGATCGCGGCCGAGGCGCTGCGCAACGCCGTCCACCACTCGCAGGGGGCCCAGATCGAGGTGGAGTTGCGCTACGATGCGAGCGAGTTTCGGCTGCGCGTACGCGATGACGGTCGTGGAACGGACCCCAGGATCCTTGCGGGGGGCCGCACGGGACACTTCGGGCTGCGCGGTATGCGTGAGCGTGCCGCACTCGCGGGCGGAAAGCTCGCGCTTTGGAGCGCACCCAACGCGGGCATGGAAGTGGAGCTCATCATTCCGGCATCGAGGGCCTACCCCGCCGCGCGGCGCAGGGATTCGCCGGCATCGAGCTGAATATGAATGCACCCTTGCCCATTCGCGTCCTCGCGGTCGACGACCATCCCATCGTTCGTCGGGGCATCGCTCTGCTGCTCTCGACCGAGCCCGATCTCAAACTCGTGGCTGAGGCGGCCAACGGCCATGAGGCGATCCAGCAGTTCCGGGCTCACCGGCCGGACGTGACCCTGATGGACCTGCAAATGCGGGAAATGAGCGGAGTGGATGCGATCAGCGCGATTCGCGGTGAATTTCCCGACGCGCGGATCATCGTTCTGACCACGTATGCGGGTGATGTACAGGCGCGCCGCGCGATGCAGGCAGGAGCCCGCGCTTACATGCTGAAGGACAGCCTGGAGCGCGCGCTGCTGGATACGATTCGCGCCATCCATGCCGGCAGGAGATTCGTCTCGCCCGAGGTTTCGTACGAGCTTGCCGAGCACGTCGCCGATGACATGCTCACGGAGACCGAAGTCCGAGTCCTGCAGCTGATTGCCCAGGGCAAGCCCAACAAGGAGATAGCGAGGATGATGTCCTCCACCGAAACGACCGTGAAGTGGCAGGTCCGCACGATTCTGTCAAAACTGGGCGTTCAGGACCGTACCCAGGCGGCGATGATGGGACTCAAGCGCGGTATCATCGCGCCCTGAAGCCGCCACAAGAGCGTCCGTTACTATCTTTTGGACGTTGCCGCCGGCGTCCAGTTCGCTATGGTTGGCTTGCTGTGCGGCGACTCTTCTCAACGTTCGCTTCCGGTGCGCCTGGAGTAGGGCTTCTCCTGCTACGGCTGGCATGCGCGACGATGCTGTTGGCGCACGCGATCGCGGCGTTGCAACGCGCGCAGGGCTTCTCCGAGGTGGCGCTGCAG